>JAMOVU010000182.1 GCA_027067555.1 Candidatus Aminicenantota bacterium | reverse complement strand
GCTTTGATTCTTTTCTTAATCCCAAAACTTAAAAAGAAAAATACTGAAATTCAAACAACAAAAACAACTTATGAAAAAACTGACAAAGTATCCCAGAAAAAAGAGATTGCAAAGGGAACTAATGAAAAGACAGAAAAAACATCAGAAGAAAATTTGCCGAAAAGTCAGCAAAATAATGTTGACACAGAAAAAAATGACACGAAGATAATCAAACCTCCAAAAGTAATTAAAAAAGTTGTTCCAGAATACCCAAAAGAAGCAAAGGAACAGAGAATCCAGGGGATTGTAGTTCTTGAATGCCAGACAGATAAAGATGGAAATGTTAGGGATGTAAAAGTATTAAAAGGTCATCCGGTATTAAATCAGGCGGCTATTGATGCGGTAAAACAATGGAAGTTTGAACCTTACAAAGAAGATGGTGTCCCTAAACCAGTTAAATTCACAATAACCGTTAAATTTTCATTTAAATGAATTTTCATTTTTTTTGAATATGTCTTCTATGTAAGAGAATCAAAATTTTTATGATTTTAATAGGTTTGTTGAAAAAGCAAGTATAATTAATTTAAAAAGCTATTTATTTACTCTCTGAGAAAATTTTAAAAATTAAGGTGAGATTCTCTCTAATTTAGAATTATTATTTAACGGGGACAAAATAATTTATTCAAAAAAAACCAACTTAAGGTGTATAATTAAAAGTCGAAAAGGAGGTAGCAATGAGTGCGAGAATATTTGCATTCTTACTATTTGCTCTATCTCTTACTCTTTTTATAACAGGATGTAAAGAAGGAAGCAATCTTCCCCCTGTAAATGATAATTCTCCCGTGATATCAGAAATTGAACCGGACACTCTTTTAAGCAAAATGTCAACTCTAATCACAATAAAGGGGAAAAATTTTAATGAAAATTCATCGGTCGTAGTAGAAAATAAAACTATTCCAACCACTTTTATAAGCAACACGGAGCTTCAAGCAACGATAAACGAAGATATAACAAATATATCTACAGACATAAGCTCAAAAAAAATATATATAAGAATAAATAATCAAGGCTCAGTTTCCGGAAGATTTCCAATTACAATCTCTCATACACCCTCATGCCCCTCTTCAAAACTTATACTTGACGGAGAAGAAACCAATGAGAGAAAAGATCCAGACCTTCTTTATTTTAAAAACGGAACCCTTATTATCACCTACAAAGAACAAATCTCTCAAACATCATACGAATATCAAAATAAGTTCATTGTCTCAAAAGATAAAGGAGAAAATTGGGGAAATCCCAAAGATTACTCGGGAGAGCTTTTGAATATAAATGAAGAACTATATAGAATTTATGATTTGAAACTCTATAAATCAAATGATGATGGGAACAGTTGGGAAGAAGTGGCTCAATGCCCCACTCTTATTCCTCCAAAAAATGAGAGTTTTATAGTACGCTATTTAAAATGGGCTGGAGATTCAAATTTTTACTGTATTTACACCACATCCACTCCCGAAAAAATAATAAGTATATACACCTATTACTCAACGGATTTCGGAAGTAGCTGGCAATTTCAAAGAAAATTCTCTTATGATGTATCTGATCTTTACGAAGGAGAGGGACTTTCCCCATCAGGTATACTTGTAAACAACAATGGGGGAATTCGTATAGAATTTCTAACCCGCTCCGGAAGAGATGAGGTAGGTGTTGCTTTTGTATCTTCAGACAGAGGAGTACACTACACTCAAACATACGGCGAGTATATTGATGTGGGAGACTGTTATCTTTCAAATGACAATTCTTTTTTTGGAGTTTATCAGGAATATTACACAGGAGCGGTGATAGGTGAATGGTTTTTTTACAGAACAAATCTTGGACTGGAGTACAAATATGCTCAGGATCTCTGGGAAGTATTTGAGAGGAATGAATCAATGCCATACTTGAATATAAATATGCCTGATAGAATGATTGTTAGCTTGGGCAATAAAATGAGTGCTTCATTTGATGTAGGAAAAAACTGGATACCTCCGGAAAGCTTTTATGAACCAGCTTCGGATACTTCAATTATAAGACCGCTAATTCTGAATAATGGCTCATGTTTCGTCGTTGAAATAACTCCTAAAGGGGAAATTTATTTTTCAAAATCATTGAGAGAATAAGAAGTTAGAACCAAAAGCTTTACAAAGCGGAGCGCGGAGCAGCAGAAAATTACAAATAAAACAATAAAACCTGAAAAGACGCTTGAATCGAGCGGCTCTACAACACTAAAACGAACAAGGTAAAAATCACATTAGTTTGATTTTAAAGGATTTTAATTGTAAAATTTTGTTTTCTTTGAATTTAGAATGATGAAAAAACAGCTCGGAGGCTTGTAAGCTTCTGGCTTTATAGCTTTTCAGGAGGAGATTTTAATGAAAATTATTGCTTTAAGAAACTCAATTTTGAGAGTTCTTATTCTTTTTGCAGTATTTGTCGTAAGTTTAAATTTTGTTTTTTCTCAAAATTCAAATGAGAAAATAAAAGTGATTAGGGAGCATTTTAAATGGATAAACACTCAAAAGGATTTTGAAATAATTAAAATTTCAGGAGAAGACTATCTTAATAAAATTCCTGATAATGGGGTTGAAGTTAAAGGATTTTTAAAAGATAACAAAATTTATAAAATTACGGAATGGATAGGGCTTTCCTCAGGGGTTTGTGAAACAGAATACTATTTCTGGAATAATCAACTTTTCTTTATTTTTTACAAAGAGAGTAAATACGGAGAAAAAAAATCAAAAAACGGAGATTATTTTGAACCTGATTATACAAAACTCATCCCTTACTATGAATTAAGATTATATTTAAATAGGGATAAAGTTATAAAAAAGCTTGAAAAGGGGAAAACAAACTTAGAAAAGGTTGATGCAAATAAATTCGTTAAAAATGCCAACACACTCAAAGAACTTGTTTTAAATAAAAAGAAATATTTAAAAACATATAAGATGCTCGAAGGGAAATGGCAATCAACGGAAGATATCCTTTTTGTAATTGAAATAGAAAGTTTACACAGGACAGAGTATTATGAAAATGAAGTTACGGATGAAGCCACCATCAGATTTGACGGGAAATACCTTTATTTTAAGAGCAAAGAGGAAGGAGAAACTTACAAATATGAAATTTTAAAGCTTACAAATGATTATTTAGAGCTTTTATATCTCCCGTCCGGAAAAATCTTAAAATTCAGGAAAAAGACAAACTAAATTAAAAATCAATTAACCTAAATTTCAATTAAAAAAAATCTCAGGGGGAAAGGCTGTTTTTTATTCAAGTTTTATTAAAAATTATTCAGGCACACCATCCCATATTTCAATATCATCTACCCATTGATACTTTGGATTTGAGTTACCGTAAATCTGGGTGAGCATTATAAAATCAATGGGTCTTGAATTTCTTGTAGTAGGTCCTCTATGCTTCCCTATTAATATTCCGTTTACCTTCCACCAAACTATCCCGTCTTCTCCTTCACTCCAGTGCCAGTAAAATTCAGTCATAAACCATTTGTTCAAAGGAACCGGAACCTGCTTGTTGTCTATCTCCCAGATAGGATGCTCGGGATCTTTGTCCCCCTGAAATGACCAGTAGGGATTTCCATTTTCATCACTGTAGATAAAGGCAATTAGCCTAAAACCCTCCCCTTCCGCATAATCCTTTGTCTTGTATTCGAAAATCGCACGCCACATATAGGGTTTGAATAGGCTCTCGCTATCAACCTTTATCCAGTATTTAACATACAAATCCTTTGTTCCCTCTTTAATATTCAAAATTTCATAAGGGCATTGGGTTACCCCCAAATCATAATTTTCCCTGCAATACAATGCTCTCGTCTGCTTTCCCGTATGGCCCATGACAGTCTGAAGCTCACAGAAAACCGCCTGATGATTATCATCATCTATATAGTGAAGAGCACTCTCACTCGCCCCCAAAATTGTAATCGGCCAGCTAAAGCCTGTCTCACTATCCGTACCTCTTATGAATCTATAATCTTCGGAATTCTCATACGCAGTTTCATCAATATAAACACCTCCTTCAAAACCCGATTTAAAAAGCAGATTTGCTTTTTGAGGAGCATCCTCTTTTTTGCAGGAGGTTAAGATAAACAAAACAACCGCTAAAAATACAAATATTTTTCTCATTTCTAATCATTATTAATTTAATAATCAGGAGGTGAAATGTCAAGAAGACTTTTATCCTATAATTCTCATAATCCACTTTGCTTTTAACATGTTCTTATAAAATTTATAAAAAGTTCAGAAATTTTGACTTTGACTCTTTTAAAAAAAAGCGCCTTGCCCCTAAAAAGTAGCTTGAAAAATTATTTTTAAATAGTACACTATAAATAGTACCATAATTGGTGAGGTGATTAATATGATAATTAGTGCTAATGATATTAAAGTTAAAGGATTAAGTTTTATTGATAAAATCCTAAAAAAAGAAAAGGAAGTTTTTATCACATTAAGAGGCAAAAAGAAATTTGTCATTATGGATATAGAGGAATATGAAAAACTCAAAGAAGCGGAACTTGAATCAATTATCAGGCAAGCGGAAGAGGATTATAAAAAAGGTAGAGTTATCAAAGAAAGCGCTGAGGAGCATTTTAAAAGATTAAAAATTTAATGTACCAATTAGTTTTTACACAAACATATCTTAAAAGAGAAAAAGAATTAAAAAAAACAAGGATTTGATTGAAAGATACAAAAAAGTACTAAAATTATTGGAATTAAATCCAAAACATAACTCATTAAGATTACATAAATTAAAAGGGAAATTCAGAGATAAATATTCGGTATCAATAACTATGAGTTACAGAATTATTTTAACTTTTAGTATTGTAGGTAATTAAATCATACTTCTTGATATCGCTCACCATGGGGATATTTATTAAATACAAAATATAAACCTCTCATAACCAACATATTACAAGGTCATTTTCTCTAATAAAATCGATTTCTCTCCATGCATTTTTCAGTAATAAAATAATATCAACTATTCTTTTTTCTTTTAAAATATTCTTTTCCTGCTTCTACTAAGTTATTTTCGGTTTGTCTGTTTTTTCGTATTTGATTCGGCAAATTTGGCTTTTACCTGTCTTTCAATGGATTTGAGGATTTTCAGGATAATCCCTGATTCAAAAGCGGATACCAATGCTCCATCGCAGAATCTATCATTTCTCACTATTGCCGTTATTAATTTGCATTTTGTGGGGATATCCACCGAATCAAAATCAAAACCGGATTTTCCCATCTTTCTCCCTTCATCCCACTCATACCATTTAAAGCTTATAATTATTGGCATATTGTAAACAATATCAATGAATTTATCTATAACCCTACCCTCAACCCACATAGGCATCTGAAAAACACCATTTTCATCCCTAAATCCCCCTACAATTCTACCGAATTCCTTAGTGTTTTCAATTTCAGGAATTAAATCCAGCAGAGGTTTCCAATCCTCAAGAGTGTAAGATTCTATAACCTCTCTGTAATTCTCCTCTTTTAAGTATGTTTTTTTATATTTTTTACTCACAGACATTTATTTATTTATTTTCTCATCAATGACTTCTGTGATTTTCACAATTTTATTTTTCTTTATTTTTACATTCAAAACGCTCAAAATAAAAGAAATTTCCTTTCCTGAAGAATTTAAATTCTTAATTGTAATAAAAAGCTGATATTTCCCCGGAGGTACATCAATTATTTTAAATTTCCCTGTATTTTTAACAAGAGCAACCCCATACTTTTTATTATCCTCTTTTTTTATAAGCTCTACCAATGACAAAATTGTTTCTTTGCTCCCGAACTTATCAAAACCCTTTATTTCACCCTTCACACCGGTTTTACTATTAAAACTTATATTAACAATAGCTTCTTTGATTTTTCCTTTTTTAACTCTTACATCTTTTATCTCTTTTAATCCGTAACCTTCGAACAAAACATAAAGTTTATAATTTCCTTCGGGAATACCATTTATAGAAATATTTTTCTCAAAAGTATCAAATGAATAAAACAGATTTTCACCTTTTTTATCTTCCAACCATATATTTAAAAACTTGCTTTTCGGGTTCCCAACTACTCTTTCCTTTTTATCATAACAACTTATCCTTATCCCTCCACCTAATAATTCTCTCAATATTAATTCAGAATCCTCCTCTTCTGCAGGAATAAACACCCTGTATGTTTTATTATCAAAGTAAAACAGAGAGGTGGAATTTTCTTTCGGTACAAAAAGATAATAACCTTTCGGAATATCTTTTATTTTCACTTCATTTTTGCTCTTTTTAATTACTTTCTTTTTAAGCGGAAATTGAGCAGCAGATGAGCAGGAAGAGTTTTGGCAAACCAAAAAGTCAAAATTGGGAAAAGCAACTCTTTTGGGATTTTCCGTAATAATCTTTACAATAAGATTTCCGCCTTTTATTATATTGGAAAATAACAAAGCAAGTATAACTACAAAAATATATCTTTTCATTTTATATTTTATTAAAATCAAAAATATTTTTCTATAAAATTATAATTTTTCGGCTCCTCCATAATAACATGTCCTGCTAATTACTTCTCCACCAACTATCTTGCATTTATACGCAGTTAAATGTTGTCCTTCGTAAGTGTCAGCACAACCACAAGGATTACTGGATGAAAACAGAAGAGAAAATGAAGCAAAAACTAAAATTAAAAGAGAAATAATAATTAATTTTCTTGATTTTTTTAACATATTAACCTCCAAAAAAAAATTTATAAACATCATAATTATCATCATAAAAAAACACACTATTCTTATCCAAAAAGAAAAATTTTATTATTTCAATGTTATTTTTCCAAGGGAAATAAATTCTCCTTATTAGTTTTTTGCCAGGGTTAACAATATATAAAACATAGTGCTTCTTTTTTCGCCTCCTTTTCAGAATCCAGATATTATCATTATAAGGATCATAGCTTACGGAAAAAAAAGCGAAAACTTTCACTGATATAACGGAATGCTCTTTTTTATCATCTTTAATCTTTTTTCTCAGTTTTGCTACCCTCTCTTCCGTCTCTTTTTCTTTGAGGGAAAATTTATAAAGCATTTTTCCGCTTTTCAGATCATATAATTCAGAGCTTCCGTCAAGAAGGCTTGATAAAATCAAATACTTTTTTGATTTTGAGATATAAAGCCGCCTGAAATCCGCAAGATATGAATAGCCCGGAGTTATTCTTGAGTTCTCTCTTTTAATAAGATTTTTCAAGAGATTTCCACTCATATCAAAAACTTTCACTTTATTTTTCCCGATAAAGCAATATAAATATATTTTTCCCTCGCAGATTGCAAAAGAATCACAATTCGTTTTTGTAATATCATCATTACTATTGAATTTAAGCTTTATTGTTTTTAAATATTCTCCGTTTTTTGAAAAAATTTCAAATCTGTCGGGCACATTAAATATATAAATTTTATTATTATCAACAAAAATTCCACCCGGGGAATATATTTCTCCGGGACCCTGCCCGGCTCTCCCTATTGAGTATAAAAATTTAAACTCTTTATCATAAACCATCACTTTATAATAATATCTATCCAAAATATAAATCTTACCCCCCGATACAAAAACGGATTTTATTCTTCCGGGTGAATTTTTTTCATTCATAGTTATCTTTTTAATTGAAATGTTTTTTTCCTTTTCGAATATAGTTTTGCTAATTAAACTAAAAGTATTCTCTTTTCTATTTATAAAAATATGGGAAAAAACAAAAATAATTAAGACTATTATTATAATGAGTAATATTATTTTATTTTTTTTCATACCTCTCCTTTAACCACATTAAAATAAAGTTAGCATCATCTTTATTCTTTAAAAATAATCTAACCGAAGCAAAAGTGGTAATTATATTCTCTAACAAAACAGGCTCCAATCGGGAATGGCAAAAATATTTTCAGTTATTTTAAATGCTTTATTTCCGGGATAGACAATTATTCCTATGCCCTTTAATTTCGTATATTCCTTAAAAAACACCGAGATATTCCTTGAATCTCTTATATCCGGGTTTTTCGTTGTTTTAGCCTCTATGGCAATTATTTTTGACTCATTTTTAATTATAAAATCAACCTCTCTTGAAGAAGAGTTTCTGAAAAAATAAATTTCCGAATTCGGAAAGTGACTTTCCCTGAGTTTCAATATTTCAGAATAAACCCAATTTTCAAAAAGTGCCCCATCCGAAATGCTACTTTCTCCGATTATTGCTTTTAAAACTCCCGTATCAAGAAAATAAATTTTCGGGGATTTTACCAGACGCTTTTTTAAATTTGAATGAAAAGGTTTAAGTAAGTCCACCTGAAAGCCAATCTTAAGAATTTTGATGTATTTTTTCACAGTATTAACAGCCAAACCGGACTCCTTTGCAATGCTATTCATATTCAAAATTTGTGCGGCTCTCAAAGATAATAATTTATGAACAAGATTCAAATCCTCTATGTCGGAAAATCCGCCTACATCCCTTAAATCCCTTTCAATATATGTTTTCCTGTAATCCTTCAACCATGCGAGCTTTTCCTCTTCTTCATCAATAAACCAAACAGGAGGTAATCCTCCGAATTTTTTATGAATATTCACTATCTCCTTTATCTCCCTGATTTTTTCGGATGAAAGCAAACCATACTCCGACAATTTGTTTTTTATATCTTCAATCTCATTATTTACAAGTAAGGACAGAAGATTTTCATTATCTAAATTAACTCTGCTTTTACAAATTTCCCTCACTGAGAAAGGATAAAGATTAAATAAAGAAATCCTGCCCGCAAGTGTCTCCTTTATGTTTTTCATAAGAAGTATTTGAGAAGAGCCTGTAATTAAGTATTTTACATTTTTATCATAATTATCCACCGCATATTTCAATGATTCGAACATAAAAGGAGCTTTCTGAATCTCATCAAAAATAACCAATGGTTTTTTAATATTTTTTAGGATTGAAAGGGAATTTTCGGAAAATCTCAGCCTTTCGTCAGGGTCATCAAAAGTAAAATATTCAAAATCCCTTTTTACAATATCGGGTAATATCTCCCTGCAAAGTGTAGTTTTCCCTGTCTGCCTCGGTCCTATAACAGAAATTATATTTCTACTTTTAAATCTTCTAACCATTAAATCGACAATCTCTCTTTTTATATAATTCATAATTAATTAATATCAAACACAAAAGTTTTTGTCAAGAAATTTTGCATAAAGCGTACAAATTTTCAATGAAATTTTGCATTTATCGTGCAAAATTTACTCACCTTTGAATATTTAATATGAAGCTTTCGGACTTATAAAAATACAATAAAAAACTAAAGGGCTAATGTTCGTATCAAATATTCTTTTGATATTATCAAAAGATTTTGTTTAATTTCTTTTGATATTATGCTATAATTCAAAAGGAGGTATGATATGGAGCTAAGAACTCTACTCTTCAGATATAATCCGTGGTGGGAAGGTGAGATAAATTTTATTAAAGCGTATGAAAGAAAAAAACTACTTTCGGAAATGGGAAAGCAATTTTCCAATAAAAATATAATTTTTATTACAGGATTAAGAAGGGTTGGAAAAACAACATTAATGAAGCTTTTTATAAAAAAGCTTATCTTGGAAAAGGGCATTAAGCCCGATTTGATTTTTTATGTTTCTCTTGATGACTTTATTCTCGATAAATATTCTATTTCGGATATTATTGAAGAGTTTAGGAAAATACACCGCCATAGTGTTGATAAAAAAATATATGTATTTTTGGATGAGATAACATATAAAAGGGAATTTCACAGACAATTAAAAAACCTATATGACAGAGAAAATATTAAAATATACGCATCTTCTTCAAGTGCAAGTATTTTAAAAGATAGCTCCGCTTTTTTGACAGGAAGGGAAAGTATTATGGAAATTCTGCCCTTCTTTTTTGAAGAGTATCTTGAATTAAAAGGAATTACAATTAACAAAAGAGATGCCTTTATTTTCGAGGAATATTTTGAGGATTATTTAGTGACAGGCGGCCTTCCCGAATATATCCTGACAAAAGATAATAGCTACATAAATTCTTTGATTGACGATATCCTTTACAAAGACATTGTGTTAAAAAATAACATCAGAGACAAAGATATCATAAAGGATTTCTTTCTTCTTCTAATGAACCATAGCTCGGGAGTTTTGAGTCTTTACAAAATTTCAAAAGTGTTAAAACTCTCCACTGAAACAGCCTCAAGGTATTTTGGCTTTTTTTTAAATACATATATTATCGGAAGCGTAAAAAGGTGTGGCAAATTAAACCAAAGACTAAACTCCCCTCCAAAAATTTATTCAGCTGATATTGGTATAAGATACATTTTCAGCGAAGGTAAAAAATTGGGTAAACAGTTTGAGAATTATTTTTATCTTAACTTTAAGAAAGAAAAATTGTGCTATGTTAAAGAAGATTCAATTGAGATTGATTTTTTAATAAATAACAGATATCTTGTTGAAGTTAAATATAAAGAAGGGTTATCACCGGAGCAGAGAAAACTTTTTGAAAAATATGAAGCGGAAGAAAAACACATTATCACTAATCCTGACGAATTAAATAAATTAAAAGATTATTGTTGTAAATAATTTTTTATAAATTCATTGTTTTATTAATTCCTCTTTCTTTAAAATTCTTTTGGTTTTCCCAATGACATCTTGTATTTAAGGTCAAAGGTTTTCTTTCACATGTTCTTCAATAATGTACCACTAAAATACCATACTTCGATATAATACAATTTTTCTCCGTGAAAAACTTTATTGCACTGCAGGTTTTTCCAGTAAAAAGCTGTATTAAAAACTAACAATTTATGAACTATAATTCCCCATTTTTATCGTAACCACGATTACGGTAATGAGGTTTACAATAAAATGATTTC
The DNA here is from genome assembly GCA_027067555.1 of Candidatus Aminicenantota bacterium. Taxonomy (GTDB): domain Bacteria; phylum Acidobacteriota; class Aminicenantia; order JAMOAD01; family JAMOAD01; genus JALXDT01. The sequence continues at coordinate 9,944 of JAMOVU010000182.1, read as the reverse complement.
CGTTTAATAGCAGTATTCAAAAAGAAAATTGTGTTTTTTCAAATAACTAAAATCACAAATTATTCAATCTTTCTTTCAATTCATCAGGAATTATTATTTTTAACCCTTTTTTCTGCTTTTCATAATAAATGATATAACCTTCCAAATTCTCACTTAAGTTCTTTTCAATATTATATGTTATAGGCTTCAGACTAACGGGAATATCACCTATGTATCCGTCAATTCCCCTACCCTCCTCATCAGGCGTAGATAATTTATAAGAGGCCTCGAATGTTTCCGCAACCTTTTTTAAAATAGCTTTCTGAAATTTTAAACCTATGAATGTTTTTACAATTACCAAATCTTTTACCCATCGTCTTACCATACTCTCATCAATTTTCTCCATTGCTTTCTTAAGATTATTAATCATCTCTGAGATCTTTTCCGTAGCTTTGTCTATGGAATCCGGATATTTTTCCATATACCATTTCTCCCATTCTTCCAAAGTTTTACCCGGAAATTTATTTATGAGTTCGCTCATTTGTCCGACAACTTTAGGTCTGGTGCCTTGAGCGTTTTGATTTGCCAAATTAAGAATTTGTGTCACATACTTGGGAAACTCGGGGCTTTCTATTTCCAATAACTCTCTAATTTCTTCCGTTTTTAATTTTAATTCCATTAAATCCCCCCATTATATCATCTTCCCTCTCTTATCAAATATTTCCTTGGTTTTTACTCTTTTCTCCGTAGATAACTTGAGATTAATAAATTTTTTTCTCATATCATAACTATTGCTTTTATCAGCTAATGCAAGTCCGCTCTCTATTAAATACTTATTTACGAATATTTTGTTTTTAAGGTAAACATATGCTTCAACATAACTATTATTTGCAATATAATTTTTATCAAATTTAAGATAAATTTTTTTTCTCAAAAGATAATTTTTTAAATATAAAATAGCTTTTTCAATATCATTTATAACAACACCTCTGAATTTCACAATTATTCCCGTATCCAATCTCAAACTTCCGTCATTTAAAATCTCTGTAACTTTGTAAAACGCATTCTTCTTGAATTTTAACTTTTCCGGTTCAACAATGGGTTTCGCATCTTTTATTCGAGGTTTATAATCAATTTTCTCGGGAACAATTTCTCCCTTCCTTTTCATAATCTCAATATCTTCTCTATTTGAAAATAATCCTTCCATCCCTATCTTTTTCTTTATAATATCAAGAAATTTTTCATTAATTTCATAACCAATAGCTTTTCTGTTAAGCTCTATTGCGGTTTTCAAGGTTGTCCCGCTTCCTGCAAATGGGTCCAAAACAGTTTCACCTGTGAAAGTAAACATTTTTATTAATCTTTTTGGTAATTCATCAGGAAACATTGCTTCATGATCTATCTGTTTAGCCCCGCCAAAATACCAGTGCCCGTAAAAATATTCTTTCCATTCTTCTTTGGTAAGTTTTGATTTTTCTTTAACCTCTTTTGAAACTTTTTTGCTTTTCCCCTGTTTTTTAAAAATCAAAATATGCTCATAATCAATTTCAACCATTCCATTCGGAGGATAAGGATATGAGCCCATAACATTAGCTCCGCCGGTGGTATTCATAGTGGTTTTTTTCTGCCATACAATAGAGCCCATATAATCAAATCCTATATCTTCACATTGAGAAATTATCTCCGCATGCAAAGGTATTATCTTGTATCTGCCATAAATTATTGCTCTTGCAAATTGATCTCCTATGTTAATAACTAATCTCCGTCCAGGTTCCAAAACTCTGTACACCTCTTTCCAAACTCTGTACAAATCTTTTAAATATTCATGGAGAGTCTGCCCGTAACCTATCTGATTCTCAACACCATAGTTTTTTATTGACCAATAGGGAGGAGATGTAACAACTAACTGGATAGAATTATCCTCAATTTCAATCATCTTTCTGCTATCACCTATAATTACTTTTGTTCTGTTTTTCATTCTTTATCCAACTTTGAAAGAATCACCGATAACTTATTGTTCAGCGGAGAGCAGTCAGTTATTTTGGCTTTTATTAAAACTCTTTTTTGAGATTTCCGTACTCCACACATTATCTTAGAAAAAAACATACCTTTATTCTCCCTTAAAAATATAGCTTTTTTGGATATCTTTGTCAATTATATTTTAATGTTTCCGATGAAGTTTCTCTCATTAGTCTAAAATTTTAGTTTAATGTGTTGAACTGATTTTATATTATTAGCTTAATAAGGTTAACTAATAAAGGAAAAGCTTTACTGATAAGATTCACAAAATCCCCACTTTCAAAAACGATTAAAATTATGTGGTAGGGAGTATTTGTTGGCTAATGTATCTTTCCTAATATACTCTGACAATTTTCCACATATTTTTACTATTATATTAGGACGACAAACTATAGTTTTGTCCTATTATAATAGGACAATATGAAGAAAAAGGTTTTTTTATACTTTTTTAAAATTAGGCTTTAAGGATTTCTTCTATTTTGTTCACGACTTTTTTCTCATCTTCTATTCGCTCATCTTTTATTTCTATTACACTCGAAAGCTCAGCAGAAATGATTGAAAGAGATATGTTGTCCTCAAATTGCCATGTTTGATCTTCCGGAAAATTTTCCGTAAAAGGATAAACTAAGATGACTTTGTTTGCTTTGTATTTTTTTGCATAAGTGTACATCTGGTAAAGATCCGATTTTTTTCCTTAGTTATAACAAAAAATCAAATATATTTCTTTTCAAAAGAACTTATTTTTATTCTGTTGAAGTTTTCTTTGTGTAAAATCTAATTATAGCCACTCCTTTTGCGTAAAGTATTCTTTGTTTCTCTTAACGCAAAATGTTTTGTTGATATTTTAATTAACACAACGCTCTATATAAGATTTTTCCCCTCAACAATGTTTATAAGTTCTGATAAGATATAAACAGAAGGTTGCCTTCCGGTTCCTTTTATTATCGGGCGAATCGGAGGATTTTCCGTTCTATTGAGTTTTTTTAGTAATTCGTTAACTGTTACTCTATTGGATATCCCTGTTATTTTTAGAATACTTGTAGTATCAATAATCGGACGAGTAAAAAAAGCATCTAACAATGGTATTGCAAATTGTGAATGAGTTATTTCTATAAATTTGTTTTTAAGTTGGTCATAAAGTTTCATTATTCTTTTGGCTTTGAAAATATTATCTTCGGCTTGCAGTATAACAGCTTTAAGAAAAAACTCTATCCATCTTTGCCAATCATGCTCTTCTGTAATTCCAAGTAACCTATCATAATACTCGTTCCTATTTTTTTCAAAATATTCACTTATATAAAAAGCTGGTTTACTTAAAAGTTTTTTTGAATATAAAAACAAAGGAATAAGAAGTCTTCCGATTCTTCCATTTCCATCCAAAAATGGATGTATTATCTCAAATTGAGCATGAATGATAGCTAATTGGACAATTCTATCCAAAAAATTCGATTGAATAAATTTTACCAATTTTTCCATATACTCACTCACTAATAATGGTTCCGGAGGTATATATCGAGCTTTTTCCAGAGGAGTTCCTCTGTTCCCTATCCAATTTTGTGTTTTTCTAAACTCACCGGGTTTTTTATCTTTTCCTCTGACATTACTCATTAATAAGAAATGAATTTGTTTTATTAAATTCAAAGTTATATTTCTATTTTGAAGTTCCTGCTCTGCAAATAAAAGAGCTTGCCTGTAATTTATTATTTCTTGAATATCAGCCTTTATACTTTTGTGTTTCTGGTTTATACCCGCTTCCATTTCAAGGACATCCTCTAATGATGCTTGAGTTCCCTCTATTCTTGATGATATTACCGCTTCATTGGTAGTTAGGGGAGAAAGAAGAACAATTGGATTTATCAAACCACTTAATAAACCATCATATCTCGCTATCCCACGGTTTGCATCTCCTATCAGGGGAATAAGGCTTTCCCACAAGATCTCCTTTGGGGGCAAGTAATCTGGAATAAACGGTTTCTTCTTATCTTCTTTCATAAACCAAATCCTACGATCATTTTTTATTTATTATCTTCTCACATCTCCACAACAATTTCAACAACTCTCTCATCCGGTTTTATTATATATCTGAGGACTTTTGCAAGATAATCATCAAAGTACATTTTCTCATAAAACATTCCTGTTTTAGGATTAATAAGTCTTTTAAAGTCCTCCGCTCTCATCCTTGTTTTTCTGATACTCGCATCCCTTCCGATAAAATTAACACTCACATCATATTCGCCATGATTTTCAAATAAATTAAGATACTCCGGAAACATGTTTATCCTCCCGAGGTTATTTATATTTAATATTAAAGCTTTCCTTCCTCCAATAATTTCAGCAAAACATCCAGAGAATTGGAACCAATGTACCAAACCCCTTGATTAAATTTTACAGGGTCAATTTTATTTTCCCAACAAAAATCCACAAGTTTGTTTGCTTCTCCTTTATATATTTTTTCTTCTTTCTCTTTAATGATACCTATTTTTTTAGACACTTGATGAACCCATGTATCAATCGGTTGTAAATAATAAAAGTCTTCTTTTGACAATCTTTTTTTATAATCTTTACCTAATTCGCTAAAATATAGAAATATGGTATCTCTTAAAACTAATGATGAAATTTTGGGGCCAAATTCATAAATAGAAATAAGTTCATCATAAATTTCTTTTATTTTTCCATCTCTTATTTTTGCTATGATGTATTTAACGATGTTTTTTTCTTCTTTTGAATGAATAAAGTTAATTAAATGGGCAACCATAAATCTATCATTCTTATTGTTTACTTTATTTCTTTTTAATTCTTGTAGAATATTATTATATTTTTCTTTTAAAATATTTTTAAATTTCTTGTCCTTTTTATCCAAAAACTTTTTTGTTTTGTGTAGATAATCTGATTTTTCAATAAAATAATCAACAACATTTTCTGCCTTTTTTCTAAACTTCGAAGATAACTCATCTCTTCTTCCCCGATAAAAAGAAAAACTAAAAATAAAAAAAAGAGCCTCTTTGTTATCATTCAAGATTTTCTTCCAATTATCTTTTCTTTCTTTTAATATTATCCTCACATAGTGTTCGGAATAATAACTAATTTTTTTTGCTTTATCAATTTTCTTATAATCTTTCATCATTAACACCCCTTTTCTTATTATTAACCAATTTTAATTATAGTATTAAAATATTCAGTATTATTTTTATTTTTTAGAACATCCAATAATTTTTCTGCACTTTTTATCTGAGTTTTAATAATGTCAACTAATTTATTCTTATTCTTTTCACTGAAAACAATAGCAAAATCAAAACCTTGGTTATGTGTAAAAAATTTGTTAGTTAATTTATCAATATTATTAACAACAAGACCATACCTCAAATAAGGATAAATCTCTTTATGCTTTTGAGCTTTTGTAGAATATATCAAAATATCATGAGTCGATAGAGAGTTAACTTTAATTTCCATAACAACTAATGGTATCTTGTTTTTTTTATTCATTATAACTAAATCTGTTTGAAAAGAATAATGTCCTCTTTTAGGATTTTTTATTTCATTAGAATCTGGATCAACTTCATATTTGTCATTAATTATTATTTTATAAATAAGATTTATCTTATCTTTAAGTTCATATTTTTTCTTAAGATCATTATCTAACAGACTTTTTAACTTTTCTACAAATTCATCCTCTTTCATTCAAAACCTCCGTTAATTTCTATCTTTTTCCCATCTAAAATCATCCTTCACCTCCAACTCTTATTTTACAAATTATACACAAAAAACAAAAACTATTTTTATAATCCACCGTAGCCCCCCTTTCCAACATTTTTTAAATTATCAGAAAAAATGGGGTTTTGCAAGATAACTTTTTTCACTCAAAATCAATCCTCACAAGCTCCCTTTCTTTAAGGGTTTTGAAAAAATTGTCAATGCACTTTTTGCCTCTTTCTATTTCAGAGGGATAGAGCTTTTTTCTCAAAAGCACTCTTACAATCTCATCCGCATAGCAGTAAAAGGCTTCGGATATTTCCTCAACTTCAACGGAATCCTTATGAAGATAAATAAGAATCATTCCTTTGTCAGAATTTAAAATATCCATATTGTAATCTATGTCGGGACTTGTATTTTTCGGATAAATTTTAAAACCTTTCAAATCTCCGAATAAAATCTCCAAAGGCATGTTTTCAAGATCTTCATCTAAAAGATAGGTAAAACTGTTAAGGTGTTTAATTAATCTTTTAAAATATTCAAGAAGAACGGGAAAATTTTTGAAAACAAACTTTCTTTTCTTAATTCCGAGTTCCGTCCAATCAACCTTTTCTATTGCCTCATCTCTATTATCCTTTGATTTAAAACTATCAATGAGTTCATAAACTTTATAGTAAATATCAGAATCAATTTTTTCTTCATTTTCAATAAGCTCTGAAATTTTTTTTAGCACATCAAGCTTTTCATCATCACTTAAAACCTTTGCCTTTTTCAAAGCTTTAAAATAAAGACCTTCTTCAAACAAACCGAAAATTTCCCTAATTTCTTTCATCACACCTCCCTTATTTTATTATATCATAAGCATAGCATGGAAACTGTAGCAAATTATGATACACACCCGGATTTTTTTGATAAATTTCAAAAAAATATAAGAAAACTTTACTCATATCCCCTTTTATGGTATTTTTTTTAGTAGGTTAAAATAATGAAAAGGGTAATAAGCGAAACTTGTCCGGTAACAGGGCTTAAAATTTTAAAATCTCCTGAATGGGAAAATATTGAATTTAGCACGGCGTACAGGGTCTCATACAAAATCATAGGGGATCAAATTATTTACGGAAGAGGAGAAGGCAAACCAACAATAGAAGATCTGGTGGGCGCACTTGGGCTTGCTCAAAAAATAATAGATGAATTTTTTAAAGGAGGGTCCTTTGTCTATATAGAGGACTTTGAAAAAATTATTAACCCTTCCTTTGAAGCAAGAAAATACTACATAAACTTTATGACAAACCTTAAAAATATGAAAGCCCTTATTTATCTTAATGTAAATCCTTACATGAGATTTAATATAAAGCTTGCCAAAAAACTCAATATTTTATCCTATCCTGTTTTTGTCGTAAAAAACTATGAGAAGGCGATGCAGCTTGCGATTAAAGTATTAAGCGGAGAAATTCCAATTCATAAAGAGAAAAAAATTGAAATTATTGAGAGAATTCATAAGCCAGAATGGTACATAAACTTAAAAGGAGCAAAAGTCAGATTCGAAGTAATAAATAAAAAGATATTTCATTCAATTCCGGAAGGAAAGATAACATCAGAGTTTTTAAATGCTGTAAGTGAAACAAGAGACAAAATTCTCAAAGAATATTTTTCAAATAAGAAAAAAGATTATTACTTTATGGTAGATTTTGGTAAATTAACAACCACCACTTCAGCCAAAAAACATTATATTAAAGAAATAAATGAAATCTACGAAAAATATCCTTTTAAAATATACATACTGTACAATGTAAGCAGGCCTATGTCTGTCATGATTCCCTTAAACCGTCCACTTTTAAAGTTCCCTCTAAAAACTGTAAGAAATTTTGAATCAGCACTTGAATATATTTACAGGAAGGAAAACCCGGCAAAAAAGTTGCTCGGCTTTTTTAGAATTAAAGAAAAACTTACTTCATTTTTTCGTAAAAAAACAGATACCACCATTCAAAAATATGTTGACGAATTTTTAGAATTTTTAAGTGAAATAGATTGGGAGGAAATAGGAATAGATGAAAAATACAAAAAGCCTTCTTCTCACCCGCTGTATCAAATCTACGAAGCTATTGCTGTTATAAAAAATGATTTGGATGAGCTTTATCTCCAAAAACAAAAGAACGAAGAAGAAAAGGCTATTCTTGAACATAGACTTCATCAGTCCCTGAAATTAGAAGCCATGGGAAAATTGGCAGGAGCAGTGGCCCATGATCTAAATAATGTGTTGATGGGAATAGTTTCATATCCTGATTATCTTTTAAAAATACTTCCTGATAATAAAGAAAATAAAAAAGCCCTGGAATACATAAAAAAAATAAAAGAGTCGGGAATAAGGGCTGCAAATATTGTTCAGGATCTTCTTACTTTAAGCGGAAAGGGAGTTAAAAGCTTAAGAATTTTAAACTTAAACTCAATATTGGAAGAGTATATCAACAGTCCTGAATTCAAGGAATTATGTGAGAAATATCCCAATGTAAAAGTAAAAATCATTAAAGACGAAAATCTTCATAATTTAAGAGGTTCCAAAATCCATCTTTACAAAACCATTTTAAATCTGGTTAAAAATGCTTGTGAAGCAATAGAAAAAGAGGGAGAAGTTATAATTTCCACTAAAAATGTTAAGTTTAAAAACAAGAAACTAAAAGACTATGAAAATATACCGGAAGGAGAATATATAGAGCTTACAGTATCTGACAATGGCTCCGGAATATCGGAAAAGGACCTGCCAAGGATTTTTGAGCCATTCTTTTCAAAAAAGAGAATTGGAACAAGTGGTACAGGTCTCGGGATGATGGTAGTAAAAAATACAGTGGAAGATCACGGAGGTTTTATTGAGGTTGAAAGTAAACTCGGAAAAGGTACAACCTTTAAACTTTATTTTCCCGCTAATAAAAATATAAGTGAAGAGGAAGAAGAAAAGAGGGAATACAAAATAGATGAGTACACAGGAAAAGGAGAGGCTATCCTGGTGGTTGATGATGAAGAGGAACAAAGAATTATTGCAAGTGATATTTTAAAAAGTCTTTACTACAAAGTAAAAACAGCTTCAAGCGGAGAGGAAGCTGTTGAAATGATAAAAAAAGAAAAATTTGATCTTATACTTCTGGATATGATAATGCTCCATGGAATGGACGGACTTGAAACTTACAAAAAAATAAAAGAGATAAGGCCCAATCAAAAGACAATAATTGTCAGCGGATACTCACGTCCGAATCAGGTACTTGAAGCTCAAAAGTTAGGAGTGAAAAAATACATTAGAAAACCCTACACAATAGAGGCAATCAGCAAAGCGGTCTTTGAACTTTTGAATAAAAAATAATCAAACTAATCTACCTGTATCACTATTTGCTACATACCTCCTGATATAATTTTAAAAAAAAGGAGGTTTGCCATGGTAAAAGACATAAACTTGTGGTTTCCAAGAAATCAAACAAAAGCTGCAGAACCAAATGACTGGAAAAGGAAGCCCATGCCTGAAAAGAACACAAGAATTGTGTTTGAGAAAGGATATAATGAACAGGAGATGGAAAAGATAAAATGGGGATTCATACCGGAGCAGATGGAGGATAAGTGGTTTATATTCTGGAAGGACAATAAACTTCACTTTCACAGAAGCTGGACCGGTATTTGCATCTACATTGTGAACTTTCAAAAAGAGCAAAACAACAAATACAGTATTAAAGATGCAATAATAAACAGAGATCCTGAACAATATAAATCCACGGATGATGAATATGACAAAAAACTGATTCTCTACATCATTGATACTTTGTTAATAGGAAAACCTTCCGTTTTCCCCTCCTCAAACCCGGATTCGCCGGAAACAGCCCTCAAAAAATGGGCATTAATGGGAAGAGGGAAATAATTTATTAACCTTTAAAACCACTGCTTCTTTTCAACAACATAAGTCTGGTAAAATTCCTCATCTATTCTGTGGATAATTCTTATATGACCCCAACTCTTTTTAAAATTATTTTAGATTAAATTATAAAAACCCTTTTTTTTGTTAAATTACTTCTCCATTTTTGATTTCTTAAAAAATCAAATTACAAAATCAAGATAATTTTTAGTAGAAATCACTTTTAAGGAGCTATTCTTAATTCTTTCCCACTCTTTTAAAGAAGAAACTCTTCTTTTGCTTGAAAACTTCACCTCATATCCGTATAACTTTCCATCATACTCCTCTACAAAATCCACTTCCCCCCCTCTATAAGCTTTCCAAA
>JAMOVU010000181.1 GCA_027067555.1 Candidatus Aminicenantota bacterium | reverse complement strand
GAAAGCTTTGAAACAGGCTTAACCCTGTTTCCATTTTCAATTACAAAAAATTCATAATTATGAAACACTTTGTAAGGATAAACCCATACCTCAAATGCAGAACCATCAATTTTCCCCATCAGAGAGGCTCTTTTTCCGTAAACTCCGAAAAAGGATTTTGTATAATTGGTAATTGAAAAAAGAAAAGAAAAGTTTAAAACCAAAACTATAAAAAGAAAAGTTTTCTTCAATTTTCCCCCCTTAAAATTCTGATTCTGTGTTTTCCTTTTTTAAGCTTAAAAGAGGAGAACACGGATTTTCCGTCAACATAAAGTTTCCACTTTTTCGAAGAAGGTATGAAATTGAGGCTATCGGAATAAACACTTATATCAGCTTCCACAAAATCATTATTAATTTTAAGATTTCTTAAGACAGCCCTTCCCCTGTAGGAGAGCACTTTTTTTGAATTTTTATAAAGTGTAAGAGAATTTTTGTTAGCAAAAAGGTCGTAAGAATCCCCTTTTATCTTATAATTCAAAAGAGTGTTTTTATCATAAGCCGCAAGATTTCCAACTCTTAAACCATCAAAGGGAGAATTATCTATAAAATCCTCTATTAAAACGAGTGCAAAAAGCGGTCCCCAGCTCTGATAACGCTGTCCTCCGCCCTCCCCTGTAACAGAATTATAATTTTCCCTGCAAAGTCCGTACTCCTTCCAGCTTCTTAAAAAGAGTTTCGCGCTTTTTCTTGCAAACTCAGCGGCGATTTCATCAAAACCATACCTTTTAAGCCCCTGATATACCAGATAATTTGTAGGGGGCCAGATTGTCCCTCTCCAGTACTGCTGATCCTTAAAAGCAGGATTATCCCTTGAAATCGTAGGTATAATGTAATCACCCCAGAATTCACTGGGATTTAAAAGGTGAGCCAAAAGTTTTTTTGCTCTCTCCTTTGTCGCCACCCCCGCAAGAAGGGGATAAAAGTTTGAAGATGCCTTTGCCTTCGAAAATTTTCCGCTCCAATATCTGTCAAAATAAAAGCTCTTTTTATCATTCCACAAAAGCTTATTAATCTTTTTTGAAATTTTTTCATACTCATTTTTAAAAAATTCAGAATCAGAGGTTTTTCCCAAAATTTTTGCAATTTTAAATAAAGAATACGAATCAAGTGCCAAAAGTGAGGACAAATCCACACAATCAAGCTCAATTGAATGAGTCTTTTCATTGAATTTTACATTATCATAATTTGGAAGATCATCCTGCCCGGATTCCCAGGCTGCTCTTGTCCTGCCGGATGCTCCGACCTCCCACGATGGAAGCACTTTATTTACAAGCTCCGTATCACTTCCCCATTCAAATAGAAAATTATTGTTTCCATCCCTTTTAAGATGTTTTCCTATGTTATCAGTCCAGTATTTGTGAAATTTCACAAGCCTTTCGTACGATTTTCTCAAAAGTTCCAAATCTCCGGTTTTATAAAATACTTTTAAAACAGCAAAAGCTCCTACCGGAGGCTGGGCTCTGTCGGTTGAGCCTGCTGTGGCAGAGCGCCAATTCGGAATATTCCCCCACCTATACTGAGTATCAAGCACAGCTTCAATTTCCGTTTTTGCAAGCCTTTCATCCTCAACGGAAAGCTCAATTGCATTGAAAAAGGAATCCCACTCAAACATGGTCCATAAATCGTACTCTCTGTTCTTTCCCGGAAAAATCCATCTTCTTCCGGCAGGTATGTAGAGCCTTCCCTTATCAGGTTGCAAGAGCTTCATCCAGTAAAGGTTTGTAGTGATTGAGCTTATAAGACCTTCAAATTCCCCTTTGAATTTTACTCTCCTTTTTTCATATTTTTTTTTGGCGGATTCAAGTTTTGCTTCAATCCAAGCACTGTCATTGTTAAAATCTTCAAAACCGGCATAAAAATAAAACCTTTCACCTGAAATTTTAAAATTCATTTCACTTCCATCCGTTTCAGGAGATTTTAAAGTGCCACCTATTTTCTTAAAGACAAAATCTCCTTTTTCTGAAACAACAAATCCATTCTCAAATTTAACCTTTTCTCCCATTCCCCAGGGAGAGTAAAACTTTAAAATTATTTTCACATTTTCAGGAATCTTAATATATCCGATTACACCGGTTCCATATTTTCCGTAAACAAGCTTTAAAATCCCATCCCTTCTAATGTTCTTTTTTTCAATGGGAGTTTTGTGTCTTAAACCGAATTTGTAATTAGTATTAAAGTAAACTTCCGCATAGGAATAATCCTGTGCAATCAATCCGGGCTTTTCAACCAAAAAGAATGTATCATAGCCATCGGCAATCTTCCCGTTTTTCTCAAATGCAAATCTGAAACCGTAAATTTTTCCATTATCAACCAAAATAATTCCATTCCAGTATGATGCATGAAAAGATCCAGCCTGAAAAGAAAACAAATGAAAAGTATAAAAAACAAAAAGGATAATCAAAAACAATTTTATGCTTCTTTTTCTCATTCTCCCCTCCGAAAGATTTTATTAACTATTATTTTATGGTAATACAAACAAATGATTATCATAAAACAATAATAGCAAAAAAAAATGAAAGGAGGAAGATAGAACTGTAGTAATAACTATTACAATATCTCTTTCTCTATTATCTTAAAAAACAATAGCTTTTAGTTTAACGATTTCTCTTTTCGTTGCTCTGGGTTCAATACACCGGAAAGGTCATTTTGCCTTTCCACTTGAGAGGGGGATGGTTATTGTTTATGTAATCAATAAGGAGAAGGGCAACGCGTACTGTTTGGACAGTACTGTCAAATTTCCAGCTGGGATCATATTCATCTTTCACTGTGTGATAGTTTCCGGTGAAAAATTCATTAAGCCTGTTTTTGCCGGAGATATAATCTTCTCCCGCAGTTATCCACATAGAAGGAATACCCCTCTTTGCAAAGCTGAATTGATCCGAGCGGTAAAAAAATCCCTGATTGGACATTGAAAAATAGCTGTATTTGAGACCTTCCTTTTTCAAAACCTTTTTTAAAATATCTTCAAGAGTGGAATACTTTGCTCCAACACCTATAAAATCCCTTGCCTTTTCCCAGACAGGGGTTGATTCAAAATTAATGTTTGCAATCACCTTTTTAGGGTCAATCGAATTGGCAAAATAATCCGAACCTAAAAGCCCCTCCTCCTCAGCTTCACAGGCAAGAACAATAATGGAGTAGTTAAGGTATTTTGAATATTCTTTTAAAATTTTTGCAGTCTCAATCATAGATGCAACAGCTGAGCCATTGTCTATTGCTCCGTTAAATATTTTATCCCCCTTTAATGCCGGATTCATACCAAGATGATCTATATGCGCACTTATAACTATGTATTTATCCTTATACTTTGGGTTGTTTCCCTCTATCAAGCCGACAACATTATTTGCCTTTATCTCTCTGAAAGAGTTTTCTCCCTTAATCCTTATTTTAAAGCCCAAATCAATAGGCTTAAAATTCCTTTTCAATGATTTTTTATAAAGTTTTTCAAGGGAAATTCCTTTTTGGGCAAGTATTTTTCTTAGCGAAGCTTCCTTAATCCAGCCTCTGAATTTCAAATTGTTTTTAAGGCTTCTTTCAAGATAAAGAGACTCTCCTCCCCATGAGTTTTTAACAACATTCCAATCATATCCTGCGCTCTCATCCGTATGAATAAGCAAAGCTCCTATGGCTCCCTTTCTTGCAGCTTCCTCAAGCTTATAAACCCATCTTCCATAATAGGTAAGCTCCCTTCCATTGAAGATTTTCCCTAAATAAAAACCGGGATCATTAACCCTTATTATCAAAATCTTATCCTTTACATCTACATTTTTAAAATCATCCCAATTCCATGCCTTTGAATCAATTCCAAAACCAACAAAAACAGCATCACCTTCCATATCAAAATCCTTCACCTGCCTTACATAGCTTCCCACAACATCATCTCTGAATTTGAGAATCTCTCCATTTGCCAAAAGCTCAAGATTTTTGATTGTGAAGCCTTTTAATAGAAATGGTTGAAAATAATCTTTAAAAAATGGTTTTATTCCCAAAAGGCCGTAAACACTTCTCACATATTTTTCAACAAGCTCCCCTCCCCTCGTACCGGGAGCTCTTCCTTCAAAAAGATCATCGCCTATGAATTGGTCAATGGCTCTTAGTTCATCCTTGCTAACCATTTTAAGATACTTATCTATCTTACTTGAGTTGCTTTGTGAATAAAGTAAACCTGAAAATAAAAATGCAAAAATAATAAAAAAAATAATTCCAGAATGTTTTTTCATCCGAACCTCCTTAATTTTCATATAATAAATTTTAGCAGATTAAAGAACTAAATAAAATTAGAATAAAGCTTAATAAAAAGAATGAATAGTTATCTGTTTTTTTGTAGCAGGATTCCAAATAATATACTATAATTATGACAGCAAATAAAATAGATATGTTTTTTATTCTTTCTCTATTATTTATTACATTTTCATACTATGTTTTTAGAATTGTAGTAAAAGGTTCGTATCTAAAATATCTTAAACTTACACCAATTTCATATTTGTTGGAAATTCTAATTTTTGCTCTGCATGCGAATTTGGCATATCTTACATTCCAAACAAAATGGCCAAAATTACCTACAATGCCAGATAATCTCATTCAAAGAGCATTTGCAATAATTTTTATAACCGCAGGCAGTATTATTCTTACTTTTGCCTGGATTAAATTGGGAACAAAAACAAGTCTTGGTTTGGACAAAAAGAAACTCGTTGTCTCTGGTATTTATAATTATTCGCGAAATCCCCAGTTAACCGTTTATGGTTTGATTCTCTTAGGTTTTTTAATATCATACTTTAATACTTTCCTTTTACTATGGTTTTTGGAGTATTTGATAATATCCTCTTTTATGATAAAAACAGAGGAGGAATTTTTATCTTCTAAATATGGTGAGCAATACAGAGAGTATTGTAAAAAAGTGCTTCGTATATTCAAGATGAAATGAAATTTTCAATATGAATTTTTTTTGACAAAAATAAGTAATCTGCTAAAATGAAATATGAGTTTTTTAATCACTATTGGCTTTTTTTCTATAATCATCTTCGTCTG
>JAMOVU010000180.1 GCA_027067555.1 Candidatus Aminicenantota bacterium | reverse complement strand
CAAACTAGAATATGCTTTCCAATCCTTTGAATTTATCTCTATGGCTTTTTCCATCTCTTCAATGGCATCATATATCAATTTGCAATCATATAAAGATAAAGCTTTATAATAGTGTTTATAATATTTACTTACAAGTATTAGAAAAGGTCTCCTTAATATTAAATAAAATAGAGCAAATACAGGTATCAAAATATACGAATATACAAGATATTCCCACATATCATCCTCCTACCTCGAACATATATAAGAACAATAAATACTCTGTCCTGTTAATACGGCACCTCCTAACCAACCCGAAGTTAGCTTTACAGTATTTAGAAAGTTTTTATTTAAGATAGATACTATAGTATTCTTAACTATCTTAGGATGTGTTCTAATCAACCACAGTTCATACTGTATTACTCCTCGAGTTGCAATATCTCCTACCAAATAATTAGGAACAGGAGCAACTTTCCTTGGTTTTTTGCTATTTGGACAAATATTCAGACCTGTCATACAATTTACCATACAACTGGAGTATTTTGCCAATGTATCCCATTTCTGCTTTATCGCTCCTCTTACTGTTGCCCAATAAGAATAATAACCCGATAAATAATATCCGGGGCCTGGTGATCTAAGCCCCCATGGATCAATAAAATTAACAGGATTATTCCCGAATGCTATGTATAGGTTCAGTCCGCCTGCTATCCCTATGGGATCCTCAAAAGCCGATAATAATTCTGAATTATGAATGCTAAATGATGAATTTTTAAAACCGTGCGGAAGATTAATGTTTTTTGCAGGTTCGGGTTGTTCAGCTGCCAGAGCTTTTTTTATCTCGTGGATATAGCGGATAAAGATTAAGAGTTTAATGATTTTAAGTTGTTGTTCAATCTTTTTAGTCATCAAGGTTTTCCCACAATTTTGTCATAATATCCAAGGTCTTATATGCATCATTAATTCTTCCTTTTTCTATCTTCTACAACCGTATAAACAAACGCAATCAAAATTAATATGAAACCGATTTTTCTTAAAATAGCCCATGGATAATTTAATTTTCTAATCAGTAATGGAAGATTTATATCCATGAAAATAAATATAAAAAATCCTATTGTAAATAACCAATTACTAATTGAACTTTTTCTCAAACAAATATTCAGAAAAAACAATAAATATATTATTAACAAAACAATAATATAAACACTTAGTAATATTGTCATTGTTCCCTCACGAAGGTTAATAATGCTAAAAGATTAATAAAAACACCCACAAACAAAAAAATATTAATATTATTCAATTCTAATATTTTTGTAGATACATACACATTCAGAGTGGTTTTTTGCTGGCTTATACTTTTAATAAAACCAACCAAATAAAAGAATAATCCTAATAATAAAATCATTATTTTATGTTTATTATTAATTAGGAAAACAGAAAATTTAATCCTTCCTTTTTTTAAATCCAAGAGGAATTTTCGAGTTAAAAAGTATATGATGAGCAAATATCCTGTAATTCTAATTAAATATATCGATAAAGGGAAACTATAATAACTTCCAAAGTTGATAAACATTATTATAATAGGATAAATAATTACCATGGAGATTCCCAAAAACAAAATTAAACGATCAATAGTTTTTTTGCTTAAAAAGTATATTAATCCTAAAAAAGGAAAGATTAATTCTATTATTTTACCTGTTGAAATCAATATAGAAATAAATTTTATTATTTTTTCCATATGCTCCTCCTTTTTATCTTATTTTTGTACAAACGGTTTTACCAGTCCATGGATTATTACAACAAGCATAGCCTATTTTTGTGGGATCATTAGGATTTGCCCATCCAAAACCTTTAACTGTTATTCTCTCTTTTTTTACCCACCTCAAAGATTCTTCATGCCACTCACCATTTATTAAAAAATAGTTATAATTACCACAATTATTGTCAAAACACAGCCAGCGTTTTTGAACCTGCCTAATTATAGTTCCCTTTTTAGATTTTACAAAATTGCAAAATACTGTGAATTCTATAATTATAAAATTAACTTCATACGAAATATTGTCCTTTTCATCAGAATAAAAATAAGAATCTTTTACCTTTCGAAACCAAGGGATGCACCACAACCCCCCATGGATCAATAAAATTAACAGGATTATTCCCGAAAGCTCTGTATAGGTTTAAACCGCCTGATGTTCTGATGGGGGCATCACAAGCCCGGAGTCCCGGAGCAGCTTTTTTAAAATGCAATGTGCCCCTACGGGATGTTTGATTAAATATATTTTGCAATATATCCATAATCACCCCTTATGAGTAATATTTTAATATATGAAATTTAACATTTTTCGTCAAAAGCCTTTGCTTCTTCGAATTATTTTGTATTCTAATAATCTTTTGCATTCTCAGCTCCTCAACTCTTTGCTCCCTTTAAAAACAAAGAATTGAAAAGCTGTTCGGCTGTTCTGCTGCTCGGCTTTGAAAGAGCTGGAACGGCTGCTCTGCTGCCCGGCTTTAAATAATTCAGCACTCATAATTATTTTCCCTGTTTAATAATAACCTATCTCTACCCCTTTTGCAATTCTTTAAGCTCCTCCTTACTTCTCATCTGAAAATATGAGGGCTTTGCTCCGGAAAGACTCTACCAAACAAATTATAAACTCCGAAATACAGGACGCCACTCTCCTTTGCAAACCTTCCCCCAATTGAAGCTTTAAGATATGAATGATTACTTTCGTCTGTTTAATTCAGCATCGGATCTTCGCAGATAGATGGGTTTCAATCTATACGGCTTAAAGTACTTCCCATTTTTATACATTTCAAGAGCAATGGCTCCTGCCTCCTTTGAAAGAAAAAGGGAGTTTTCGTAAACTCTATTCCCCGAATCAAGAATCTTTTCTTTGTAAAGCAAGGCTCCATTTCCAATAAATAAAGAATCTTTCGGAGCTTTCTCCATAACAATTTCAGGGAAATATGAGCCGGGAGGCAGAATTAACTTCCCACCCACTCTTATCTCTGAAAAAACCTGCTTTTTTCTTGCATCTATAAATGGGATTACATTCTTTTCCCTGCTAACTTTTTTGTAAAGAGCTGAGAATGTTGTAATAGGAACAATGGGAATATCCAGACCTTCAGCTATTCCCTTCGCAGTTGAAAGCCCTATTCTCGTACCTGTAAATGAGCCGGGACCTATCACAACCCCTATGAAATCAATATCTTCCAGATCTATTATTTCTGTCTTTTTCATAAGTTCAAGCACAGGGGTTAAAAGCTCAGAAAAGCTCTTTTTAAGCATAACTTCAATGTAAAAGATAGTTTCCCTATCTTTGAAAAAAGCTAAAGAGCCATATTCGGTTGTAGTATCAAAAACAATAAACTCACTCATTTTTCTTCCTTTCAGCAAAAAAAGATAGCATAAAAATCAAAAATAATAAAGGAAGAGAATACATAAGGGAAGATGGCCACTTAAAGCCAACTTTTAAATTAAATATTTCGGAAGAAAATGAAAAGACGGAAAAAAATGCACCTAAAACCATAACAATCCATCCACCTATCTTAACAGCAGGCTGATTTTCCCTTTTAACAAAAAGATAGATAAGAGGAATAAAGAGAGACTCTGCAATTATCTCTGAAGAAAGGCCCAATGTTCTAAGGATACTCGGGATTTTCAAAGCCACAATAATGGAAAAAAAGCCAATGAAAACAGTGGAATAGAAACCCTTTACTCCGGTTAAATAATTAAAGCTAATGGCAGCTGAATTAAGGACAGTGTCATAAGTTGAAAAAAGAGCTGAAAGGAGCATAAGGAAAACCAATATTTTTAAAAAAGGAGGATAATCAAAGTCAACAATCCCTTTACCTGTTTTAATACCAAAGTAGACAATAGTTAAGAAGAAGATAGAAAGAAAAATAGCAGTAAAAAAAAGACCTTTGCCTATCTCCCTTTCATTCAGAGTGGCCTTAATCCTCTGAATAGAAACAGGAGAAACAGTCCAGGCAAGGGAAAAAGAGAGAGTCATAAGAATTAGTTCAAAGATAAATTTACCGCTTTCGGATATTTTTGGCAGAGGGGCTGAATTCTCTTTGAAAATTATAAAAAGTAAAAGAGCAAGAACTCCAGAGAAGATAATAAAAAGCTGAATTTTATCAGTCCTTACAACAGCTCCGAATCCCCTTAAAGAGGAGTAAAAAATAATAAAAGAAGCTGATATTAAAACAAAAATAGAATAATCAGCCTTTAAAAAACTTTCTCCCACCTTCCCGAGAGCAACAAGCTGAGAAGCTCCCAAAAGCACAAGATACCACAAAAAGACAAAAGAGGAAAAAGTGCCAAAGAATCTTCCGTAATTTTTTGATATAAGCTCCTCTATTGAAAAAAAGCTTTTTCCTTTAATCTTTTCTTTTAGCAAAAAAAGTAATAAAAGAGTTATAATCGTGGGGATAGGGATAATAAATAGAGAAAGCATTCCAATTTTAGATGCTTTCTCAGATAAAAGAATCAAAGTTGCTCCGCCTATCCATGAAGCTGAAAATGTAAAAAAAAGCTCTTTTGCCTTGAGCTTATAGCTTGAATAAAAATACTCCTCACTGCTTAAAGGTTTTTTACTCCTGTATCCAATATAAACAAAAAGCAAAGAAAAAATGGCAAAGAGAACCCAATAAATCATTGCATATTATAACATTGGAGAAAAAACTCTCCTATTTTATAAGAAGAATCTTTTTTATAAAATTAAGTCCAACATCTTCAAACTTAATCTATTATTAGCAAAAACCACAACCTTTCTAATATGAGAATAGCGTATCCACTGTTTCTCAACTTCAAGATTAAAGAAAAGTATCTCCGTTTTTTATTTTTTTTCATAATCGATATCAATCCTATATATTATCAATTCCTCATTACCATCTTTATTCTTTTCACCTCCAAGAAGGTAAAAACTATCATTTATCTCGGAATACAGAAAAAACTCATTCCTACCACCAACCAATCTTATATTTCCGTAATTGTAAAACCTGGGAATAGAAAAACTCCATCTATAATTCAAATCAGCACTGAATATATCGACCGTTAAACTACCTTTGTAATTATTTTTCAAATCA
>JAMOVU010000179.1 GCA_027067555.1 Candidatus Aminicenantota bacterium | reverse complement strand
ATCCTCTTTCATCTCTTTAAAATTATTTTCAAAAAATGCCAGTCTTCTTGCTTCCTTATCGGTTGCCTTTATACTGAGGATATAAGTTTCAGAGCCTCTTGCTTTCCTGCTTCTCGAACCATTACAGTGAATACTTATAAACATATCAGCTTTATGATTGTTTGCTATTGAAGCTCTTTCCTCAAGAGAAAGATTAATATCCCTATCTCGTGTTAAGTAAACTTTTACTCCCAAATTACTTTCTATATATTCCTTTAATTTTTTTGCAATAGCAAGTGTAATATCCTTTTCATAGACACCTGTTGGTCCCTTTGCTCCAAGTTCACTTCCACCATGCCCGGGATCAATTACAATAACCCTTATTTCCTTCCCTTCACTGCTGGAATTACCTCCAGAATTAATTTCTTGCTGAGGAGAAGCCTCTGTTTTTAGAAGTTTCACAGGATTGGTTTTTACCTTTTTAGTTTTCTTTTTTTGTTGTTCAACCGAAAAATCAAAAACTATTCTAAAGGGAGATTCAAGAACAAAAGATTTTACTGAAAGAGTAGAAAGTTTTTTAAGAGTTATTTCAATGTATTGATTCTCCCTCTTTAAGCTTATAAATTTTAGTCTTTTGCTTTTTAAGTTCTTAGGATTTCTTAAAAACCTCTCTGTTGTTTGAAGTACAATTTTAACACTCCCTCCTTCATCACTAACATGATAGGTAAAGGGAGTTGAATCCTCAAATACAAGCCTTGTATAGGAGGGATGATCAAAAATTCGACAGGTTAAGGCATAAATATTTGAAAAAACAAAAACAAAAATTAAAGCAATTAATATTCTTTTCTTCATTATATTTCAATGGAGGCGGCGGGAATCGAACCCGCGTCCGGAAGTTTTCCACTGTCGGGCTCTCCAGGCTCAGTTTCCCGTTTTTTCTCGCTCCAATCCCCACGGGAAACAGGGAAGATCAGAGCAAAGCTTCCATAAGTTTCGCATTTAAGGCGGAAGCACTCCTTAAATGCTATCCTGCTATCCGACGCTTCCAGAACCCTGCAGGAACAGGTTAAGGAAGCGGCTGCTTATCTATTAAGCAGCGAGAGCAAAATTATCTGCAATTATTTTTTACCCACCGTTTTACGGGGTTGGTGGAATCCCGGCCTGCTCCCTAAGCTTCTTAACTTCCGTCGAGGCCATTTCGCCCCCCTCTTTTATTTAAGAGGATGGCGGGGATGACGGGACTTGAACCCGCGACCTTTGGCGTGACAGGCCAACGTTCTATCCGACTGAACTACATCCCCGCATGGTGGGCGGTAGAGGACTTGAACCTCTGGCCCCCGGCGTGTAAGACCAATGCTCTACCAGCTGAGCTAACCGCCCAGTAAATACTGTAAAATACTATAATTTGGCACTTTTGTCAAGAATACTCAAAGGGTTTTCTCCAAATTGTTAATAAAATCCAATAAAAACAAATTGATAAAGAGCTTCTTTAATGCTATAATTTTTTAATGAAAATAGGAATAATAAGTGATACTCACGATAATCTCGATGGCATAAGAAAGGCAATAAATATTTTTAAAGAACTCGGAGTGGAAAAGATACTCCATCTCGGAGATTTCGTAGCTCCATTTACAGCAAGTCCGTTTGTGAATTCAAAATTACCTTTCACAGGAGTATTCGGAAACAATGATGGGGAAAAGTTCGGACTTATAAAGGCATTTTCTCCTGTAGGAAAAATATATTCTCCTCCCTATGAAACGGAAATAGACGGAAAATCATTTCTCCTTCTTCATGATCCGGTGACACTTGATTCATACATAAAAAGCCAAAAATATGATTATATTCTTTACGGACATTTTCACAGAAAACATGATGAAACTGTAGGAAGAACAAGAATTATAAATCCAGGAGAGGTCTGTGCAATAATAACAGGAGTATCATCCATTGCCTATCTTGACACAGAATCAAATAATTTAGAGATAATAGATTTATGAAAACAAACCGTGAAATAGCGGAAATCTTCGAAGATATAGCATTCCTTCTTGAAGTAAAAGGGGATAATCCCTTTAAAATCAGAAGCTACAAAAAAGTGGCATCTCTTATAAAAAGTCTTTTAAAACCACTTTCTGAAATAAGGGAAAAAGGAGAACTTAAAAATCTTGAAGGTGTCGGTGATGCAATTTCAAAAAAGATAGAGGAAATCCTTGACACAGGAGATTGCAATCTGAGGAGAAAACTGATAGAAGAGTTTTCCCCTGAATTTTTAAGCCTGAGAAAGGTTAAGGGAATTGGACCTCAAACAGCAAAAAGGATTTATGAAAGACTCGGAGCAAAAAATTTTCTTTCAGCTGGAAAAGATAAGCTTAAAAAAATTCTTTCCGAAAAACAGCTTGAAAACTTAAAGGAGTTTTTTAAATGAATGAAATCTTACTCGCCTCAGCCTCTCCAAGAAGAGCTGAAATTTTAAAAATACTTGGAATAGAATTTACAATAAAGGCTGTTGATATTGATGAAACCCCTTTTGAAAGGGAAACTCCGAATGCTTATGTAAAAAGAATTTCGGAAACAAAAAATCTCAAAGCAAGGGAAATTTATAATTTTCCTGTGATAATCACAGCTGACACAGTTGTTTACAAAAACGGATTTCTCCAAAAACCCAGAAATAAAAATGAAGCCTTTTTAATGTTAAAAAAACTTTCGGGAGATTCTCACTATGTTTATTCAGCTGTTACGATTTCCACTTCCAAAGGAAAAAAGGAGACGGAAATTTCAAAGACAAAGGTTATCTTTCACAAGCTCACGGATGATGAAATCAAATGGTATATAAAAACAGGAGAACCTCTGGATAAAGCAGGAGCATACGGGATTCAG
The DNA here is from genome assembly GCA_027067555.1 of Candidatus Aminicenantota bacterium. Classification (GTDB taxonomy): domain Bacteria; phylum Acidobacteriota; class Aminicenantia; order JAMOAD01; family JAMOAD01; genus JALXDT01. The sequence continues at coordinate 2,276 of JAMOVU010000179.1, read as the reverse complement.
GGTAAAGGCTCAATTTTCATAAAAAGTATTGAAGGCTCATATCACAATGTTGTTGGATTTCCAGTTGACCTTTTTTACAAAATAGCAAAAAAACTCAATATTAAAATTTTAAAATAATAACGGAGGGATTTATGAAAAAAGGCATTATAGCAATTTTGATTATTTTTCTTACAATATTCGCTTTTTCACAAACAGCTGTAAATATTAAGAACGCAGATGGAAAAACATTTTTTTCTCTTGAAAACAATAAAATTTTTCTCAATATTGAATTCAGAGACAATCGTCTTTTTTCCGAAGAATACGGAACAAAGAAAGAGTATTCATCGGAGTTCGGAAGCAAACCACTTTCATTTAAAACAGATGGAAATTTTAAAATCAATCTTATGTGGACAGGATGGCAGGCTCCGAAATTCGTTAATAATTCCGAAAATCCGGTTGAATTTACAAAAAATGATTTTAAACTAAAAGATTATAAAATCATAGAGAATAAAGACGGAAGCAAAGAACTGATACTTTCAATGGAGATGAAAATAGAGCCTGTGGTTGAGTACGGACATTTTACAATTATGACTGACTTAACTTACAAAATTTTACCGGATAAATTTTACATAAAAAAGAGACTTTCAGTTTATGATACAAAAAGAAATCTTCACTTTTTAAGAAAAATTTATACAATTTATTCAAAAACAAATTCCAGTGATTTTACTATAATTAAAAGGGGTGGCTATGGTCAGCCTTTGGCTATTACTCTGCCATCTTCAGGTGGTCTTTTCGCTGGAATCGAGTATCCTTCCTCTTATAATAAGATTGAGAATAAAATAATTTCATGCTGGCAATGGATCGGGGAAAAGATAGGGAAAACACCGGTAAAAAGTGATTGGACAGTAATCGGAATAACTCCCAACTCAGAGGTAAAAAACTTTTTCTTCAAATATTTAGATGATGTCAGAGTTGCCAAATTAAAACCTTATCTTCTGTACAATAGCTGGTATGATTTGAGAGCTCCTGAAATGGTAAAAAACAAGAAAAATATTATGAATGAAGAAAATACAAAGAGGATAATTAAGCTTTTTTATAGAAACCTTACAAAAAAATACGGAGTCAAACTTAATGCTTTTGTTTTGGATGATGGATGGGATGTCTACAAAAGTGATTGGAAACTTTCAAAGGAACAGTTTCCTAACGGGCTAAAACCCATATCAGATGAGCTTAAAAAAACAGGCACTTCTCTCGGAATTTGGTTCGGACCTACCGGAGGATACTCACATAGAATGTGGAGGCTTAACTGGATGAAAGAGCATGGATATGAAACTGTTGGAACACAGCTCTGTTTCGGAGGTAAAAATTATAGCTCCCTTTTTGAAAAAAGAGTTCTGGATTTTATTAAAGATTACAATGTTGGTTACTACAAGTGGGATGGTTTTCAATTCTCATGCAGTGAAAAGGGGCACGGACATCCGATTGGAATTTACTCAAGAAGATTCATATTAAACAAATTAATCAATATTTCAAATGAAACAAGAAAGGCAAATCCCGATGTATTTTTAAACATAACATCGGGAACATGGCTTAGTCCGTGGTGGGTTAAAATTGCAGATCAAATCTGGATGCAGGGAGGAGATTACGGATACTCAAATGTTCCTTCCATAAGCAAAAGGGATTCTGCAATGACTTACAGGGATCTTGTCCTTTACGAAGATTTTAAAAAGTATGATTTCTGGTTCCCCGTGGCAAATCTTATGACCCATGGGATTATAAAAGGGGATCTTCAAAAATTGGGAGGAGAGAAAGAAGATATTGAAAAATTCACAAATAATGCAGTCTTATACTTTGCAAGGGGAATTTCAATGTATGAGCTTTATATCACCCCTGACCTATTAACAAAAGAAGAATGGAAAGCAATTGTTTACTCATACAAATGGGGAGTAAAGAATTTTGATATTTTAACAGCTTCAAATGAAATGATAGGGGGTGATCCAGGAAACAGAGAAATTTATGGCTACATTCATTATAAAAACGGAAGAGGAATTATTGCTCTCAGAAATCCGAGTACAGAAAAGCAGAAAATAAGATTTGAGCTTAAAAAATCCTATGGATTTTCAAAAAATCTTGTTCTGGAAAAAATATACCCCTATCACTATATTTCTCCTATGTTTTATTCAACAGGTGATTCTGTGGAAATTGAGCTTTCAGGATATGAGACAGCTATTTATGAAATTTTCCCCGGAAATAGTGTAAACTATCCCCTTCTCTCAAATATAATTTATCAGATAAAA
>JAMOVU010000178.1 GCA_027067555.1 Candidatus Aminicenantota bacterium | reverse complement strand
AATTTTTCATTGACACAAACCTTTCATCATATTAAATTAATATAATAAAAAAAGAGGATAATAAGGGATGAAAAATTTTGTACATTTGCATTTACATACAGAATACTCATTGCTTGATGGAGCAATAAGAATAAAAGATCTTGTAAACAAGGTTAAAGAATTTGGTATGCCCGGTGTTGCTGTTACTGATCACGGCAACGTATTTGGAGCCGTTCAGTTTTTTTCTGAAGCTAAAAAAGCAGGGATTAAGCCCATAATTGGTGTTGAAACATATCTTGCAAAAAAATCAAGATTTGAAAAGGATAAGGAAGGAAAAGGTTATTATCATCTAATCCTCTTGGTTAAAAATGAAAAAGGCTATAAAAATCTCAATAAACTAATAACATCATCTTTTCTGGAAGGTTTTTACTGGAAACCCCGTATTGATAAAGAAATATTAGCGGAGCATTCAGAAGGTTTAATAGGGATGTCTGCCTGTATTCAGGGCGAAATACCAAGATTGCTCCTTGCTGACAAATTTGAAGAAGCAAAAAGAGCGGCTCTCTGGTATAAAGAAATTTTCAATGGGGATTTTTATCTTGAACTAATGGATAATGGATACGAAAGTCAAAAAACCGTTAACCCAAAAATAATAGAACTTTCTAAAGCAACAAAAATCCCATTGGTTGTTACGAATGATTCTCACTATTTAACAAAAGAGGATGCATTCTCTCACAAAATACTTCTCTGTCTTCAAATGCAGAAGACCATAAGCGAGCCCTGCCCTCTTGAATTTAAGACAGAGGAATTCTACTTTAAATCACAGGATGAGATGTACGAACTATTTCCCGAGCTTCCGGAGGCCTATGAAAACACTATAAAAATTTTGGAAAGTGTAGATTTTGAGTTTAAAACAGAGGACGAAAATGGAAATAGAATATATTATCTTCCCAAATTTCCTCTGCCGGAAGGCTTTTCGGAAGCATCTTATTTTGAAAAGTTAACAAGAGAAAGATTTAAAGAAAAAAGCAAGAAAATAAAGGAAGAAATTAAAGCCGGAATTTTAAAACATAGTTTTGAAGAATATGAAAAGAGACTCGACTATGAAATAGAAGTAATAAAAAAAATGGGTTTTCCAGGTTATTTTTTGATCGTTCAGGATATAGTAAAAGCTGCTAAAGAAAGAGGAATAAGGGTGGGACCTGGTAGAGGCTCAGCAGTGGGTAGTCTTGTATCATACAGTTTAGGTATAACAGAGCTCGATCCTTTAAAATATGATCTTATTTTTGAAAGATTTTTGAATCCCGAAAGAATATCAATGCCGGACATTGACATAGATATTGACTCACAGAGAAGAGACGAACTTATTGATTATGTCAGAGAAAGATATGGAAAGGATAAAGTTGCTCAAATAATCACATTTGGTACAATGTCTGCAAGAGCTGTTATAAGAGATGTTGGAAGAGTCCTTGAAGTACCCCTTTCCGAGGTTGATAAATTGGCAAAAATGGTTCCTGAAAGAAGTGCGGAAGGAAATAAAATAACACTTCCTGTCGCATTAAAGGAATCACCGGAGCTGAGGGAAGAGGTAAAAAAGAATGAAAATTACAGGAAAATATTTGAAATGGCTTTAAAACTTGAAGGCCTTTCAAGAAACACTTCCACCCATGCAGCCGGAGTTGTAATTGGAAGGGAACCTCTTACTGAATATCTCCCATTGTACAAAGGTAAAAAAGATGAAATTACAACCCAATTTTCTATGGAAGATGTGGAAACCCTTGGACTCCTAAAGATGGATTTGCTTGCCTTAAGAAACCTTAGCATTATTACGGATACAATAGAATTAGTTAAGACACACAAGGGTGAGAATATTGATCTTGAGAATATACCTCTAAACATAGATAAAGTGTTTGAACTCTTTCAAAAAGGTGAAACTGATGGTGTGTTTCAATTTGAAAGCAGAGGAATGAAGGATCTTTTAAAAAGAGCAAAGCCCTCTGTTTTTGAGGATCTTATTGCATTAAATGCTCTTTACAGACCTGGACCTCTTAATTCAGGAATGACAGAGGAATTTATTCAGAGAAAATTTGATAATTCAAAGATAAAATATGACCACCCCGCACTTGAAGAAATTTTAAATGACACTTATGGAGTAATAGTTTATCAGGAACAGGTTATGCGAGTGGCGAATGTTTTAGGTGGTTTTTCAATGGCTCAAGCAGATAAGCTAAGAAAAGCAATGGGTAAGAAAAAAGAAAAACTCATGGCTGAAATGAGAGTAAAGTTTTTAGAGGGAGCTGAAAAAAATGGTGTTGATAAAAAGGTAGCTGAGAATATATTCGATAAAATGGCTGAATTTGCAAAGTATGGATTTAATAAATCCCATGCAACAGCTTATGCTTACCTTGCCTATCAAACAGCATATCTTAAAACAGAATATCCAGTTTATTATGTTGCAGCTCTTCTTAAAAATGAAGCAGATAAAGGCTCTGCCGGTCAGGATAATATTGTCAAATACATAAATATGGCAAAGAGAATGGGAATAAAGGTTCTACCCCCCGACATAAATGAAAGTGGTGTGAGTTTTACTGTCGTTGATGATTCCACGATAAGATTCGGACTTTCTGCAATAAAGAATGTTGGAGAAAAAGCTGTGGAATCAATAATCCAAACAAGAAAGGAAATGGGATATTTCAGGAATATCTCAGAGCTTCTCTTTGAAGTTGATTCAAAAGCAATTAATAAAAGAATACTTGAAGCCCTAACCAAGGCAGGTGCCCTTGATTCTCTCATAAACTCAAGAAAAGATTTTTTTGAGAAGATAGATGACACCCTAAAAATAGTTTCAAAATACAAAATTACAAGGGGACCTACCCTATTCAAGCCTGAATACCCGGAGATAAAAATTCCCCCTTCAGGTTCTGATTGGGAAGAGATGCAAAAATTAAAATTTGAAAAAGAAGTGTTGGGCTTTTTCATTTCCAAATCCCCCCTTTTAAAGTATGAGGATAAACTCCATTTAATAACGAACACAACAATTAATGATATTCAGGAAGAAGAGAATGGCGTAAAGGAGACAGTTAAATTAGCCGGTATAATAGTGGGAAAAACAATAAAAAAGAAAAAGGACAGAAAAACTTATATTCTCACAATCGAAGATTTGACAGGAAGAATAGATGTAAGAGCATATGAAGACAAACTTAAGGGAAATTTTTCTTTAATAGAAGACACATCAATAGTCTGGATAAAGGGGAGAATTTCAGAATTTAACACAAGGAAAAACATTAACTTAGAAGAAATTACATCAATTGAGGAAGCCTTGAATAAAAATATAAAAGAGATTAATATAAAGCTTGATTATGGTGAACTTGATATGATAAAAGAAAATCTGTTTAGAGTACTTGATAATAACAGAGGAAATACTCTGGTTAATTTTCTAATAAGTATTAACTCGAAAGTGCTTAAAATAAGATCTTATGAGATTCCGGGAATAAACCCTTCAAAAGAAACCATAAAAAGCATTTCATCGCTATTAGGAGATAATAATATCGAAATCATATATTAAGAGAGGTAAAAATGAAAAAAAATCTCATTATCATCATTTTAATCGTTTTATTTTTGGCTTCATTCTCTTTTTCAAAAGTTAAGAAATTTTCATTTGCTGTAACAGCTGACATGAGAAAATACTCCGGACCCGGTAAGTATGACACAAAAGAATACTTCAGGGGAGTGATTGAGGCTATTAAAAAAGTTTCGAAACCAGCATTTATGGTAAGCCCCGGTGATATTGATCCACCTCAAAATGTTTATTACACAATTTCAAAGTATCTTGGTAAAGATTTTATCTGGTTTCCTGTTGTAGGAAACCATGAAGCTGAAACAAAAGAGGATATGGAATGGATACTTTCCTATAAGATTGATAAAAATGGAGATGCTCCGCCAAACATTGTAAACTGGGGACCTGAACCATGCAAACAAACGACATATTCATTTGATTATGAAAACTCTCACTTTATCGTGCTAAATGAATACTGTGAAGGCTATAAAGGATGGCCCTATGAGAAAAGCTCAGGTGGGAATATAAGCAAGCTTTTATACGAATGGCTTGTAAATGACATAAACTCTACAAAAAAAGAGCATATCTTTGTTTTCGGACATTCTCCGGCTTATCCTATGCCAGATTATGATACTGTAAGAATTAGGCATGTAAAAAGCAGTCTTAATTTCCATAGAAAAGACAGAGATAAATTCTGGAAATTATTAAAGGAGAAAAAAGTGGTTGCCTATTTTTGCGGACATACTCATAATTATAGTGCTACAGACATAAGCAAAGTATGGCAAATTGATGCCGGACATGCAAGAGGCATAGCAGATAAGGGCTCGCCAAGTACATTCATTATAGTGGATGTTCATGGAAAATATATTTACTCACGAGTTTACAGGCTTGGTAAGAATTTAAAATACACAGTCAAATATGTTTACAGATTAAGATAACCTGTTTTATTTATTTACCGTATTTATACTTATCTTCGATGATGTCCTGAATCTGCCACTCTTTGACCCATTCTTCAACGGAAAATATTTTGTAATTTCCATCGGTTGTTGAAGAAATTACTCTTTTCAGGCCTGCATTTATTATCATCTTTTTGCAAATAAAGCAGGGAAAAGCATTTATTATCTCTCCAGAATCTCTCAACTCACCGTAAATATACATATCACCACCAAGAACACTCACACCTGCCCTTGCTGCATTTATAATAGCATTTTGCTCTGCATGAACAGATCTGCAAAGTTCATATTGAGTTCCGGAAGGAATTCCAAGTTTTTTTCTTAGACAGAAACCCCAATCAAGTGAACTCTTTGTTCCTCTCGGTGCACCAACATAACCGGTTGCCACAATCTGATCTTCTCTTACAATAATAGCACCAATCAAAACTTTCAAGCATGTTGAACGCGTTGAAACCTCTTTTGCAATATTTAAATAGTATCTGTCTTTTGATGGTCTTTTTATCATTTTTTTCTAACCTTTTTTATTACATCCAATAATTGATTATGGATAATTCCATTTGAAGCAAGACATTCCTTTTTAAAAGGGTTGAAAGGTTTTCCTGAAAAGTCTGTCACCTTACCACCTGCTTCTTCCACAAACAGAGCA
>JAMOVU010000177.1 GCA_027067555.1 Candidatus Aminicenantota bacterium | reverse complement strand
TGTAAACAAGAGTATAAATCTCAAGTTTTTCATATTTGATCTTTTTTTCAATTACATAGAGTATTTCTTCTAAAACCTTCTCTCCCCCTCTTATTCCCACCAACCAATCGTGAATAATAGCTATTCTTAAACTCATAAATTAATTGTCTTTTTCTTCTCTACCTCTTTATACAATCTTAAAAAATTTAATCCAAGAATCTTCTTTATATCACTTTCGCTAAACCCAGCTTTTAGCATCTCTACCACAAGATCAGGAAGTTTTGTGATATCTTCAAGCCCCCGCGGCGCTGAATTTCCAATTCCTTCAAAATCAGAACCAATTCCAACATGATCGATTCCAACAAGATTTTTTATATATTTGATATGCTTAACAACAATACTCAAATCAGGTTTAATTGAATAGTACTCCTTTTTTTGCATCTCCTTCAATTCTTTTATCTTTTCTTCGTACTCCTTTCCTCCGTTCTGATATTTCTTATCCAATTCTTCTTTCATTTTTTTGTACTTTTTGCTAATTTTTTTATATTTATCCCTGAGAGTTCCATCAAGATAAAAGGAAGCAAAATTCACATCCACCAACCCTCCTTTTTCTGCAATCGCTTTTATTAATTTATCAGTTAAGTTCCTTGGATGCTCTGCAAGTGCTCTTGCGCATGAATGAGAAGCAATAATAGGAGCGGATGATATTTCAAGTATATCCTCAACAGCTTTATCAGAAAGATGAGAAACATCTATTATCATCCCCACTTTATTCATTCTTCTTATTATTTCTTCTCCTAATGGACTAATTCCGCCCCATTTCTCTTTATCTGTTGAGGAATCACTTAAATAATTTGTTGACATGTGAGTTAATGATGCCATTCTTATACCAAGTTTGTAAAATATATCAACATACTCCGGAGAATGAAATACAGAGCTGTTTTCGAGACTGAAAGTTATGGCAATCTTTCCACTTTCAACGATTCTCTTTATATCATCACTTGAATAAGCAATTTCACTTACTTTTTCATTCTTATAAATTTCCTTTAATGTTGCAGCCATTACTTTTAAAGCATAAACTTCAGGATTTTTCTCATCAAGTTTGTTTGGAATCCATATAGCAAATACAGGAGCATTAAGACCACCTTCAAGCATTCTCGGAAAATCAATTTGTCCCTCGCTTCTTCTTATAGTAATACTTTTCCCTCTGTAAATTGTTGTAGGAGTATCCTCATGGGTATCTGCCACAATACTCTCTCTTATAATTTTAATAGCCTTTTTCTTTAAATCATTATTCTGTCCGGAGAAAAGAAGGGAAATAGCAAAAAATGTAGTTAAGGCCACTTTTAATAGTTTTTTCATTATTCCTCCGTTAATTTATATAAATGAATATATTAATTAGATTTTATCAGATAGTCAAGGAATCAAACTTATTATTTTATTTTGATAATTTATCCAATTTTTCAGGTATCAAGAGTACAGACTTTATAATATCAATTAAAAGAAAGTTAAAAACAAAAGATAGATAAGCAAAAAACGGTAATAATCCAAATATTAAGAGAGATACCATAGCTTTAAAGACTTTAGCCCAGCTAATAGCCATTTCAAATTTGTTGCCAAATATACCAACTGCGTTTACTATCATTGAAACAACTATAAAAATTATCCCAACTCCATAGATAAAAGGGACAAGTTTAACAGCAAGTTTTATAAAAAATCCTAATATCCCAATGGCTTCTTCGCCTGCAGAATTCTTTTTTACGCTCTTTACCGAGACAAGCTTTGGATTAAAAGATATCAGAGAAATAAGAGAAAAGACAATTAATATTCCCAACCCCTCAAGAAAAGGCATAAATTTAGGTAGTTTTATTGCTAAGTAAAGGTTCATAAAAAAGTAAACAATGCCTGCTATTATTGAAAAGATGGCCAAAGCATCTGTAAAACCATTCGAAGTCATATATGTTTCATTACTGTTTACCAAATTTTCATTAATTGCATTAAATTTTGATGAAATAAACTGAACAATTAAAAATGCCACTGCAAAACCGATTGAATAAAGAAAACTTGAAAAAGATTCCAACCTTATGGATGAAATCATACCTATTAAAATGACAAGCACAGCACCAACATAAAGACCATAATCACCCAACAGTGTTAACCACTTTTTTAAAAATTCAAATAAATTCAGGCTCAAAACATTCTTTAGAGAATTAAAAATTTTTTCTAAAAATCCTTGAAGTAAAAATCCTCCTTTTCCTTCCATTTTCTCCTCCTACCAAATTAATTTATTAAAACAGTCTATTTTTTTACCCTTATTCTTGTGCCATGTTCAACCGATAGAAGAATTTCCTCAGGCGAAATATCCGGTGGGAAGTAAACACCGCTTATCCTTGCATGGTTAAAAGAAGCACCTTCAAGTAATGCTTCAGAAAGGTCCACTCCTCTTAAATCAGCAAGTTTCAGGTAGGAATTCTTGAGATTTGCTCTTTTTAGATTTGCTCCTCTTAAATCAAGCCCCCTAAGATTGCAGTTCTCAAGATCAACTCTCTCGCTAAGTTTCTCAACTTCTTTGTTAAATTCATCAATTTTACCGTCTCTTAAAAGAATATGATACTTATTTTTTCTGAGTTCCATTTTTTCCTCCAAAAAAATTTAACATAAATAAATTATAATTGTCAACCATTAACTTTTAGGGATAATCTTTGTTATTTACTATCGTTGGCGCTTATAAGGGTAGTTTGTTTTTTTACAAAAAATACTATCATTAAAATTATAATATAGACAAAAAACATCATGATACCAGATACTCTAAAACCCACAAGCCCTTCTTTCTCAATTCTTATGATAGAACTAACCCCAAAAATAAAATATAGGTTTCCAGCCATAAATAGAATCATAAAAATGAGGCATGACCAAAAATTGACCTTAATTATAGTATTTACCCACCTTTTCTTCCTAAGAATACAGATAGAAAAAACAATTAGCAACAAAGCAGTGATTATTAAAAACAAAACTACCAATCGCAAAACACTTAGCTCTCTTTGGATTATTTCTGTAATCCCGAAAGTTTTTCCAAATTCGCCTATTTGACCAACAAATATAAGTCCATATCCCCCTACAATTAGATATAAAAAAGAGATGGCAAAATAAGCTAATGCAATCTTTGAATCCTTTTCATTTCCAAAATCATTCATCTACACTCCCTTTTTCCCAATTTTTTATTAAATTAAACACTAATTACAATTCTCAAAATTTTACCTAAAATAAAAGATACCAGAAAAATAGAAAAAATTCAAAATATATGGATTTTTATATAATAGATTTTATAAAAATCTGAAAAATTTTTCTAAACTTTCTAAGGTTAAAATTCTTTAACCTTTATTGCTAAGTTCGGAAATCATTTTAATCAAAAGGTTTCTATTATCTGGATTAATGTCAAGAAATCGGAGTGCAATAAGCCTTTTATGGTAAAGATGTTGAATCCTTACAACTTTAGCCTTTCTTATAGTTATCTTTTCTCTTCCCCTTACTATTTCAAAGTTCTCAATAAGTTCATCAACATACATTCTCCTTAAGGGGAAATTTGGCTCAAAGCTTAGCCCACCCTTTGAAATATCCAATAAAACACCTGTTTCATCCTTATGCTCTCCATTTTTAAACCGTATTATTATATTATCCTCCCTGAAAACCTTTATTCTTTTGCTATTCCTGAAGTCTCTTTCCTGAGTAATTTTTGGAAAATCTCTTTTGTTAAGAATCTCTTCTAATTTTTTTCTTGTTTTTCTTACCTCAAGCATATATTTTAAAATAACTAATAGAAGGAGCAACAAAATTATTCCTATAACAAAAAGAACAACAGATGGACTTTTTCCTTTTGAAAATGTGGAAGAAAGTGATTTTAAAAAAGAATCTACCTCAGAGCCGGGAGGCTCGGAGATCAAAAAAAACAAAGTTGTAATCATCCCCTTACAAGAATAATTTCTTTTTGCGGAGGAGAAAGAAATTCCACGCCATCTCTCTTAACCTTAACAATATCTTCTACTGTTACAACCCCATAATCCTCAACAGGTATTCGAGGCTCTATAGTAAAGAGCATATTCTCTTCTATCGGCAAATAAGGCAAATTTCCATATCTTTCCCAGGCAGGAGCAAGAAGGGCTGCTCCATCATGAGCATTTCTTCCCACCTGATGCCCCAAAGCATGAGGGTATTCAGGATAACCATTTTTTACAATGTGCTCTCTTGCTATAGTATCAATCTCTATTCCTTTAACCCCTGCTTTTAATGCTGCAGCTGCCTTTTCAACAGATTCAATTAAAACCTTAAAAGCTTTTTTAACAGGCTCGGGATCATCATTTTCATCATCTTTTAGAATATACCAGGTTCTCTGTAAATCACTTACATACCCATCAAGTTTAATTCCGAAATCCATATTAACTACTTCACCCTTTTTTATTTTTTTATCAGTGGGTCCTGAATGGGCTCCCCCCGTCTGAGGACCTGCAAAAACAGCAGGGCACATCTCCTCTTCCCACGCATAACCAAATCCTCTCTCTTTTACTTTTGATTTCACAAACTCAGCCACCTCTTTCTCTGAAATACCCTCTTTTAAAAATTCTGTCACTTCATCAAAAATTTTCAATGTCTCATTTATGGCAGCTTTAACCAATTTTATTTCTGTTTCTGTTTTTCTTCCCAGCAGAGATGAAATAAGCCTTTCAGAAGATATTACATTCTTTTCAAAGCCTGCTTCTTTTATAGCATCCATAAGATTCAGATACATTCCATGTGTCAATCCGTCAGCAATCGGAGAATCCTTTGAATAATTAATTAAAATGGAATTTGGAGAAATCTTTTTCAAGTATTTAATAAAAGGCTCTTTGAATGATTTTATGTAAGGGACAACCTCATAAACTCCTCTTCTTTCAATTGCTTCGGCATCAAGGGAGCCTACTATTGCTATCTTATCCCCTCCTTTAGTTATAATTATAGCCGACTTCCAGGTCAAATTATCTTCAAATATATAATCCAGAATCGGATCGGGTGTTACACTTCTTTCGCGTGCAAAAGTTATCCACATATCATAATCATATTCCTTAAGAAGAGAGATAGCCTGATCCGTTTTTTCAATAATAAGGGTGTTTCCCATTTTTACTTCTCCTCTTTAACCCTCTTTGAATCCCAATAAACATAAACTGATAGTAGTATAAACATCACAAGAGAAAGCCATTCTCCGATAGGTTTATTTGCAATTCCTGTTTTTATTGAATCTTCAAGATTAACATATTTCAAAAGTGCACTAACAATTCCAATCAAAGCACCTCCAGCAATAAATCCCGAAGCAATCAAAGTTCCTTTGCTGTGTCTTTTAGCTGCAAGTTCTTTGTTATCAGTGGATTTTTTAACAAGATATGCAACAAGGCCTCCTAACATTATAGGAGTATTAAGCTCAAGAGGGATATACATACCAAGAGCAAATGCAAGGGGAGGAATACCTATAAGCTCCATTATAACTGCAAAAATAATTCCTATTATATAAAGCATCCATGGAGCTGAAGAGCTTTTTTCCATAAGAGGTTTAATAACTGCTGCCATTGCATTTGCTTGAGGAGCCGGAAGAGGTTCAGTATTTTCAAAATTTGTTTTGAATGTTTCAAAATTTGTTTTATAAGTATTTATATCTTTACTATCAAGGAGAGTATCCATACTTTTCAAAATTGGCTGGGGTGCAGAATTGTCCTCAAGAGCAACTTTAAGCTCTTTAAGTTTAGACTTTAATACAGGAAGATTGCTTTCGGTAATTTCAATTTTTTTAATATTTTCCATCATTTTTAAGGTTTTTTCCGTTTTTATTGGAGAGAATCCATATGTTTGATTTAAAAGGAGGATAACAAGACCAACCGATAGTGAAGCTACAAAAATCCCTAAAAACTTAAATCTTTCCTGATTCCAAGGGGTTGCCCCAAGCCAATAACCTATTTTAAGATCAGTAATAAATCCTCCTGCAACCGAAAGAGCCGTACAAACAACACCCCCTATCAAAAGACCTGCCATCATACCATAAGGTCCCTTCAAACCAGCAGCAGCAAGGATAATACTTGAAAGAATTAATGTCATCAATGTCATACCTGATACAGGATTCGTCCCTACTATAGCTATTGCCCTTGCGGCAACAGAAGTAAAAAGAAAACTTATTATTATAACTGTTGCAAATGAGATAAGACTCATAGTTGTGGGAGCCTGAACATTTGATTTAAGAATAAAGTATCTGAAAAAGAGGAAAATAAGAAGAGACATTATAATTATTCCCATAACAATTGTTGTCATTTTCAGATCTTTATCTGTTCTCAAATCCTCCTTACTTTCTTCGTGCTTAGTGAAAATTCCCTTTATTCCCATTCCAAAAGCCTGATATATTACCTTCGAAGATTTGAGTATCCCAATTATACCTGCAGCAGCAATAGCTCCTATTCCTATATGTCTTACATATGTTGAAAAAATAAGCTCAGGAGAAAGTCCTGCTATCTTATCCCCTCCGAAAAAGTTAGCAAGAGGAATAAAAACCCACCATGAGACAAATGAACCGGCAGCTATAATAGTGCCGTATTTTAAACCTACAATATATCCAAGCCCAAAAACAGCAGCAAGAATATCAAGTTTAAATACCATCTTTGCTTTATTAGCAAGTTGCTGTCCCCATCCGAAAACTCTTGTTGTAAAGACTTCTTTAAAAAGACCCAAAGAGTAAACAGCGAAATCGTAAAGACCTCCTATTATCATACTTTTAACAAGAACAGAGGCCTGCTCCCCACCTTTTTCCCCGGCAACCAAAACTTCAGTGGTAGCTGTTGCTTCAGGGAATGGAAACTCCCCATGCATTTCCGAAACAAAATATTTTCTAAATGGAATTAAAAATAAGACTCCGAGAAAACCACCAAAAAGCGAAACAATAAATATTTTAAAAAGGTCAATTCCGATTGTTTTATCAAGCTTTAAAATAAAAATTGCCGGTAAAGTAAAAATTGCCCCGGCAACTATAACCCCTGAAGCAGCACCTATTGACTGTATAATAACATTCTCAAGAATTGTGCTCTTTCTTTTAAACAGAGGTCCTATCCCAACAGCAAGAATTGCAATCGGAATAGCAGCTTCGAAAACCTGAGCTACTTTCAAGCCCAAGAATGCGGCTGCTGCAGAAAAGACAAAAGCCATTATAACACCCAAAATAACTGATCTAAGGGTTATCTCCGGAATAACCTGCTCAGGTCTTATATAAGGTATATATTTTTCACCCTTTTCAAGCGGTCTGTAAGCATTTTCCGGAAGTCCCTTTACTTTTCCTCCTGTTTCCATTTATCCCTCCTATTTATTTCCTCTTTTTGTAAATGTCTCAAGCACATAATTGTTTATCTTTACTTTGTACTCTTCCATAAGTTTTTGAAGATAGCTTAAAAGGAATGAATTCTTTTTTGTTTCAATAAGCTTTTTCATTGTCTTATCCTTTTCCTTCTCAAAATCAGCCATGGTTTTAAGATCCTTTTCCAAAACTTTTACAATAAGGTAACCTTTTTCAGTAAAAAATGGTGATGATATATCATTCAATGGAGCCGAAAATACATACTTTTCAACGCTTTTAATGTATCCCACTCCATTAATAAAAGCATTGTGTTTAACCTTAACACTATCTTTAAAAGTGAGATACGGAAGTGTTGTGTCAACGGTTTCTCCGTTTTTTAACTTTTTATAAATATCATCAGCTATCCTTTTTGCAGACTGTTTTTTAAGGTAATCGATATAGGCCTCTTTCACTTTATCGCTTATTTCATCATATTTTGCCTGTCTCTCCTTTATTATCTTCTTCAATTGGGCAACAACAACCCCTTTGAAAGTAAAAACAGGTTTTGTGCTCTTTCCGGTTTTCTCAAGTTTAAAAACAGCTTTTGCCACAGCACCCGTAGGATCAATATTGGGAATTGTATCATTTGAAGTCATCTCCTTAGCTTCAAAAACCTTATAACCTTTCTTTTTAGCAAATTTCTCTATATCTTTTTTCCCTAACTTTTTGTAGAAGTTTTCGGCATCCTTTAAAATCAATTCCTGAGCTTTTTGAAATTTAAGGTATGATTTTATTCTATCCTTCACTTCATCAAAAGAAGAAATTTTCGCCGGTTCAAGCTTATACAAGAAAATGATGGAATAGCCTTTATCACTCTTAATAATTGGTGAAACAGAATTCTCATTTAATTTTTGTATTTCATCCTTTTCCTCAGGAGAAACAAAATATCTCCACTCAAAGGCTCCCCAATCTCCACCATCCTTTGCCTTTTTATCTTCAGAGTACTTTTTTGCCACTTCTGAAAAATCCTTACCGGATTTTAATTCTTTTAAAGCTTCATTAATTTTTTTATCAGCATCAGCGGATTTCTTAACAAATATTCTCTTAATATATCTTTTCTCCGGAATTTTAAATCTTTCAATATTTTCATCATAATAATTTCTTAAATCCTTATCAGTCAAATTTACCTTTTTCATATAGTCATCACTGGAAAATAGCACATACTTAAATGTTCTTTTTTCAGGTATCTTAAATTCACTCTTGTGTTTTGAAAAATAATCTTTAAGCTCCTTTTCACTTACATCGGTTTTAACGGGAACATCTGAAAATTTCACAAGATAGTAGGAAATATTTGCTGATTCATTTTCATTTTTAAATTCTTCGAAAGCTTCTTCCGGAGTGGCAGTAATTCCGGCTGTCAGGAATTTTTGAAGTTTATTTATAATTATCTCTTTTCTCAATGAATTTTCAAATTGTGGAATTGTCATATGAAAGTAAGCAAGCGTGCTTTTATACCTTTCATATCCGACAAAACTCCCATCTTTATTTTTAAACACAGGAAAGCTCAATATTTTATCTCTTACCTCTTCATCTGTAGCCCTTATTCCCAACTCCTCTGCTTTCATTGTCAAAACCGTTTCCTGAATCATCTGCTGAAGAACAGTCTGTGGAAATTGCGGGTTATTTATGTATGCCCTCGCTTTTTCTCCATACTTTCTCTTAATCATATCCTCTCTTTCCAAGAGAGTTCTCTTAAAATCAGCTGTTAATATTCTATGCTTTTTCACCCAAGCTATGGTATCCATATTAACATTGGGTCCCAATCTACCGGCACCCCAATCAACAAAAATAAAGAATACGAATGAAAAGACCACCAGCCACAGGAAAATACTTAAGGATTTCAAATTCTTTCTCATACTTTTCAGCATAAAAAACCTCCGTCATAGTTGATAAGTATTTATAAAACAAAATACAAATTAAATCAAGTGTTTAGGCTTTTGCTCCTCTGTGATTTTATCTTAGAGAGAACAAAATCCGAGGATGATTATTCTTTTATTTTGTATACAAAAAATACTTCTTTCCCTCCCCTTAAAATACCTATTCTTATCTCTTTTAAGCTATAGAATGAATTTAAAAAATAAAGGGCATCCTCCACTGTCGTGAGTTTTTTACCATTAACACTAACAATGATATCACCATCTCTTATGCCAAGTTTGTCAATAAGGCTTCCCTTATCTATAAAGTCAATTTTAAACCCTTCAATCTTACCATCTTTAAAGTAAGGAGTAGCTCTTGCTGAGTATAAAATTTTGTCTAAATTATGAAGATACTCTTTTACTTTTCTTCTTTTCAAACTATATATCATTGTTGAATTTTTTTTAAACCCGTGATTCTTACCTATTTCTTTTTTTTGAGATAGAATTGGTTTTGTTATTCCATAAAAGTAAAGCCACACCAGACTATCCCCCTCTTTAACTTCCACTTTATTTTCATATATTTTTAAAAGCTTAAAATTTCCATACCTTTCTCCCTCTTTTATAATAATGAATCGATTTTCAGTTTTAAAGAGAGCGGAGGAAAAACTTTTCCCTTTTATTACTCCATATAACTCCAACTCTGAATCCTTTGTTTCTGCCTTTAATGTATAAAATATAAAAAGTACCAGTAAAAAAATAAGCCCTCTTTTTTTCACTTTTAAAATGAATAACTAATCTCTAATTTAATCCCCTGAGGAGAAACATATGGATTTACCATAAGATGCCTGTTTCTGTCCCTCTTTATAATAAATTTTGCAATAGTGTGCCCAAGAACGGCTCCCAAAAAAACATCAGACAACCAGTGAGCCTTTTCAGTTACCCTTGAAAGGCCGGTAAGGGTTGCGAGGGTGTATGAAATAACCGGAACATATGGCTTGTCTTTATACTCTTCGGCAATAACAGTAGCCATTCCCCACACAGTTATTGTATGCCCTGATGGGAAAGCATCATATTTCGTAAACCCTTCATCATATCTTTTAAAGAAAGCAGATGGTCCGTACCAGTGATCCACTCCATCAGTTGCACCCGGTCTTGATCTTCCTGAAAGATGTTTTCCCACCTGAACAATAATACCTGTGTGAACCAAAACTTCAAGCCCCAGTCTTGCTGTTTCCTTTGCTCTCTCATTTTTGAACGCAAGTCCTCCCAAATAAAAAGCACCTGATATAAAAACAGATGACCACCCATCACCAAGTTTGGTAATTTGAGGACTCAAATCCTGAACCCATTTGTTTTTACCCTTAAAATCCTGAAATTGGGCATAAATATTCTCGTCATTTGCAATAATAATAAGGGTAGTGGTTATAACCGGCACCCAGAATAATAGGTCCTTTGCCTTAAGATGGGCAGGAGAAGTCCAGATAGCTACTTCATCATCTAAAATATCTTTGAAGAAGTTAGATTTTCCGGATTTATTACCCTTTTCAGCAAGTAAAAACGAACCTGACATAAAAATAATTAATAATAATATAACAACTATAAACTTATTTATTTTTATCAACTTTTTTTACCTTCCTGATTCTCCTTCTCCTTGGCATTTTAGTAAGAGCTTCTTTTAAAACTTCATCAACTGTATTAACAAAAACAAATTCAAGTTTTTTCTTAACATAATTGGGGATTTCATCAAGGTCCTTTTCATTGTATGATGGTAATATAATCTTTTTTATTCCTGCTCTTAAAGCTGCAAGAACTTTTGATTTTATACCGCCAACAGGAAGCACTCTACCCTGTAATGTTATTTCTCCCGTCATAGCAACCTCTCTTCTCACCGGAATTTTTGTTAATAAAGAAACAATGGCTGTGAATATTGTAACTCCGGCAGAAGGGCCATCTTTGGGGATTGCGCCTTCAGGTACATGAATGTGAAGGTCTTTCCCTTTAAAGCAATCTTCACTTAAGCCAAACTTTTCGGCATTAGATTTTATGTAAGAAAGTGCAGCCGTTGCAGATTCCTTCATTACATTTCCAAGAGAACCCGTTAAAATAAGGGAGCCTTTTCCTTTCATTGAAATTGCTTCTATAAATAAGATATCCCCTCCCGAAGGAGTCCAAGCAAGTCCAGTAGCAACTCCTATCTTATCCTCTTTTAAGAGTTGATCCCTGAATATTTTAGGTTTCCCAAGATACTTTTCTATACTTTTATCGGTAACTCTGAATTTTTTTCTTCCCTTTTCCGCAATATGTTTTGCTATTTTTCTGCAAACACTTCCTATGTTTCTTTCAAGATTTCTAACGCCTGCTTCTCTTGTATATTCATTTATTATTCTTAAAATAGCAGAATCCGAAAATTTAACATCGCTCTTTTTAAGACCATTTTCTTTTATCTGTCGCGGTATTAGAAATTTCTTTGCAATCTGTAATTTTTCCTCATCAGTGTATCCCGGAAGATAGATTATTTCCATCCTATCTCTAAAAGCCGGTTGAATGGGATCAAGTAGATTTGCAGTTGCAATAAATAAGACATTGGACAAATCAAATGGAACTCCCAAATAATTATCCATGAATGAGTGATTTTGCTCCGGGTCAAGGACTTCAAGTAGAGCTGAGGAAGGATCTCCTCTAAAATCAGCTCCAATTTTATCAACCTCATCCAGCATAAAAACCGGATTATTAGAACCGGCCTGCTTTATCCCCTGAATTATTCTTCCGGGCAAAGCCCCCACATAGGTTCTTCTATGACCTCTTATCTCAGCTTCATCGTGAACACCGCCCAATGAAGTTCTCACAAACTTTCTACCCATTGCCCTTGCAATGGATCTTCCCAGAGAAGTTTTACCTACTCCAGGCGGTCCTACAAAGCAAAGAATAGGACCTTTTAATTTTTTGGAAAGTTTTCTAACTGCCAAAAACTCAAGAATTCTATCTTTTACCTTTTCTAAATCATAGTGATCCTCATTAAGAATTTTTTTAGCCTTTTTAAGGTTAAGATTATCTTTTGTCGAAATACTCCATGGGAGTGAAAGCATCCAATCAAGATAATTTCTAATAACATTGCTCTCCGCAGATTCAGGGTGCATCTTTTCAAGCCGGGAAAGCTGTCTTTCAACCTCTTCACGAGCTTTTTCAGGCAGTTTTGCTTTCTCTATCTTCTCTTTATAAGATTTTATCTCTTCCTCAAGCTCACTTGATTCGCCTAACTGCTCCTTAATGGCTTTCAATTGCTGCCTTAAAAAGTATTCCTTTTGTAAATTATCTATCTCCTCTTTTGCTTTGTTTGAAATTTCTCTCTGAACTTGCAATATTTGTATCTCTTTTAAAATAAGTTCATAAACTTTTTTTAACCTTTCAAAACTATCCTCTGTTTCCAAAAGGGCCTGAGCATCTTTTATTTCAAGGGTAAGGTATGCAACTATATTATCAGCAAGTTTGCCCATCTCTTCAATATCCTGGATGTAAAAGACAAGCTCCGGAGGTAGCTGTTTTCCAAGTTCAACAAATTTCTCAAAAGAGCTTTTCACATTCCTCTTTAAAGCTTTTACCTCAAGGGTCTCTTCAGCAACTTCTTTATCCTCTATCACCTCTATTTTAGCCTTTGCAAAAGGATATTCAGCACTGAGTTCTTTTACCTTAGCTCTTTTTAATCCCTGAATAAAAAGTCTTATATCACCGCTTGAAAGTTTGAGCATTCTCAAAATAACTGCAACCGTACCAACTTTATAAACATCATCAACAGTAGGATCTTCTATTTTTGCATCCTTTTGAGTTAAAAGCAGAACCATTCTGTTTTTTGAAAGGGCTTCATCAACAGCATTTTTTGATTTTTCCCTTCCAACATGAAGGGGTAAAGCCATATAGGGGAAGACTACCAAATCCCTTATAAAAATAACCGGAATATCCTCCGGAATATCCTCTTTTTTCTCCTTATCCGTTATATTTCCTTCGCTATTAATTTCCACTTCATTGTCTCTATCATCTTTTAATAATTTATCATCTTCACTCATACTTACCTCCTACGATAATTTTTTTCATTACAAAATAAGATTATCACTTTTCTGTCTCTCCTCAGCCTTACTTTCTACTACTTTTTTATTTTTCATTCCTTCATTCTTCATTGTTAATTTAACCTATCTCTACCTTTATTTTCCTTTTTACTTTCTTTAGCTTTATTTCTAAAACACCATCAATAAATTCAGCCGATATTTTATCAGAGTCTACAGGTATATTAAAGGCTATTTCTCTAAAAAATCTTCCAAATTCTCTCTCAATCCTGTAAAACACTGAGCCTTCTTCTTCTTTGCTTTTCTTTTTAATACCTTCTATCCTTAAATTTCTATCCTCAAAAATTATTCTAATGTCTCTCTTTTTTACACCGGGCAAATCAATTCTCACTATAATATAATCCTTTTCCTCGCTAATATCCATCGGCGGGTAAATCGTACCAACTTCTCTTTTTAAAACTCTTTCAAAAACAAGGGGATTACTCCCTTTCTTCACCCCATTTTTTCCTCCAAAACCTATATTTTCTTTAGTTTATCAAGCTCTTTTTCAAACTCTTCTATATCTCTAAAATCTCTGTAAACCGAAGCAAATCTCACATAAGCTACCTTATCTAATTTTCTAAGCTCTTCCATAATTATTTCACCTATAAAGATGCTTTTAACCTCTCTTTTTCCGCTTTCAAAAATCTCCTTTTCAATCCTTTCAACAATTCTTTCAATATCTTCAGCTGAAACAGGTCTTTTCTGACAGGCTCTCATTATTCCCCTTATTATCTTTTCCCTGTCAAACTGCTCCCTTTCTCCATTCTTTTTTATTACTAATATAGGTTTTTCCTCAATTCTCTCATATGTTGTAAATCTTGCTCCGCATGACAAACACTCTCGCCTTCTTCTAATTTCAAGCCCATTTTTAATTTCCCGTGTATCTATAACCCTTACATTATCACTATTGCAATAAGGACATTTCATTTTACCTCTTCCTTAAATTTTTTATATCCCTTTATATTTAAAACCCATGCTCCCTCTCTTATAAGAAAGGGAAGAGCTAACAATAATGTTACCGCAATAAGAGAAAGATGCATTAAAATAGTTGCAGCAGCTGCAATATTTTTATCCATAAGATAAAAACCAGTAAGAGCCATTTGAGATAGTGCCTCAAAGCCCCCCACCATTCCCGGTGTCGGGATTGAGGCTCCAATAAGAAGTGCCACTATATAAGGAATAATTGCAATAAAATTAACTTTTAATCCAAAATCAATCAATGCTATCCAGTACCCTATAGAAATCAAGAACCAAATAATCAATGAATTTATTATAATTGGGATTTTTCTTTTATTCTCAAAAAGAGCAATTAAACCCTCTATAAATCTCTCTCCCACATGAATAGCTCCTTTTCTTAATTTAACGGGAAGTAATTTATTACACATATTCTCCCAAAACACATAAACTTTCTTTTTAAAAAGATATATAAAAAAAATTAAAAGCATTAGTACTATAAAAGATAAGAAAGCTATTATACTCCCTTTGGACAAAAATTCCATGGAGCCTTTTGTGGGATTCAAATCTCTGAATGCATAACCTCTAAAAATATAAAAAAAGCCTGCAAAAAAAACCATAGCTCCCAAATCAAGTATTCTTTCAATTATAACAGTACTGAATATAAAACTACTGCTTACTCCAGTTTTCTTTCCCAATATAACGGCCCTTGCCAGCTCTCCCACCCTTGCAGGAACCGTATAATTTATGGCAAAACCAAGAACATTTGCTGAATAGACATCAATTAGCTTCATTCCTTCGCCTTTTTCTCCAATAATCTGCTTCCACCTCAGGGATCGGAAAAAATAGATGAATGGATAAACTATAAATATGAAGAAAAGGAATCTGAGCTTAGTATGAAACATATAATACTTAGCCTTTTCAATCTCAAGGCTCTTGGCAAAAAGCCATAAAAAGAAAACAATAAGAGCAAAAATTACTAAAGTTCTGATTATGTTTTTCATAGTCAATAAAAATATCATTATTGATGCTATAAGTCAATCTTACATTGTCAAAGATTAAATATAAATTCGAAAGAGAGCGGAGCATCAGTAAAGCCGCTTCAATTTTCTAAATAATAAGAATTTCTACTGGTTAGTTTTACACTTAACAAGAATCCTGAAGAAACCCGAATAGCTAAAATCTAAATGTATACTGAAGTTTTATCTGAACCTTTCTGTACAAAATATAGTATTTATCAAGAATATCTCCCCAACCCTGATTAAACACCAGGAACAAATCATTTCCCTCTTTTATTATCCATCTTAATCTTGAATTAACTCCTATACTTTTAGAGAGATCATCGTACTGCACATAGTTTTGAAAATAGAGCTTCGGAGAAAAGTAAAAATCAAATTTTATTCTTATAACCTGAACATCAAAATCACCCTCTTTTAATCTCACATAATTCCCCTCCCTTAAAAGTTCAAGATGGATTTTGCTTCCTATTTTCAATTTAAAGCCGGTCTCAAGAGTTAAGGACTTTCCTGTGTAATACTCACCAAATCTTGCCGAAAGGTCAAAAACCCATGGCCTCTTTTTTGAAGTGTTTAACTCAAATCTGAATCTGTTCATAGTGTAATTACCCGGAGGAATAATTATTCCTTCATGTATCTCAAAAGGAAAATCAAGAAGATCATAATCAGGCATATAGTTAAACTCAATATGCTCTCCCGATTGTAACTTTACATTCAAAGGAGCTGTAAATAAATGCCAGGCAATAGTTTTTCCTTCCAGATCTGTTGTGACACCACCTCTGAGCTCAAAGAAAAATTGTCTAATGAGGCTACCATTTACTCTTGGATTATACGATAAACCAAAGTGATAATTTCTTATTCCCCTTCTTCTTACAAATCCGAGGGCAGGATAAAAATTTTCTCCTATTGTAAAAAAGCTAAAATAATTATCCACCGTATCATTTGGAAAATCTATTGAGATTCCGTAAGCTGAATCATTTCCAATATCATTCGAAAAGCTTCTCACATAATAACCAACGATAAAAAGATTTTTATCTTTTAAAAATTTTGATGTTCCATACTTAAAATCCACCCCTATTAAAGAATTATTGGAATCTCCCTCTGGGTTTCCCGAGGTATATATAAAACCGACTGTAGATTCACTCAAAATATTTTTTGATACCCTTGCTACCATAAAGTTTTTTCCGGGTAAATCTTCATAATCCCTTGTCCTTATATCAAGAAAACCTATATTATAGTCACCTGCCCTACCTGTAATTTTAGCTCCTGCCAAAATCGGGATTTGCTCACCCTCAATCAAACCAATCCTTCTTGAATGAAAAGGGAGAAAAGAAAATGGATGAGCTCCATTAAAAGAGAAAATATCACTTCCCTCAAGAAAAAACCTTCTTTTTTCTGGAAAGAATAGCGGAAATCTCGTAAGATTTATTCTTCTTTCATCAACCTCTGTTTCAGCAAAATCAGTGTTATATGTAAGAGATGCTTTAAGGGCAGGTGTTATGTTGTAAAAAACATCAAGTCCTCCATCATAGTTAAATTTGCTTTCTGAACCCATATCTTTTTTTTGCTCTCCTATAAGACCATAAGGTCTTATATCAAGCCCTCTTCCCTGTTTTACCCCTTTTATTCCCGTTAAAAATCCGGACTCTGCAACTTTTGTAAAGTACACCTGATGAAAAGGAGATGCCCAGCGATCCTCTTCTATTTTTCTCTTTATCTTCCTTTTTATATTAAAACCCCATTTATTTATATTTCTATTAAAAGTCAGTGTTTTAAATGGGATTGCAATTTCAGCATACCAGCCGTCTCTCCCCTTTCTTGCGGAGGCATACCAGATACCATCCCAAGAATCATAGATTCTTTCTGAATTATTAACAACAAGCCCGTCAAATTTCGCTCCATTGGGGTTCACTGCAAAAACATAAGCATTTCTTCTATCAT
Organism: Candidatus Aminicenantota bacterium; assembly: GCA_027067555.1. GTDB lineage: Bacteria > Acidobacteriota > Aminicenantia > JAMOAD01 > JAMOAD01 > JALXDT01. The sequence goes on along the minus strand of JAMOVU010000177.1, from coordinate 65,390 downwards.
TAAAAGGGTCAAGCAAAATCATTATATTATCATCATTCTGAACCTCAAAATCTCTTTTCATACTGTATGCAGTTATATTTTTAGGCTCTTTATCAAAGCATTTCACCCCGAAATAAATATAATTATCATTGTAAAATATATAAATTTCTGTGTGCTCACTCTCCTTTGAATTTTCAACTGGTTCCTGCTGATGAAGACCTGAAATTTTAGCGGCTTCTGACCAGACAGACTCATCCAAATACCCATCAATTTTTACAGACTTTTTAATATAAGGAATCCTTATTCTCGGACTCATGTATGCAGTTTTTAATTTAAAAGAAAATACAAATAAAAAAAGCATTCCTACCATCATCTTTTTCATATTGAATCTCCCATGGATAGCAGACAATTGTAATGTGTAAATATTATTTTATTTTTTAAAAATAATCAAGCCAGAAAGATTGATTTTTAGTAAATGTCCTCTCTATAAAAAACAAAATGATTCTTTTTTTTAATTTAGTAAATTTTTATTTCTACTCTTCTGTTAATCGCTCTCCCTTTTTCAGTTGAATTATCCGCAATAGGATTGGATTCTCCTTTCCCCACTATTTTTATTCTTTCTGAATTTATGCCTTCCACATAAACCAAATAATCCGCAACACTCTGAGCCCTCTGCAATGAAAGTCTGAGATTATATGTTTTACTCCCTATATTATCAGTATACCCTGTTATAAGGATTTTTTTATTCTTATCTTTTTTCAAGATATCAGCAATAACCTCAAGGGCTTTTTTCGCTTCAGGCTTCAAGAAAAATTTATTAAAATCAAAAAGAAGTTTTTCAGGAATCGTCAATTTTATTTCCCCCCCTGTTTTTTCAACTTTTATTCCAAGTTTTTCAGGAGAAGGTTTTTCCTCTTTGTTAGAATATTTAGCAATTCTTATATTTGTTATTAGTTCACTATATTTACCCCTTATATGAAAACCCACGGATTTTACATTACCTTTGAAAAGTATCATCGAAAGTCTCTTTCCATTCAGAAATACTCTCATCTGTTTACGCCTTACTTGTATTGCCATATGAATTTTTCTTTTTAAACTTTTGTAATCAGATTTGAAAATTTTCCCCATATTTTCCAATCCAACATAAACAGCCTCTCCGGTACATCCCGGCCCAACACTAACATTATAAGGGATATGTCTATCTCCAACTTTCTCTCCTTCGTAGAAACTTACTTCCAGTTCTCCGCATTCCCCCTTTAAAAACAAAACATCAAATTCAACAGAAAACTCATCATTGCCTAAAAAAAGCCTTTTAAAAAGCTTTAGATCTCCGTTAATAGATGTAAAATAAATATTGTCTCCATACCTTACACACTCACCGGCACCCTTAATTTTATCAAAAGATATTGGAATCTCTCCTACGGGGCACTTGGAAAAATCTTCCTGAAACAAAAGCTTGTCGCCAGGCACAAACTTTTTTGATTCACCGGTTTTAAGTTCCTGAGATAAAAGAATAAATCCGTTAAAAATAAAAAATACAGCGATAAAAAAAAGGACAGTTTTCTTTTTCATAATACACCTCCTTTATTTAGAAGTTGCAAAAAAGACATTAACAAATTTCATTCCAAAAGAAAAAAAAACTAAAATCATTTTAAAAACTACTATCTCAAAAAACATTGGTTAATAGTTTTGTTAATTTTTTCTATCAATAGTAAATTAATTATTACGCCCCTTTAAATTTTCCGGATAAGGAAAACCCAAAATCCATCAGAATTCCAGTATATCGCCGGCTTGTAAACTTTTACCGGTTACTCTCCTTAGAACAATTTTTATTCCAATTTCTCCCGTACAATGTAAAGGATAAATACTCTTTATATGTAAACTTTCAAACTTTTTAACCCTTTCTTCAATTTTCCCTTCCGACAGAGGATAAAAGTGGAAACCTCCCATGATGTAAAGTGGTTTCTTAAATTTTATGTAAGTAAGCTCAGCAAAATTTTCAACCTCTGGATGGGAGCATCCCACAAATAAAAAGGAAAACTCATCTCCATTGTACACCAAAGCTTGCTCAGGGAAATTTTCTTTGAGTTCCGGTGTTATGTAAAATTCGTCGGAGATTTTCCTCCAATCCCCCCCTCTGTAAACATGCCCATTTCTCTGCTCTATCTCAAATGCAAACTTTTTACTGAAACTTTCCCCCACATAAAAATCATAAGCATCACTATTTAAAAGAGAAAAAATACCACCTGTGTGATCCCAATGTCCGTGAGAAATTACAACATCAGAAAAATCAGTTGGTTTTATTCCAAATTTATCAAGATTGTACAATAAATCCTCTCCGCTACAACCTGTATCAAATAAAATACTTTTATTTTTTCCCCTTATAAAAAGTGAAAGTCCCCATCCCTTTCTGAACCCTTCGTTTGCCCTATTGTCAAAAACAATAAATACTTTCATTATTGTTTTAAATATTCTCTTGTTAGCTCTTCTTTTATATAATTAAAGGCTTCATCCACATCATCAAAAAACTTAAAAAGATTCAAATCTTCGGCACTTATAGTCCCCCACTTAACAAGTGCATCAAAATTTATTATCTCATCCCAATACTCCTTGCCAAAGAGCACTATCGGTATGTGTTTTTCCAATTTTTTTGTTTGAATAAGAGTTAAAAGCTCAAAAAATTCATCCATTGTTCCAAAACCACCTGGAAAAACAATAATAGCCTTTGCCAGATAAACAAACCAGAATTTACGCATAAAAAAATAGTGAAATTCAAAAGCAAGCTCTCTTGTGATATAAGGGTTGGGCATTTGTTCAAAAGGAAGGCTTATATTAAGCCCAATTGAAACGCCTCCAGCCTCTGCCGCTCCCTTGTTGGCAGCTTCCATAATTCCCGGCCCCCCTCCGGAGCAAACAATAAATCTATGCTCACTATTGTGAATCTCTTTTGACCAATGGGTAATCTTTTTGGCAAGCTCCTTTGCTGCCTCGTAATATTTTGAAAAAACAAGATCTTTTCTTGCCTCGTCAAGTAATTTTTTAATTCTCTCAGTTTTCTTCTTTTTTTCCAAAATTTCAAGGTTTTTCAAAGCTTCTTTTTCGGAAATAATACGGGCTGAACCAAAAAAAACGATAGTATCTTTTACATTGAATTTTTCAAACCTTGTCTCAGGCTCTATGTATTCCGCAAGAATCCTGATAACTCTTGCTTCCCTGCTCGTTAAAAATTCTTCGTTTTTATATGCCTTTTTAGGTTTTTCTACTTTTCTTTTTTTCAATTTCAGTTTTCCGGGTATGCTACATCATCATAAATTGTTTCAAGTCTAAGCTTATGTTTTGCCTCTTCCTGAGCAAGAGCATTAAAAAGCTGCTTTATATTTTCATCATCAGATGACTCTGCCAGATCAGTGTAAAGCTTAAAAGCAGCCTTCTCTCTTTTCATAGCAACTATAAGGGCATCCTGATAGCTCATATCTTCGGAAGGGGTATAATCCACAAGATAATCGGATATTTTCAAATTTGTGATTTTTCCTTCCTGAGGTTTAAATTTTTTACCGGCTTTCACTTCATTTATAAGATTTGCATGTTTTTGTTCCTCAGCGGCAAATGATTTTAAAACTTCTTTTAAAGTTTCATTTTTAACTTTTTCCGCCCACTCATTATAAAAATCCCTTGCTTCATACTCCTTTTCAACTGCAAAATCTAAAATATCCTCGATTGAATTAAATGTATTACTCATCTTTCTCTCCTTAAAATAAGTTTTTTAATTCTACCACTTTTCAAATTTTCCAGCAATAAATCAAAAAATTTTTAAAAAATTAAATACTGCTTGACAATATTAAAAAATATTTTTATCCTTATTATAATGAGGATTAAAATACAAATCTCAAGTGACAATGGATTCTTTGTTCCCTTTAAAAGGGCTTATGAAACATCTTTTTTTATAAGGGAAATCCTCAAAAAGGCAGGTATTGAAGAGCCTTACTTTAATTTTTCTCCATTCAGATCAATGAATAGAGAAATCTCAGATGAAGGAATTTTCCTAAGAAACCCTATTGTTCTTTACATAACATCACCAATCGAAAACTATATAAAAGTAATTGAGAACTTTTTTAAAAACAATCCCAAAATATCTCTGTTCGAAACCGAGCTTACCATTGAAAAAACAGTTATATTTCCACCTTTTGAAGCAGATAATGAAATTAATAAATTCAAGTGTCTTTCACCTATAACTGTTTACAAAAAATACATTACAAAAGAAAAAGAGGAAAAAGAGATTTTTTTAAATCCCCATGACAGTGAATTTTACAATTTAATAAGAACAAATCTCATTGAAAAATTCAGAAGAATTTATGGAAAACTCCCTCAAAAATCCCATCTATATATTCAATTTGATAAAAACTATCTCATAAAAAAAAGAAAAATTTCAAAATTAGTTGAAATTAAGGGGAAAAAGTATAAAGCATGGCTTTCACCCTTTACCATGTCAGGTAATAAAGAAATAATTCAAATTGCCTATGATTGGGGTATCGGACAGCTCAATAGCTATGGTTTCGGTATGATTGAGATAGTAAGATAAGAACTAATTAAAAACTTCTAAAAAAACAAATAAAGGATATTGATATAGTAGTCAAATTATGGTATATTAACAGACTTTTGCGGGGCGTGGCGCAGCCTGGATAGCGCACCTGCCTTGGGAGCAGGGGGTCGGTGGTTCAAATCCACTCGCCCCGAGAAAAAAAAAGATGCGCCCGTAGCTCAACAGGATAGAGCATTGGATTTCTAATCCAAATGTTGGGGGTTCGAGTCCCTCCGGGCGCGTACTTATTTTTTATAGGGGAAAAGGGAATTAATTTTAAACATTAAAAAATTACAGTTTAAAACTTCCTGAAAGAATATCTTTTATTTCATATTCAAATAGATCTCCCCTATGAGCTTCACCCACTCCCTCAGGAGTACCTGTCATAATAATATCATTTTCATCCAAACTAAAAAATTCAACAATTTTTTTAACTATTGTTAAAGGTTTAAAAAGCATGTAGCTGCTTGATGATGTTTGCTTTAATTCCCCATTTATTCTTAAAGAAAATTCAATATTCTCCAGATTCATATTCGTTGGTATTGATTTAAACTCACTGAAAAGGGCTCCTCCGTCAAAAGCCTTTGCCTTTTCCCAGGGCAAACCTTTCTCTTTAAGTTTTTTTTGAAGAGTTCTCATTGTAAAATCAATTCCGAATCCTATCCCTTTAAAAACCGACGCGTCTATTATATCCCCATATTTAACACTTTTACCCACTAAAAAGGAAATTTCTCCTTCATAATGTATCGGATAATCATATCTTTTAAATTCAGGCTTTCCTATTGATGAATTTGGTTTTATAAAAAGGACTATATCATCCGGTATTTCATTATTAAGCTCTCTAATATGCTTTACATAATTTCTGCCAACACATACAATTTTTGAAGGATAGACTTTTTCCTTTTCAAAAACAACATAATTTTGCATTCCTTTTACCTGTTTTTAAAAGAATACTATGGATACCAAAATAAAGGATGTTATAAGAAAAGGTAAAGAATACTTCATTATATATCCGAAAAAGCTGGGCATCTCAATATTGTTTTCCTCTGCTATTGACTTTACCATAAAGTTAGGAGCATTTCCGATATATGTATTGGCACCCATAAAAACAGCACCGGCTGAAATAGCTTCCAAAACAGTGGGATTATGGGCAATAAGATAATGTGCCGCTTGAGCTTCTGTCAAAGGAGTAAAGTGAGGCAAGACAAAATTACCCAAAGCGGAATTAAAGAATGTAAGATAAGTTGGTGCATTGTCAAGAAAACTTGATAATATCCCGGTTGCCCAGAAATAATGAACAGGATCTTTAACAGCTCTCATTAAGGATGCCAGAGCACCTCTTTCTCCTGCTTTTAAAATGGCAATTGCGGGGATAATCGTAATAAAAATACCTGCGAAAAGATAGGCAACTTCAAGAATCGGATCCCAGGTAAACTCATTCCCCTCTCTAATTTCTTTCTTTGTAAAGTAAAGGGAAAGAAGTCCCATTATAATTAATATTGCATTTCTTACAAGGTTTTCTATTTCAACTGGTATTCCCAAAACATTTACTTTCCCCGGATGCCACACTCCACTCAAAAGAACTCCACCTATAATTCCCAAAAGAAAGATTATATTAACAAGTCCAACAACCTTTATGGGCTCTTTTTCCTCATCATCACCGTGTGCTTTCACTTCATCTGTTTCTTTTCTGTAATAATAAGAGTCAAGTATAAAAAACATAATTAAAAGGATCAAAGAGACAAAACCCATATGAGGGAAAATATTAAATGTCCAGAAGAAAGGAACACCGTGTAAAAAGCCTAAAAACAGAGGGGGGTCTCCCAATGGGGTTAATGAACCTCCTATATTTGCGACAAGAAATATGAAAAATGCTATTACATGTGTTTTATGCTTCCTGTGTTTGTTTGCTCTGATAACAGGCCTGATTAAAAGCATTGCAGAACCTGTTGTTCCTATCCATGAAGCTAAAAATGTCCCTATTATTAACATTAAAAGGTTTACAGCAGGGGTTCCCTTTAAAGACCCCTTAACCAGAATTCCACCTGCCACAGTAAAAAGAGACCAGAGAAGAATAATAAAAGGGATATAATCTAATAATATTATATGTAAAGTTTCGTGAACAGCTTCGTGAGGATAATAAATATAAAAAGGTATAAAAAGTAAAAGTGCCCAGAAGGCGGCAACCTTACCAAAGTGATGATGCCAGAAATGGGGAGCAATAAGAGGGAAAACTGCTATTGAAAGCAAAATTCCTGCAAACGGAATTGCTGACCAAAGAGGCAATTTTTCACCTAAAAGCTCCTCTTCATCGCCATGAGCAGCTTTATCTTTGTGGGTATTTGCAGCAAAAATTGGCATTGCTAATGAAAAAACAATCACAAAAAGGAAAAACATCAAGAAAGCCTTTTTCATATTTTTTCTCCTTTATTTTCTACTTTTAAAAGCAATATATAATAATATTAGCTTTAAAAAAAGTCAACACTCGTATTTATACTTTCCATTTAAAATTGGAACATTTTTTTACTAACTTCGTTATAGTGTTATTAAAAAGGAGGTTAGTAATGAGAAAGAGAATTATATTTTTAACATTGGTATTATTCCTGTCTTCTCTAATGTTTTCTTATACCTATGAAAAAAGCTTTCACAAAGAATTACAAAGTGAAAACCTAACAAACATTTACCTAAAAAATATAAATGGTAAAATATTAGTAAATTCCCAAAAAGGAAATAAAATCACAATTTTTGCCACCATAAAGGCAAACTCCAAACGAAAGCTTGACCTGGTAAATATAAAAGTGTTCAAATCTGATAAAACACTTGAAATAAAACCATATTTTCCAAAAAATTCCAATGTTTCAATAAATTTTATTTTAAAAATTCCATCAAACTTAGCTTTAAAAGCCACTTCAGTAAACGGTAGTATTATAAGTGATGCAAATTTAAAAAGATTTATTCTTACAACTGTAAACGGAAAAATACTTGTCACCAATAATTATGGAGCAGGGAAAGTTTCAACTGTAAATGGAAGTATCAAGCTTTATTTGGATAAACTTAATGATGATCTTTCGGTAAAAACAGTTAATGGTTCAATCGCAGTTTATATAAAAGATACAAAAAACTTAAGCTTAAAAGCAAGTACAGTGAACGGAGCAGTTAAAATTGATCATCCGGACCTTAGAATAACATACAAAAAAAGATTGTTTCCATTCTCATCTTTCTCAACGGTTAAAGCCGTCGGTAAAGAATCAAAATTCTTTCTCTCTCTTTCAACAGTTAATGGCTCTATTAAAGTTTTACCCTATTAACTTCATATATATAACTCCAATGCCTTCGGGATATTATTACCCGAAGGCATTTCTTATTTTCTTTCGTAAATTATCTTGCCATCAAAAATAGTAATATCCACCTTTGTTTTAAGAATTTCATGATAAGGAGAAGATGTTATATCATTGGAGAGAACAATTATATCAGCAAGCATCCCGGGAACAATCTTCCCTTTTATATTTTCCTCAAATGTTGCATAAGCACCTTCAACAGTATAATTGTATATTGCCTGAAAAAGTGAAATCTTTTCATCAGGAATCCAACCTCCTGCTGGTTCACCCTTAAAATTTGCTCTCATAACCGATGCATAAAGGCCAATCATAGGATTTAAAGGAACAATAGGCCAATCGGTTCCGAATGCAACATGGACTCCTTTTTTGATAAATGAATTCCATGCATAAGCTCCCCTGCTCCTTTCCTTCCCCAATCTCTTCTCAGCCCACTTGTAATCATAAAGCATATGAGATGGTTGCATAGAGGCAATTACATTCCATTTTTTATAATCATCTATATCAGAAAGTCTTACAGTCTGAGAATGCTCGATCCTGTTTCTCAAATCTTTTCTTCCTGAAGAAATTTCAGCTGCTTCAAAAGCCTTCAATGCCATCCAGACAGCATAATCCCCTATCGCATGAACTCCCACCTGTAAGCCAGCTTTATTAAATTCAATTGTTTTTCTGAAAAGCTCATTCAAATCCATGGTAAACATACCGGAGGTAGTGGGATCATCCGCATAAGAAAAAAACATTTTTGCAGTCCTTGCTCCCAAAGTCCCATCCATAAAACCCTTTATAAGACCAAATCTCAAATACTTTGAATTGTATCTTTCGATTCCTCTTTTGACTTTTAAATTCTCTTTAACACTTTTATAAAAATCTCCCCAAAAACTAACTCTCACGGTTAGCTTTCCCCTTTTGTAAAGATACTTATAAACTTCAAGGGCAAGAAGAGAAGAATTATCCTGTATAGAGGTTACTCCGTACTTTTTCGCCTCATCAAGAGCCTTTAATATATATTTTTTAGCAGTATTAAAATCCATCTCAGGCATCACTTTGTAAACAAGCTCAGCCGCATTCTCCTTCAAAATACCTGTGGGTTCTCCATTTTTATCCTTTACTATTTCTCCACCTTCGGGAGATTTTGTATTTTTATTTATACCGGCTATTTCCAAGGCTTTTGAATTTACCCACAAAATATGCCCGCATACTCTTCTAAAAGCAATAGGATTATCAGGAGCAATTTTATCCAGAAATTCTTTATTTGGAAATCTTTTTCCTCTGAAAAAATATTGATCCCAGCCTCTACCCTCAATCCATTCACCGGGCCTTGCGCTTTTCAATCTCTCTCTTAAAAGAGTAGCTATCTCATCCTCATTTTTATTGTTCAAATCCAGAGTGAAAAGGCTTTTTGCTCCGGATAAAAAGTGAAGATGAGAATCATTAAAACCAGGTAAAGCAAGCCTTCCATTCAAATTTATCAGCTTGGTTCTCTTTGTTTTTAATTTTAATATCTCCTCATCAGAGCCTATCGCAATCACTTTGTTTCTTCTTATTGCCACAGCTTCCACATAGGGAAGATTCGGATTCATCGTCATTATTTTTCCATGATACAAAATCATATCAGCCCTCTGTGAAACCATAAAAAGTGATAAAAAGGCAAGAAAAACATTCATTTCACACTCTCCCTATTATTATTTATTACACTATTAATTATCTCATAAAACATTTCTCCTTCAAGTTTATTTTTATCATAAACATTAATCTTAAACACTCTTTCTTTTGAAAAATTCTCTCCCATTATTGAAACCTTTAAATTTACAATCCCTTCAAATGGCAAGTAAACTTTAAACTCCTTTTTCCTGGAATTTTTGTATTCTACATTCTCTTTTCCTTCAAAAACTGTTCTTACAGTGGTTTTCACCTTTTCAATGTTAAAAACTTTCAAAGTAAGCTTCAGTGTGTCTCCTTTAAAATACTCATTTTTGTCCGTATCACACCACACACCAATTTTAGGATAAAGCTTTATTACAGAGAAATAGTGTTCTTTTGATTTCAGCCCCCACAAAATAACTCTATCGCCTCTAATAACAGGCTTACCCTTTAATTTAACCTTTGTTTTCCCTTCCTTTAATTCCTTCTTTTTATAATAAAAAAAATAATATTTATCCGGAGAAAACACAAAAAAACCTTTTTTTACCTGATAAATAAAAAATGACTCAGGAGAAATATTTTTCCAGTAAATCAAATCCCCCCCTTTTTTGTAAACATTTAAAAAGCCATTTTGAAAAATCACTACAAGATATTTACCGTCAAATGTATAATCAAGGATCTCAAGGTTCGGAGCTCTTCTTTTCCATCTCTTTTTACCATTAAGAAAAAATGTAAGCGCTCCTTTATCTTTTTTCAAAGAATAATCTTTTAAATTTTTAATTTTTCCGTCTTTTTCTGTCCCTAAAAACTCTTTTAATTTATCTGGCTCAAGGGATTCTATTTTAAACTCCCAAAAATGGATAATATCATCCTCTTTTATTGAAAATACAAGGGAATTTTTATTCTCATACATCTTAAAGGCAATCTCCTCACTCTTTAAAGGTATTGAAGAGATTATCTCCGGAACAAGGGGATAAATAAGTTCACTGTTTTCTGAAAAAATAATAGAGAAAGAAAATAAGAAGAAAAAGATAAAGCTAAAAAATTTAAACTTCATTAAAGATTATAAAACATAATTGTTCTTTTCGTCAAAATTAAATATCTTTTCGTACTTTCCTCTTTAAGAATAAGAAAATAAGTGCGATAAGTCCTATTGAATACTCCCAAACCTGAGTAATTGTATGAATTATAAGCCCTACTAAAAAAGGATTTTTTAATTTTATTCCAATCAGAGTAAAAACATATTTGAATGCCAACTCCCAAGTGCCGAACCCGGCAAGCCCCTGCACCGGAAGTACTGATGAAAGCTCTGTAGCGGATATTCCAAAGCTAAAAATAGCAATTTTTTTGAGAACAAAGTCTGCTCCTGTTAATGAAACAAATAGTACAAAAAGAGAAAGGTATTTAAAAGCCCTTATAAAAATACTTAAAAGGAAAAGCTCAACCCTTTCCCAGAAAGAATTGTGTTTTTTAAAATAAATCCCAAGTTCAATTAAAATTCCTTTTATTTTCTTAAATCTATCAATGAATTTTATACTGGAGATAATATTTATGATTTTTCCTGAAAAAATAATAAAAAAAAGTGAAAGTAAAAATATAAAAAAGACAGCCCAAAATAGTCCCCCTCTATTATCATAGGAGCTGAGATAAAGCAAAGCAAAGGACAGTAAAACAGATAAAGATAATAAATCATAAAACATAGAAACCACAAAACTTGCTCCGCCCTCTTCAATATTAACTCCCTCTCTATTGGTAAAGTATGTGTAAAACAGAAGAGATGCGGTTCTTGCGGGTAATAAATCAACTGAAAAATTTCTCACAAGGGTGATTAAAAAGAGGTCAAAAACCTTTATTTTCTTTTCTAATAAAATTCTGTACCTTAAAGTCCTTAAAACAGTTCCTGCAATAGATAAACTAATGAATATGAATAAATAGTCAATCCTTAAAAGATTTTTATACTCTCTGATACTTTCCAAGGAAGTTCTCTTGAGAAAAACATAGAAAATCAAAGCTGTAATAAGAAAGGGAAGAATATACTTTACATACCTGAAAAATCTTCTATCCACTACTTTCCCCAATAAGGCATCATATCCTTGGCGGGAGATGAGGTTATCTGCCAGATTTTTCCGGTGGAAATCTCTATTATCTTTATATCATAATTCCCGGATTTTAACTTGGGACCACTTGCATAAACAATAAACCTATCATCAGGTGAAAAAGCAGGACAATAATCATGCTTTTCAGAATCAAAGGTAAGCCTTCTCGGAGAAAACCTTTCAAAAGGTGTTAAAATAATATCCCCTTTATGATCAAATTTATGAGAAACCCAGGCTATATATTTTCCGGAGTGGGAAAACCTCGCCCGGCATCCTCCATAACCTTCAGAAAGCTTTTTTGTTTCACCGCTCTTCAAATTCATAATATAAACATTCCAGCCGATAAACCTGTTGGAAGTCATAAGAAGAAAATTATTATCAGGAGAAACAGAAGGAAGCGCATTTCTTCCTCGGAAATCAGTAATTTTAGCAATTTTTTTTGAATTAATATCATATTTAAAGATTTGCTCCCGACCATTCACTTTTCTTGAAAATAAAATATATTTGCCATCATATGTCCAGAAAGGAGCTCTATCTTCTGAAGGAGAGTCAAATAATTTTTTTATTTCTTTTGTTTTAAGATTCAGAATATAAATCTCAAACTTTCCCGATCTGTTTGATTCAAAAACCACCTTTTCAGCATCGGGAGAAAAAACAGGATAACCGTCAAAAGCTTTGTTAAAGGTGAGCTGTTTCACTCCTTTTTTATCTATTAAAAAAATATCCTCATTCCCCTTTCTATCGGACTGGAAAACTATTTTTCCCGAAAAAATAGAAGGGAGTTTTTCCTTTTGAGAAGGGGGCAAACCTTTTATATAGGGCACAATTGTTCTGTAAATAAATTTTGCCATTCTGTAATAACCATCCTTTGAAGGATGTATTCCCGGCAAAAGCTCTTTTCTTTTAAGAAAATATGAGTGAATATCTATAAGACCGAGTTTATTCTTCTTTGCAATGCTCTTTATAATCGGAACAATCTCCTCTCTTATTCTCTTTTTTGAGCTTTCATTAAAGGTTCTTATATCAATGTTAAAAATCGGAGGAGGAGTCATCAAAAAAATAAGAACTCTTTTTTTTCTCTCCTTTTCATACCTCTTTATCTTTCTTATTATTTTTTTCATATTTTCAAGAAATCTTCTCTTATCGGTCCTGTCCGAATCAATCCTTACATCATTCGTACCAAGCATAATAAGGACTATGTAAGGATCGGATTTTTCAAGTATATTAGATTTTCTCAAAAATGAAAGATACTCCCCCGAAGTGTTTCCCGGTCTTGCGGCTGAAATTACATCAGCATTAATGCCATTCTCTTTGAAAAGAGTTTTCAGATACTTAGGATAACTCCCGAAAGAGCTCTCCGTTATACTATCTCCCATACATAATATCTTAATGCTCTCCCCTTTTCCAAATTTATATTCTTTTATCACAAACCCCGCCGCAACAATCACCACCAAAGCCGCCACAAAAATAATCACTCTTTTCTTCATATTAATTTAATAGCACAGATAAATATGTTTTACAATAACAACTCCTAAAATAACATACTCCTTGATATTTAGTTCTTTTTTTTATATCATCGGGAGATGATGGAGAAGAAAGTATTAATGAAAGAGGTAAACAAGTGTCCATTGTGCGGCTCTTCTGAGAGAAAAAAATTGTATGATTCAAATATAAATGATTTTGATACAAAAGATTTTAAAATAACAGATTCTCAATACGGGAAGCACTGGACTTTTTTTAAGTGCAAAAGCTGCGGTTTCGTGTATTCAAACCCAACTCCTACTAAAGAACTCCTTGAAAAAATATACTCTTCTATTGAAGACCCTGATTATGATTCTGAAGAGGAAGGAAGATCGGATAATTTTAAAAGGATTTTGAAAAGAATAAAAAAGATAAAGAATTCGGGTACACTTTTGGATGTAGGGGCCGCAACCGGTATATTTATGAAACTTGCAAAGGAAAGGGGCTTCGAAGTTGAGGGAATTGAGCCATCATTATGGGCAGCAAAAAAAGCAGAAGAAAAATACGGTTTTAAAATACATAATACAACCTTTGAAAATTTTGAAACAGACAAAAAATACGACATTATAACAATGCTTGATCTTATAGAGCATGTTGAAAATCCCCTTGAAATCCTGAAAAAAGCAAACTCACTTTTAAATAAAAACGGACTTTTGGTTCTTGTTACTCCTGATATAGATAGCCTTCTCAGGAAAATTACGGGAAGCCGATGGTGGCACTTCAGACCTCCCCATGTAAACTTTTTCAATATAAAATCACTTAAATTCGCTCTAAATAAAGAGGGTTTTGAAATTATAAGTATTAAACCATATCACTGGAAATTTTCTCTTTATTATTTAATTTCAAGATTTAACATAGGAAGGAAAATATATGATAAAATAAGAGTCTTAAAAAGAATAAGCGAGAAAATTAAGATTAAACTCTTTTTATTTGATTCGGTGGAAGTTTATGCAAGAAAAAAAGATAATTAATTATTTAAAAGCCTTAAGGCTTGAAAGATGGCCGAGAAGTTTTGCTATTTACATAGGAACTTTTTCATTTTTCCTGCTCTACCCCCAAAAAATAGTTTTCTCCCTTAACCTTTTTGTAAAAATAATACTTGCTTTTCTTTTCACCTGGGGTATCTCAACAGCAAATTATATTATAAATGAAATTGCAGATGCTCCCTTTGATCAACACCACCCGATTAAAAGAACAAGACCTCTTGCAGCCGGTAAAGTTAGTAGAAACATACTTTTAATCTTATTCTTTATAATGACATTATCTTCAATTATTTTCGCATACCTATATTTCGGAAAAAATTATACTATTTATCTCATTGCTCTTTTGATTGCAGGCTTTTTTTATAATATTCCTCCTATAAGATTAAAGGATATTCCTATCGTGGATTTTGTTTCAGAATCCATAAATAATCCCATAAGATTCCTAATCGGTTGGTATGCATTTGCAAGAGTGGAGTTCCCACCGTATCTTCTTTTAATATGGTGGTGGTTTTTCGGAATGTTTTTAATGATAGGAAAGAGAATAGCTGAGAAAAGATTTTTGGGAGAAGAAAGCTCTCAGGCTTACAGACCATCTCTTAAGAATGTTTCCGAGAAAGTTCTTTTTTACTTTATGGTTTTCACAGGATTTCTTTCCTTTGCACTTATATTGCTCTTCGGTATTCAATTTAAAATAATAACCTTTGTGGTGTTCTCTTTTCCATTTGCAGTTTTTCTTATCTGGATGATTTATACAATCAACAAAAAAAGAGGCGAACTCGAAGAGCCTGAAGAGCTTTTAAAAAATCCGTTTTTATCCATAATTATTTTTATTTTAACCTTTATTTTCTTTATCTCACTTTATATTGAAAAGGTTGCGGGTAAATAAAATGGGAAATAAAAGAAAAGATGAAAGGACTATCATTTTTCACGGTTTTTCAGGGGAGGAGCTTGAAACACTTATTAAAATACTTAAAAAAAATTTCCCCGATTATAAAGATATAATACTTGCAACCACTACTAAAACATCACTGGAATGGAAAGTAAAAGATCTAATAAATGAACTTATAGAAGAAAGGGAGTATTTTAAGAAACAGAATAAAGATTAATACCTCTTGACTTTTGGGGAAAACGACTTATATTAAAAATCTAAAGGAGAAAAAAATGGAGATAGAAGTTTTAGTGGAGAACTTAATAGTTGATCCCGTTGCAAAAATGCCTGTTGTTGTTTTAAGAGAAAAGGGAGGAGAGAGAATCCTGCCAATCTGGATAGGTTTTGCAGAAGCGAATGGTATAGCAATAGCCCTTGAAGGGATAAAAATCCCAAGACCCCAAACATACGATCTTTTTAAAAATATCTTATCCCAGATAGGCTACAAGATTTCAAAAGTGATAATCACTGAGGTGAAAGATAATACCTATTATGCAAAAATTTATTTGAGAAATGTTGATAATGACAATGAATTAATAATAGACGCAAGGCCATCCGATTCAATTGCCCTTGCATTAAGATTTAATGCAATTCTACTTGCAGAAGAAAATCTCTTGAAAAAGATAGAAAATCTTTCAGTAGATAATGTTGATGATATAAAAAAATGGCTTGAGGAACTTACTCCTGAAGAATTGGGAAAATACAAAATGTAATGATATTTTATGATTTAATCAAAATCAATGAAACACTAACCTTTCACTATTTATGGGATAGTAGTGATGAGAAGGTAATAAGAGCCTCTTTTTCAAACAAAATAATAAATAATTTAAAGAAAAAGGAAAATTCTGAAATAAAGAGAAAATTTGAGCTCTATTTTTTTGAAAAGAGAGAGCTTCCAGAAATAAATTATAAATTTGACACTAAATTAACGGATTTTGAGCTTAAAGTTTTAAAAGAAACCGAAAAAATAAAATATGGTGAAGCAATAACCTATAAAGAATTAGCTAAAAGGATTCATAATCCAAAGGCCTTTAGAGCGGTTGGCAATGCTCTTGGTAAAAATCCACTACCTGTAATAATTCCCTGTCATAGAGTAATAGGAGCAAATGGATTGGGAGGTTTTACAGGGGGGCTTCATATAAAAAAATTTCTATTGAAACTTGAATCATAATTAACAATTTTTGCAACTTTTTTCAAATCGGAGGTATCTTATATATATGGAAGAGCTGATAAAAAGGCTTAAAAAAGGAGATGAAGAAGCTTTGAAGGAAATTATAAAAATGTATAAAAATGATGTTTTTAAATATATGTATTATTTTTTCGGAAATAGAGAGATAGCAGAGGAGCTTACCCAAGAAACATTCGTAAGAGTTTATTTTAAAGCAAAAACAATAAAGACAAATAATCTTAAAAACTGGATTTTTGCCATAGGAAGAAATATTGCGAGAAAAGAGTTTAATAAAAGAAAGCTAAAAAAAATAATAAGTTTTAGAGAGATAAAAAAAGCAGAACTTCAGATAAATCCAACCGAAAACAAGATTTTGATTCAGGAACTTTTAAAAGAGGTTCCCGAAAAATATAAAACTCCCCTTCTAATGAAAGAAATTGAGGGACTTAGTCTTGAATCAATATCCCAAATTTTAAAAAAACCTGTTGGCACAATAAAATCCTATATTTTCAGAGGAAAAGCCATATTAAAAAATAAATATAATTCAATGATGGAGGTAAAAAAATGAAAAATACGGAAGATTTAATAAAGGAGTTAGAATTTGAAGAAAATTTGTCTGAAAATTTTGAATCAATGGTCTTTGAAAAGATAAAAAAAAGAAAAGCCATTAAAAAGAAAAAAAGAATATTCTTTGTTTTTATATCAATTATTTCTATTGTAATTATATCTTTATTTATTAACATAAGAATAGAAAAAGAAAATAATAGAAAAGATTTTGCAAAGAAAGAAGTAATTCCCATAATGGATAATATTATATTAAGTACGAATAGTGCAACAACCCACTATGCGATGGAAATAGATAACAAATCCAAAGCAAGGAGACCATTATGAAAAAGATATTAATTTTTATTCTGATTATTTTTATAATCACATTTTTAATATTTGCCCAGAATATTAAAAGTGATAAGGCAAAAAAAGTCTTAATAAAAGTATCCCCATCAGTTGTAAAAGTGGTAGTAAAAAACCACAAAACATACATAGCCTCCGGTGTGGCAATTGAGAATGATATTATTGTCTCAACTTATAAAATAGCTAAACAAAACGGAAAATATACTATAACCCTATCCAATGGAAAAAGTTATCCAGCAACTTTTATAGGAAAAGATAAACTATCCTCTCTCGCTTTTTTAAAAATATCAAAAAAGATATTAAAACCGATTACAATAAACTATAATAGCTCCGTTGGTGATTGGGTCGCTCTCATCGGAGTCTCCTATGACTCTTTTCCAACCATCTATCAAGGAATAATTAGTGTAAAAAAGAAAAATTCACTTCTCCTCAATGCTCCGATAGTACCGGGACTTTCCGGTGGAGCAGTTGTTAATGAAAATGGAGAGCTTGTTGGAATAATAAAGGGAGGCGTTGGTTTTTCCCTCTCTCCAAGCTATATATTCAGAGATATAAATGAAGAAATGGTTGTAAAGGGAGAGGAAATAGCAGGAAATAATGTCTGCTATGCAATCCCTTCTAAAATTGTAAAAAAAGTTTCTTCGCAAATAAAAAAATTCGGGCATGTAAAAAGAGGGTGGCTCGGGGTTTATGTAAATGAAGAGAACGGGAAATTAATAGTGGAAGAGGTTATTAAAGGTTCTCCCGCTGAAAAGTATGGAATAAAAAAGGGAGACTTTATTCTTGCAATAAATGGGAAAAAACTTAATTCCTATGGAGAACTTGTGGAAACTGTAAGAGATCTAATGCCCGGAGAATGGATAAAGATAAAAATAAACAGAGCAAAAAAAATAAAAATTATAAAATTAAAGGTAGGGACACTAAATTACAAAGATTTTGAGGAAAAAGATTTTGAAACTTTCAGACCTGGTAAAAAAAGCCCTGATTTTAAATTCTGGACATTTCCAAAAAACGGGAAGATTATTTTCAAAGTTTTTAACACAAGGTTCCTCGGAATAAATGTGTATGAACTAAGTCCACAATTAGCTAAAAAATACGGGGTAAAAGAAGGTTACGGTCTTTTAATTTCATCCGTTTCAAGAGGCTCAGCAGCCGAACGAGCCGGGTTGAAAGCCGGAGATATTATAGTCAGAGTTAAAGGAAATCCTGTAAAAACTGTTTCAGACATAAGGAAAATCCTTAACTCTTTAAAAGACAATGAAAAAGTAAAAGTGGAGTTTTACAGAGATGGAAAATTGAAAGTAATAAAAATTCTTCCGGATAAAAAAGAAGAAAGGGAATTTAAAATTTTAAAGAATTTTGAAAAAATGAAAAAAGAGTTTTTTGAGCTTTCAGAGATGAAAAGATTAAAAGAAGAGATGAAAAGATTAAGAGAAGAACTGAAAAGAATAAAAACAGAAAAAATGGGCAAAGAATTCCAAAAAGAAATGAAAGAACTAAAAGAGGAAATAGAAAATGTAATCAATGAGCTCAAAACTAAACGAAAAAATAATTAATAATTTTGAAAATAAGCTATATTTTTTAGAGTGGTTTATTAATTTTCAAAAATCTATACTAAAAAGAATTTTTGTTCTATAATTATTTTATGATAAGGAAAAAGAAGATCTTTTCTTTATTTCAAATAATTGTTCTCTTACTTTTTCTTATTCCCCAACTAAATTCAAAATCATTAATTGATTTAATAAAAAAAAGAGAATATGAAAAAATTAAAAACCTCTTTGAAGATAATTCATATAAATTTTTATTGAATGCATTAAAAACTAACGAAGTGTTAAGCGTAAAAAGAAGCGGAGAAACAAATTTTACAATATCTTTTGCAAAAGGAGATAGAGGTAAAATAATCTATTACACTTATAAAAAAAGCAATAATAAGATAAAATCCTTAGTTCCTCTGGAAATAATCAATCCTTTCTTTATAATAAAAAACATAAAAACACTTAAACTTTCAAATGAAGAAATAAGAATAGGAGATGCAAAAATTTTAATAAAAAAAGCTAATGTTTTTATTCTATCCTCTTCTCCTTTTCCAATAATTTTTGAAGGGAAAATAGACATTTTTATTTCTCCCTCTGATTCAGAAGAAAAGAAACAATTTAAACATCTTTTTGGTAAAGAATATAAAAAGTTTAAAACAAAATGGATAATTTTATCAGCCTTTGATTTTGAAACAAATGTTAAAAAGATTCTTGAAAACGGATTATTAAGTGAAAAAGAAGTGAAAATTAATGAAAAAATTCTAAAAATATTTAAAAATATTTTCGGTTTTAGCCTTGACAAGAAAAAAATATCCGCTTTTCTCCTGAACGAAAAATCAGAAAACCTAATTATTTTTCCATTTAAAAGAGGAAAAATTTTTGCCTTTAGATTTGACAAAACAGCCTTTCCTGATACTCAGCTTTTTGGCTTGAATTTTAAAAAAATCCTTCTTGATTACAATAAATTTAAAACTATGAAATTAATGGGAACAGGAGAGCTTACAAAAATATCAGAGATAAAGTTTGAAATGTTTTTGGACAAAAATTTTAAAGATTATTATGCTAAAGAAAAACTTTACTTTAAACATAAAATTAGCAAATTATCAATCAGCTTACCTCGTTATATAAAAATTAGAAGAATTTATTCAAAAAATAATAAGGTCTCATATTACAAAGCTCTTAACAAACTTTTTATTAAAACTCAAAATCCTATGAAAGAATTGGAGCTTACCTTTTCATCTCATTTTGTAGAAAATGATGAAACAGATTTCTATTTTTCCTCTTTAAAAAAAGCCGACAGAACTTACGTTTTTATAAGAAATCCCTTTTATTTTTTTGGAAGGGATTCGAACTATTATCTAAAAGATAATCTGGATTTCTTCAGGTTTGTATTAAAAGTTAAAAAACAACCCGGTTTCAAATGCTTTGGTGCCGGAGAAAACATTAAAAAAGACACTTTTTATTCTGATTCAATCAAAGGAATGCCCCTTGCATGCGGGAAATTTTATTTAATTAATAAGTTAAGTTCAAAGGCTCAATTATTCAGGGTATATTCTGATTTCATTCCTAACAATTCGGTAAAAAAAGAAATACATAAAATAACAAAAATTACATCTTTTTTAAATAATATTTTCGGCCCTTTGAGCCTTAAAAGTATTAATGTGCTTTTAACTCACAATCATAATCTTTCAGGTTCAAGCTATCAGGGATTGCTTATATTAAAAATACCAAAAAGAAAAAAAACATTTTATTATCCATCCTCTCCTGTAAAATTCACACTAAACCTAACAGATGTTTTAGTACACGAGTTGGCTCATCAATGGTGGGGCGGAATTATTTCATGGACAAGTTTTAGAGATTTATGGTTTACTGAAGGTTTATCACAATTTGCTGTTATTGAATATTTACACAAAAATTCCCCGGAAGAATTTTTAAAAGCTGTAAAAGTAATGAATAAAAGTGTAAAAAAGTATTATAAGTTCGGTCCTCTCTCTTATGGAAAAAGAATTGGTAACTGGGAAGAGAATACAAAAGCTTATTTTTCAATAATTTATAATAAATCAGCATTAGTATTTTTCATGCTAAAAGAAATCATGGGAGAAAAGCTATTTTTTAATAATTTAAAAAACTTATTAAAAAAGCATAAGTTTCAATCCATCACAACCGCTATATTTATAAATGAAATTGCAGGAAAAAATAAAACAGCAAGTGAATTTTTAAGAGATTGGATTTACAGACGAGAGCTTCCGGTAATTCAGGCGAAAACAAAAATAAACGGGAACCTAATTAAAATAAATCTTTTTCAGTTTAATACCAAACATTTGGTATTCCCCCTTTACATAAGAATTACTTATAAAGATAAAGAAATAATGGAGAGCACTTTAATCAGAAAAAAAAATCAAAAAATAGTTTTGAAACTTAAAGAAAAACCTTTAAATATAAAAATAGAAGAAAACTACATAACCCCAATCATTTTAAAATAATCAAAATTCTTTCCACTGCAAAATTCTGTTTTTCAAATATTTTTTGTTTTTCTCAAAAACCTCAGCCTGTTTCTCTATTACTTTTTCAGCCTGCTCCCAATTCATGTCTATGGTTTCAGATATAAAAGAGGCTGTTCTTCCAAAATAGAGAGGAGAGAGAATATTTATTAACTTTTTTCTGTTCCTTGACCAATTATGATAAGTATAAGCAGCATCATAAACAATTAAACTCCAAAGCTCTGAATTAATATTTATTCCATTTCCCTTCTTTTTATTTTCATAAACTTTGCGAAGGCCATTATAACTTTCAGGAGAAAGAATATCTCTGTAAAGTGAAGAAAATTGCTCAAAACCATCAATAAACTCATCCTCTAACTTTTTCAAATTCACCTTTATTTCAGTTGGTTCAGGACTATCCTCAACCCCCTTCAAAAGAGGAATATCAACACTTTTTTCTATTTTAGTCCAATTATCTTCATACTCATTCATAAGGTCAAACATGGTTGAAATCACCTGAATAAACATGTGGACAAGATCAGCTGCAGGATCCTTTGCATTGTGGATTTTTACGCCAAGATTAACTTGAGAAATACTTTTCACTTCATTTATAGCAACGGTTGTCATCCAGATATCAATACCAAATTTTGCTATATCGGTCATCCAAACATCCTTATCAGAATAAAGTTTTGCCAATTTTCCTGAAAATCCGAAATCTCCTCCGATTGGCTGTCTTACTCTCTTTCCGTAAAGAGCTCTTGTGGTTGGATAAACAATCATATTAGTTATGGTACCATCATATTTATATCTTTTATAATACGGTGCAACAAAGTGAGTATCTTCATTTAAAACAGGCTCGACAACATACTTAATCCACTCCGGTCTTATGCTTCTTAAATCAGAATCAAAAACCGCTATTGCCTTCACTTCAAGATGCTTTGCAACTTCAAAGATTGCTCTTAAAGAAGTACCTTTCCCGGGAATTCCTCGGTAGATTGTAACGATCTCTGAAACATCAGAGGGAATTTTGGCCTTAAGAGCATTCTCTCTTGTATTATCAGTAGAACCTCCGTCTGAAATAAAAATAGCCTTTCTAAGCTCCGGGAAATATTTACTTAATCCCTCTCCTATTTGCTCAACAACAAATCTTATTGTATCTTCATTATTATAACATGGAACACCTACAAGTATATCAACTTTTTGCTGTTCTTTAATCCATTTTATGGCCTCATCTCTTAAGGCTGTTTCATAAGGTTTAAAACCCATTTTACCTCCTATTTATTATCTTTATCCACCAATCTTTTTAATCTATCAAGAAAATTCGGATATGCTGAAGTAATCCTGTTCCAGTTTGGAAGCATTTGAACGCCCATAGGATCTTCAAGAAATTTCTCAGACGAATGTATTAGAGCTTTATAGAATGTTTCCACTATTGATTCTTCCTGATGCCTATCAAAAGAAAGACCATTCATCATTGCTATTGCATGATAACTTGAAATCATATCTTCAGCAATTCTTAAATATGTTTTTTGGATCGCTCTTATATTGCCATCAGAAATTATGACTCCCTCAGCTGCAATATTTTTTAAAACATTTGTTGCAATATCTATAGTCATTTTATGCAAACCCGCATTTGCATCAGCTTCCGAGACCTTTTGATGTTTATGATCATACCTCTGTGCAAGTTCCACCTGCGTAATTCTCTTAAGGGTGACATTTCTGTAAACTTCATAGAGAACGCTAACTTCAAGACCCCAATCTCCCGGAAATCTCATAACTCTTGCAAGCCCGGTTCTCAAAGCAAATTCCCCGGAAAGCGGATACCTGAAACTATTAAGATAGTAGATAAATGGATGCGGTCCCAAAACTTTTAACAATGCTTTAAAAAACGGTATTACAAAAAGTCTTGTCACTCTTCCATGAAGTTTTTTGCTAAATCTTGCATAAAACCCTTTTGAAAATTCAAACGGTAAATGAGGGCTCACAAGTGGGTAAATCAATCTCGCAAGCATATCTTTGGAATATGTTTCTATATCAGAATCGTGAAGAGCGATTATGTCAGCCTCACCTTTTGCAAGAATATAACCAAAACCGGTCCAACAGGATTTTCCCTTTCCCTCAGGTCCTATCTTAAGATTTGCCTTTTCCAGATCATATATCATACCTTTAATTTTCGGATTATCCATCCAAAGAACCGTTATATTTCTGGGATGTCCTTTTATTTCATCTTTCACTTTCTCGAATTTTTCTCTTGATGCTCCGCCTAAAGATAAAACAACTTCATGAATAAAATTAATTTCCTTCATAATTTCAAGTATCCTTTTCATTGCAGGCCTTACGTAATCACTGTAAAGGACAGGAATCAGTACTGCTGTTTTCTTTCTTTTTGAAAATTTCATTAAGTGAGAATCTATAATATCAGAGCCTTTTTCTCCTAAAATATTAATAGTTGTTATATTACCCGACTGAAAAAAATCCGACATTTCACACCTCCTATTAAGATTTTTCGTGGATTGTCTTTACATTTTTATATTACTATATTAAAAACAATTTTTCAAATATTTCATTCCATCCTTCCGGAGCCGGTTTTTTTGTTAAAAAGATATCTTTAATTTCTTTTTTTATTTCTTCTGAATAAACCCCACTCTTTTTCCTGACCAAAACAGGAATCTCTACAAATTTTAACATTGGCAAATCATTCTCAGAATCACCAAGACCTATGGTTTTTAAATCACTATTTTTATAAAAATTTCTGTAAAATTTATAAATAATCTCAGCAGCCATTCCCTTATCGTATTCACCGGATAAATGATAAAAACGCCCGCCTTTTATAATTTTTAATCCAAAAGCTTTTAATTCCTTAAAAAATTCCTCTTTATCACTTTCATTACTCTTTAAAACAAAAGGAATATCATATTCTCTCTCTTTTACTTTTTTTACTATTTCTCCTTTTAAATTCAAAATCCTTTCAAACTCCTCATCGGAAAAATCAAAAATAGTTTTCACATTTACTTCATACCTCTTAGATGCTTCCCTAAGCAAAGGGAGAATATTATTTATATGCATTCCAATTTCTACCTTACAAAACCCATCTTTGCTAACTTTATATTTACAATCTAAAAAATCCTCATAAACTTTTGGAAAGTAAACAGCTCCTCCATTTTCAATGGCAAATGGATAATCAATTAACCCCATTTCTTCTCTGAAAAGTTTTGTTTCTTCAAATGTTTTACTTGTAATAAATATTATAGGAAAATTATTTTTTTTAAGGTAGTTTAGAGATTTTTCAGCTCCCTTCCATTCATAGGTATCATAATCAAGCAATGTTCCGTCAAGATCTGTGAATATTAAATATTTCATAAAATAATATAAATCAATGAAAAGATTAATTCAATAGAATAAAAAAAACGGAGCGGGCTCGCCCGCTCCGTCCACACAAAGGAGGGTAAGCTTTATTTGAAAAGAGACTTACTACCAGCCTCTACCAAAACCACCGCCAAAGCCACCGCCTTGGCCTCTTCCTCCACCTTTTCCAAAACCGCCTCCTCGGCCTCTGCCTCTACCAAAACCACCGCCTCGGCCTCTTCCGAATCCACCTCCGAAACCGCCTCCAAAACCTGCGCCTCCGCCGAAGCCCGGTCCACCAAATCCCCCTTGAGGCGGATAAGGTGGCATCTGTCCGTTCGGATTCGCAGGAGCAGCACCTAACTTTCCTTGAAGTGCCATCTCATAAGCTTCTCTTACACTCATTCCTGAAGGTGCTGAAACCATCTGGATACCTGCGCCTGAAAGTACTGATGAGGCATTGGGGCCAAAAGATCCTGAAACAACTATGTTAACACCTTGAGATGCAACATACTGAGCTGCTGCAATACCCGCTCCACTTGGTGAAGCTGCATTGGGATTAGGAATTATCTGAACAGCATCAGGGTTTTCAGAATCAAAAATCACATAATAAGCTGCTCTTCCGAAACGAGGATCCACAGGACCATTCAAATCTTCAGAGCTTGCAGTTACTAATATTTTCATTTTTCCTCCTTAATATTTTTTTCAATCTCTGCCAATCTTTTTTCATAGTAATTTAGCTGAGATTTAAGATTATCTATCATATTTTTTAGAAAATTCTTTTCATCAAAATTGTAAACTTGGGGATATGTTCCTATAGGAAAAGTTCCCCAATTCATAGCCCAGCCTCTTCCAAAGCCTCTTCCCCATCCGAAGCCTCTTCCAAATCCCCATCCAAATCCATAGGGGTTGTATTGAGGAAAATAAGAAGCTGGCATGGCTGCCTGCTGGGGAACTCCTTGGGGATAATTCCCACTTATCGCCTTATCAATAGCTTCTTTTACAGAAACGCCTCCTGTCTCAGTAATCATTTGAATACCAGCCGAACTTAGAATCATAGAAGAGTTTGGTCCGAAAGCACCTGAAACAACTGCTTGCACTCCTCTTTCCACCACAAATTGAGCTGCAACAACTCCAGCCCCGGAAGGAGTATTCATAAAAGGATTTTGAATCACTTCAGGGTTTTCAGGATTCTCACTATCATACACAATGAAATAAGGTGCTCTTGCAAATCTCATATCCACCGGAGAATTTAAATCAGGACCTGATGAAGTAATGAGTATCCTCATTTTTTCTCCTCCTGTACTGGAGTTGGTGTATTGTAAGCATAAGGAACCGGATAGTTAAACCCTCCTGTATAAGGCATATTATAGGGAGTATAGTACCCCATCCATCTCCAACCTCTTGGAAGGCCAGTCCACGGGCAATAACCAAGTGTTGCTCCATAACCAAACCCTCTGCCGAAGCCAAAGCCTCTGCCTCTTCCGAAACCTCTGCCTCTTCCAAAACCTCTGCCTCTTCCAAAACCTCTACCTCTCCCCCAACCAAAGCCTCCAAAACCATAATAATAAGGATTCATATAGTTAAACATTTCACACCTCCTCTATTTAAATTTTTGAAATTAAACTTTCAGCAGCTTTTATTATTGGATAAGTCGTGGGAGCTGATGTTAAAAGTGGGTGTGTTCCAATCTGAGAAATTAAAAGCCCACCGGCTGTGGTTTTTTGCTGAATAGCAAAACCTAAAAGATTGATAATCTCACCCACACTATCTCCTCCAAAAACTTGAGCTCCCATTATTATTTCAGATTTTTTTGATGCAATAAGTTTAACTCTCTGTTTGTGAGCCCCGGGCAAAGATCCTGGATGTCTATCAATACTCTCAGCCTCTCCTATAACAATATCAAAACCTAACTCTCTTGCCATTGCTTCTGTAATACCTGCTGAACCAAAAGCATTGTTACCAATCTTAGTGGAAAAGATTCCGATTGTTCCCGTAAATGTTTTAACCACTTGAAGTTTAAAAAGATTTGCCCCGGCTATCCTTGCCTCTGAAGTTGCCGTTGAAGCAAGCATGATTTTACTAATCCTTCTTGTTATAAAATCCTTTCTCTCTACGCAATCACCCACAGCAAAAACATGGTCATAATCAGTCCTCAAATATTCATCAACCCAAATAGCCCCTGAAGCTCCAAGCCTTATTCCTGCCTCGGCTGCAAGTTTCACATTGGGTTTGTATCCCAAAGATAGAATAACTGCGTCAGCATCAATACTCTTACCATTCTCAAGAATTATCTTCTCAACCTTGCCTTTACCCTCTATCTTTTTGACACCTACACCTGTAATTAAATCAACACCACCCTTTTTAAGCTCCTCTTCTGCTTTAATACAGCACTCCTCATCAAAAGCAAGATAAAGTATATGAGGTAATTTTTCCACAATAGTGATTTTCTTTTCTCCATATTTTCTTAGTTCGTCGGCAACCTCCGCACCAATAAAACCTCCACCAACTATTACAATATTTTTAAAATTTGAAAGTTTGCTTTTTAAATCTCTAAGATAATCAATATTCTTTTTAATATAAAAAACATTTTCAAGATCTCTTCCTTCAAGCCAAGAAGGTTCTGTGGGCGTAGAACCTGTTGCAAAAACTACTTTCTCAAACTTAATCTTATCCCCACTTTCCGTAAAGGCTACCTTCTCCTTAATGTCAACCTTCTTAACCGAATCTACAATAATCTCAATTCCTTTCTTTAAAATAGGATCATCTGGAATAATGTTTTTTTCGGGAGAATCAAGAGTATACAAAACATAGGGAATCCCACAGGGAACCAATACTTTTTTTTCTCTCCTCAAAATAGCAACGCTTTTTTCAGGATAATATGTCTTTGAGGTAACAGCCGTAATAATACCGGCAGGTCCTCCACCAATAACTAAAACATCAAATTCCCTATTTGCCATTATTTCCTCCCTTTATTTAAATTTTTTCTATTTTTCCCAAAGCCTTTTCTCTTCCCTCTTCTGCTTCTTCTCGGCCACTCTCCATTATAAAAAGCCGCATTTCCAAAAAAGGAAGGTATCTTACCTTTGAGAAACAAATCCACTGCCACATCAGGTTCCATGAAGCCACCATTTAGTATTTCAATACCATTAAAAAATAGATTCCTTAAAAACCCCCGCGGTCCTCCACCGCAAATTATTATACTAATATTTTCAGATTTAAGAACACTCAAAAGCTCCATAGGATATCCAAGTATAAGATTTACAGTACTCTTTCCCATAACTCTCCCATCTACAATTTCATATATAATAAGTTGCTCTGAGAAATCCAATCTTGGAGCAACTATATTTCTAAAAGCCGCTACTGCTAATTTCATATTGTTAGATATAAATTTTCGTGCCAACTTTATAAATTTCCACAAGCCCTTATAATTATTTAATTTTTCCAGCTCACGAAATTTTGTTGCAACAATGTTGCGAAACATTATGTTTCATTTGTTGCACAATGTTGCAAAAAAACTAAATTTGATTTAAAATAAAGCATGAAACAGGATAATTATTCAGATATATTGGATCACCTTTTTGAAGGTGTTTTAATAATAGACAATGAATTTAAAATAAAAGAAATAAATAAGGCAGCATCACAGATAACAGGGTTCAAAAAAAATGAAGCAGTAGGCAAATTTTGTTTTGAAATACTCAAAGCAGATGCCTGCACAAAGAATTGCCCTATTAAAGCATTAAAAGAAGGGAAAGAACAAAGAGAAATAATAGTAAACATTATAAATAAGGAAAATGAAGAAAAATATATAAAAGTAAAAGCTTTTCCGTTTGGAGATAATTGGATTGAAATTTTTCAGGATATAACAAGAGAGTATGAACTTGAAAGAAGAATAAAAAAGGGCTTTAAATTAGAAGACATAATCACAAGAGATAAAAACCTTTTAAATATTATAAGTGCATTGCCAAAAATTGCAAAAAGCAATGTTCCTGTATTGATAGAAGGAGAAAGTGGAGTTGGGAAAGAAGTTTTTGCTACTGCGATTAAAAATCTAAGTGATAGAAAGAATAAACCCTTTGTAAAGATAAATTGTGCAGCTCTTCCCGATACGCTTCTTGAATCAGAACTTTTCGGATACAAAAAAGGAGCTTTTACAGATGCGAAAAAGGACAAACCCGGTCTTTTTGTCCAGGCAAATAAAGGAACGATTTTTTTGGATGAAGTTGGGGAGATGAGCCAAAACATTCAAGCCAAACTTTTGAGAGTAGTTGAGACAGGGGAAATAATTCCTCTCGGAAGCACAAGAGCGGAGAAAGTTGATGTCAGGGTAATTTCAGCCACAAATAAAAATCTTTCTGAAGAGGTTAAAAAGGGTAATTTCAGAGAAGATCTATTTTATAGACTTAATGTGGTTAATGTAAAAATCCCACCTCTAAGGGAAAGAAAAGGAGATATACCTCTCTTTATAGATTATTTTATATATAGACTAAACATTGTACACAATAAGAAAATAACCGGGATTTCCAAAGATGCTCTTAACCTTTTACTTTCCTACAATTATCCGGGTAACATTAGGGAACTCAGGAATATTCTCGAGTACGCTTATATTTTTTGTGAAAAAGGTGAAATAAAAATTGATCATCTTCCCGAGTATATTAAAATAGAAAGTGGGAACAAAGAGATAAATCAAAATACTAAAGAAAAAGAAAAAATACTTAAGATTCTGGAAGAAGTAAAGTGGAATAAAAGATTAGCTGCCCAAAAACTCGGCATTAACAGAACAACTCTCTGGAGAAAAATGAAGAAACTTGGAATCTCTTAAATTAAATAACCACATTATCAACCTTGTTTCTTCCTGTTTTTTTTGCTTTATAAAGAGCCTCATCCGCTGCTTTAACCAAAAGTTCACAATTAATTTCTTTTTCGGGAATCATGGTTGCCACCCCAAGACTTATTGTTAAAACATCTGCAATATCAGAGAGAGGATGCTTAATTTTAAGTTTCATAACCTCTTTTCTCATATTTTCAGCAATCTCAACCGCAATTTTGTTTTCAGTGTTTGTTAAAATAACAATAAACTCTTCACCCCCAAACCTTGCAACAAAATCACCAGCCCTCCTTGAGAAATTCTTCAAGCTTTTAGCAACTTTATATAAAGCTATGTCCCCCTTTTGATGTCCATAATAATCATTATATTTTTTAAAGTAATCGATATCAACCATTATTGCAGAAATTGGTTCTCTTTTTCTCATAGATCTCTTCCATTCTATCTTCAGGAATTCTTCAAAATATCTTCTATTTGCAATTTTTGTCAAAGGGTCTGTTCTTGTTAATTCTTTTAGTCTCTCATTAGTGCTTTTAAGTTCTTTTCTTTCTATTGCTACAAGAGAGGAGAGAAGGAACAATTTTCTTTGATTTTTCTCATACCAAAAACTTGAAATCATCCCAATAAAATTAAAAAAGATTAAAAAGAAAATATTACTTATTAAAAAACTTGTCTCAGGGGAAAAAATAAAAATGGCGCTTAAAAAATAGGTTCCTATTAATATACTTCCAATGATAAAAGTATACCTGAAGCGAATACCCACAGCAACATAGGAATATAACAAAACAACGGTAAGCCCAGCATAATATCTATGAGTTGGATCGTGCACAAGATAAATCATAAAAATTATCATCAATCCTGCCACAATTAAAGCAACGCTAAAAAGAAACTGCATCTCAATCTCTTTTTTTGCTTTTAACAAAAAAAAGCCTGCCAGTACAATTGGAGGACCTCCTATAATATAACGAATAAAAAATAATTTACTAAAGTAATCAGGATAAATAAAGTAATCCAAAAGGCCAAAGATAAAATATATAAGAATCCCCAAAAGTATTGAAAATCTCATTGATTCTCTTATTCTAATAAAAAGAAATTCTTTAAATCTCTCTTCAACATCTTTTGTAAATTTAAGAGAAAAGAAACCTTTCCTGAGTTCTTCTTCTATTTTCTCTTTATCATAATAATAAAAAGCGGAATTATAGATTTTGTTTTTCATTCCAAACCATTTTTAATGTTATAATTATTATAAATCAAATAATAAATTAAAACAATATGTTTTTTACTTATTTATGAGTTAAAACACTTATGAAAATCCCCAAAACGAACAAAATTCCATAAGTTAGATGATATTGCGATGTATACATATCAATCAATGCAAACTTCTCAGGTGGTAGTTCATTTTTCCTCTTCATCATATTAATTAGTTTAATTCCCAATGGAAGTGAAAAAAGTGAAAGTAGAGTGTAATAAGGAAGAGAAGCAAAGATAATTAAAAGTAATTGTATCAAATATGCCCCACCAATTAAAAAATAATACATTATCTTTGCCTTCTCTTCACCAATAACAATCGGAATGGTCTTTATGTTAACTTTTTTGTCATTTTCTATATCTCTAATGTTATTTCCATGAAGCACAGCATCTACCACTAATCCGAGTGGAATTGAAAAAATTATGGGCCACCAGGAAAATTTCTGAGCCTGAACAAAATAAGCACCCAGAGTCATAATAGGGCCAAAAGCCATGAAAACAGCAAAATCTCCCAGAGCTCTGTATTTCAAAGCAAAAGGACCGGCAGTATAAAACATTCCGAAAACAAACCCTGATAAAACAATAATTAAGAATACAATTTTATTCTCTAATGTAAGAAAAAAATACAGAGCAATAAAAAAACCTATTAAAAAAAGAAAAATAGCAAAAATATAAGCTTCTTTTGGTGTTAGCAATTTTTCAACTAAAACACCACTTGAGCCAAAAGTTCCCTCTCTATCAACTTTTGCTTTATAATCATAATAATCGGAAATCACATTTGAAGCAGCATGAATTACCACAGCTCCAAATAAAGCTAATATAAGATTAAAAAAATTAAAATTCAGAGCAGTATTTTCCCACTTAGCAATTACACTTCCCAATAATATATGAACTATAGTAATTGTAAAAGCATATGATCTAACCGCTCGCCAAAAAATTTTCCATCTCTTCATTTTCATCTCCTACTTTAATTAAAGCTTATTTTAAAATAATTTTACTTCTTTTTTCAACATTTATTAAATTATAAATTTTCAGGATATCTTGCTTCAATCAAAAACAATCCATGAGGGGGCGAGGTTGGGCCAGCTTTACTTCTGTCTTTTGATTCAATTATTTCTTCAATTTCTTCAACTTTAATTTTACCATTCCCAATCTCAATTAAAGTTCCAACAAGAGTTCTTACCATATATCTTAAAAAACCATTACCTGTAAAATATATATCTGTGATATCTCCTTTTCGATTGAATCTTATCACTTTTAAATTCTTAACATGATTTTTAGCGGATGATTTTACAGTAAAAGCAGAAAAATCCTTCTCACCTATTAATTTTTGAGCAGCTTGTTCCATCTTTTCAAAATCTAAATTATAAGGATAGTGAAGCGCATATCTGTACAAGAACGGAGATATAATTCTTCCATGATAAATAGTGTAACGGTATGTTTTTTCAATACAATTAAACATCGCGTTAAAACTATCCGGAACTACTTCTGATTCAATAATTCTTATAGTGGGAGGAAGTAATGAGTTAAGAGCTTTAAGCATAGATTCTGCTTCTATATTTAACTTTGTAACAAAATTGGCCACCTGTCCAAGAGCATGAACGCCTGCATCCG
This sequence comes from Candidatus Aminicenantota bacterium, assembly GCA_027067555.1. Lineage (GTDB taxonomy): Bacteria > Acidobacteriota > Aminicenantia > JAMOAD01 > JAMOAD01 > JALXDT01. Next base: position 33,204 of record JAMOVU010000177.1, on the reverse strand, counting down.
TTCTGCCTGAACCTGTTACTCTTACTTTGCTTCCTGTAATTATTTTTAAAACTCTTGAAATTTCCCCCTGAATGGTAATCCGGTCTTTTTGAATCTGCCACCCGTGAAAATCCGTTCCATCATACTGAATCTTTATTTTATAATTGGGCATTTAAAAAATCTTCTATCTCTCTTATCAGCTCTTCTAAATCTTTTACCTTTTTAACACCATCAATATCCCATGAGCTTAAAGAAAAAACCTTTTTATTCATTATCTTAGCGTAGGAAATCTCTGATAAAGTTCCATAACTTCCGTCAATTGCAACTACCACATCACCATTCATTACAACAAGAGCATTCCTCATCCACCCAAGTCCTGTGGCTACTGAGAATGTTAAGTATTGATTACCGGAGTGAAAATCTTCTGATGGCAAAATACCAATCACCTCACCACCTGCTTCACTAACTCCTTTTGAGACAGCTTCCATGACTCCTCCAAGACCCCCGCAAATTATTTGCCAATCTTTTTCAGCTGCTTTTTTCCCAAATTGATATGCTAACTCATAGCACTCATCAGATGGTGCATGTCCTCCAATCACAGAAATCCTTATTTTTTTCATCAAATAATTCTCCTTCCCATTTTAAACTTTTTTCTCCAATATTTATTTAGTTCTTCCTCTCTTACTCTTGCATTCCTCTTGGGTGAATGAATAAAAAATCCATTTCCTATATAAATACCAGCATGCCAAAGCTTTCGGTTTATTTTAAAAATTAAGATATCACCTTTTCTCAAATTATTAATTTTCTTTATTTTTTTTCCAATTTTTTTAAGTTTTTTTGTAGTGGAAGGGATATTATATCCATTAACTTTATAAACATAGTAAACTAAACCACTGCAATCAAAACAGGTCGGTCCTTTACCACCAAAACAATAGGGTTTGCCTACCAGAGATTTTGCAGTTTGAACAATATTGTTTCTCATCCTGGGAATCAATTCCAAGTCACTTCTTCTGATACAAGCTGAAACAAAGAAAGAAATAATTGAAAATATGAGAATAATAGTATAAATCTTTTTTATCTTCATCCTAATTTTCTTGAAATCAAGATTTTTGCCTTTTTTCTTACAGGGTCAGGAACATCCTTGTCTTTTTGAATCTGTTTCAAATCCCTAACAATAAGCTTATCAAGATAATTTAATGAAAAACTTACAGGGGTTTTGGGATTTTTTATCAGAGAAAGCGCAACAGAATATTTTGAAGTCCACTGTTTATTAAAACTTATCCTCCTTATAACATCATCGGGAAGATTTTTCATTCGAGCAAAACTTTCAACTTCTGTATCTGTTAACTTAGGGCTCTGCAAAACAGCTTCTCTGACCAAGCGGTTAGAATCATTTATCAAAATCTTTCTTATTTCTTTATTTCCAAACAATGCGAGCTTGATTTTATCCGCCACTGTCATCTTTTTTATTTGATTAAGATTTAATACCTGAACCTCTTCTCCTTCTCCCATATCCATTTCAACTTCAATTGTTATATCCTCTTCTTCATCCTCTATTTCCTCTTTCATCTCCTCAACATCCTCTTCAATAGTTTCCTCTTCATATCCCTCTATAAATCTCTTCTTCATTTCAATAAGTCTGAATCTCTTATCCCTTGAAAGGTTCGGATTTGCAACCAAAACATCAATAATCTCAGGATGAGCAAGTAATTTAATATCTTTTAATGACAAAAGTTCCAGTAATTCCTGATCATCGGATTTGGCTATTTCAACAAGAACCTGTGGAGGTATTGAAAAATTGTTAATCATTTCAATATACGTACCCCTATCCAATTTATGCTTGAAATTTTTAAATAAAAAGAGTGCTACTTCAGGAATCAAATCTTTGTCAATAAAATAGGCCTTTATTGATTCAGAATCGAGCTTTTCAAGTTCTTTATACGCCCTATCCTTAAAATAACTGTCCCGTGTTAAATAACTTAAAGCCTCTATAAATTCTTTTTTCGGAAGAGGAAGGGTTCTGTCTAAAATAAATTCTTTTATTGTTGAATCAAGGTTATCCTTCTTTAAATTTTCAACGACCTCTTTAGCATTCATTTATCTTAAAAATCCTTATAACTTAATATTAATGTCTTAGGGATACCATCCTTATATTCAAATTTATATATTTTCCCATTTATAAAGATATCAACAGCGCCTGGATTTCCAAGCTTTATACTAAAGACTTTTCCTTTAGCTCTAAAACTATCCCCCGCTGAAAAAAGAGTAGATACAATAACTTTATCCCCACTACGAATTTCTGTCCAGCAATCATCATTAAAAACTAATTTAAGCATAAGTTCGTTTTTATTAACATCACTCTCCCTTCTTTTTTTCCTGTTATTATTTATGACTTCTCTTGCAGGCTCAGGATTTGTCTTCATAATCTTCTTCTTTAGCACCTTTTTTTCCACTTTTTTGAAGTTTTCTTCTGTTTGAGTGATTTTTTTAATATTTTCAACTTTAGCAATAGAAAAATCAGAAGGAATAAATAGCCATATTAATGATAACAAAATCAATATTGCTAAAAATGCCAAAATAACTTTTTTTGATAAAAAGTTAAAATTAAACTCTCTATTACTGGTCAATACGTTTTCTCTCCTTTCTCCATCTTTTTCATAAATATTTTCATACATTCCTATAATCTCTTCTTCGTCAAGCCCCAGGAATCTCGCATAAGTTCTTAAAATCCCCCGATTAAAAAAACCTCCCGGTAAATCCTCAAGATTATCACTTTCTATTGCTAAAATGATACTTTTAGAAAGCTTGGTTACTTCACAAACATTTTTTAGAGTAATCTTTTTTTCTTCCCTTTTTTGCCTGAAAATTTCTCCCAGTGATTTTTTTTCACTCATTTTTTATTTTATCAGAATTTTTCTTAAAAATATATATTTATTTCCAAGATCTCATACAAAACAATCTTTTATCCGTATAAAAAATACTAACAATTATTTGATATAATACTTCGCAAGGTAAAAATATGCTGATAGAGATTTTAAAACTTCTGCTGCCTATTATTTTGTTAATGGTTCTCCTTTATTTCAAAATAGAACTCTTCTTAGCAATCCTGATAGGAGGAATCTCTCTTGCTCTTCTTTTTGGCTTATCTCCCCTTGAAATAATTAAACTTTCCTATCAAGCCACAATTTCAACTGATACTCTACAACTTTTAACAATAATTATGATGGTTTTGATTTTGGGACAAATTTTAAAGGCAAAAGAATCCCTGAAAATATTCGTAGAAGCTACCGAAGGACTATTAAAGAGAAAATTCCTGATAATTTCAGTATCACCTGCATTAATAGGTCTCTTACCGATGCCCGGCGGGGCTCTTGTCTCTGCTCCGATTTTAAATGAAACATTAAAGGATGATCAAATATCCCCTGCTCTTAAAACATATATTAATTTTTGGTTCAGGCATATCTGGGAATATATCTGGCCTCTCTACCCGGGATTAATTCTTTGCGCTGGAATTTTTAAGGTTGATTTTGTTCCTCTATTCAAGCATCAATTTTATTTCACGATAATAGCCATTGCCATAGGAATGCTGTTTATGAAAATATACTTGCCTCCCTTAAAAAACAATGATATAAAAAGCAGGTCATTAAAAGAGAATCTTTTTAACTTTTTTTACGGACTCTGGGAAATCCTTTTAATAATAGCTATTGTTCTGATATTTAAAATCAAAGTTTATCTTTCAGTTTTAATAGTGGTAATGTTTTCATTTATAATTCTTAAGAAGAGTTTAAAGGAAAAATGGGAAATTCTGAAAAAAGCATTTAAACCTTCTATCCTTCTAACAATTATAGCTGTTATGATATTTAAAAATTATATCCTTCACTCTCAGGTAATAGACCTTACGAAGGAGTTGATTTTAGGAGCAAAAGGACTAAAATACCTAATAATGTTTTTTGTCCCTTTTATAATAGGTTTTTTGACAGGTGTAAATTCAGCGTTTGCTGGCATTTCCTTTCCTCTCTTTGTTTCAATTGTGGGAACAACAAATCCTGATATGTGGAAAATCATGTTCCTATATGTTAGTGGTTTTTCCGGCGTGCTATTATCACCCGTGCATTTTTGCCTTGTACTGAGCGCAGAATACTATGAAGCAAAATTAAAAGATGTGTATAAATATCTTCTCCCATCGGTTCTAATCTTAATAGCATCTCTTTTCCTATTAATGTTTATAGTAGGAGGATAAAATGACAGAAAAAATTTATCAGAAAGATTCTTATTTGAAAGAGATAAAGGCTAAAATTATAAAAAATGAAAAATCAGAAAATCTATGGAAAATACTTCCGGATAAAACAATAGTGTATCCAGAAGGGGGAGGGCAACCATCAGATATCGGTTTTATTAATGGAATTAAAATAATTAAAACAGAAATAGATGGAGATAAAATCTTTCACTACATTGAAAAGGATATATCAGAAGAAGAGATAATAATCACAATAGATTTCGAAAAAAGATATGATAACATGCAGCAACACACTGCTCAGCATCTTCTCTCGGAAGTTTTAGTAAAACTTTATGGATACCAAACTTTGTCATTTTCAATTGGTGATAACCACTCATCCATTGAAATTAATACAAAAAATTTCCCTTTCGAAAAAATAGTTGAGACTGAAAAAGAATGCCTTGACCTAATTATTAAGAATCTTCCAATAAAGGTTTATGAAACCGAAGATATTTCAAAAATTCCACTAAGAAAACCTCCGAAAATAAAAGGGAAAATTAGAATAATTGAAATAGATGGATTTGATTATTCGGCATGTGGGGGAACTCATGTTAAGAGTACTGGAGAAATTTCTCTTATAAAAATAATTAAAACTGACAAAGTAAGATCAAACATAAGATTATACTATGTAGCAGGATACAGAGCCTTAAAGGATTATCAGAAAAAGAATGAAATAATACTAAACATTCAAAGGGAGATTGGAAGACCGCAGGAAGAGTTCAATGAAGCTATTAAAGATATGAAGGGAAAAATTGAAAACATGAGAAAAAAGCTCAATTTTTATAAAAAAAGAGAACTCGAAGAAGAGATAGAAAGAATTTTAAAATCATCAGAAGAATTTATTTTTAAAATATTTGAAGATGAAGAAATCAAAGATATAAAATTTATGGCAAAGAAATTGGTGGACAATGGAAAAAATATCCTTTTTCTCACAAAGGAGCCTTCAAAATATATTTTAATCGGAAGAGGGAAAGGTACACTAAACCTTAGGAAAATAAGCTCTGAAATATTCTCAATAGTCAAAGGCAGAGGCGGAGGAAGAGAGGATTGGATTGAAGGTAAAATCGAGGATTTTTCAGGAATTGGAAAGCTAAAAGATTTTCTTTCGGAATCCTTTGATAAAGCCTGATTATAGGAATTACCAAGGTCTTTTAAAAAAATTCAACAAAAAGATAAGATAAAGGCTATTTTTGATAAGAAGGAAAAGAGAAAAATTCTCTTCGCGAATCATATTTATATAATAAGCAATAAAATAAAGCATTACACTCATTGTAATAAACACCACTAAAAACTCTGAAAAACTTAGATTTTCCCCTATGTAAAATGATAACCCTCTTGAAAGAACAGAGCCATAAACTATCATAATGTGAGATACATAAAGGAAAAGGCTTTCCCGAGAAGCTCTCATAAAAGCCCTCATTTTGGGAGGAACCGTTGTACAGAATCTTTTACACATCTCAAATAAAAAAAGAATCTTTCCGATATCAGCAATTCTCTCAGCATGAACACCTGAAATAAAAATTTGAATACTGCAAAGAACAACAGAAAAAATTAAAAGCAAATCACTTTTCTTTTTCAAATATTTGGAGGATAATACTCCCACAATAAAGTAAAGAGACCAAGGGAAAAAGGGAAACGGAGAGAGTTCAGGTTTGAAAAAAAATTTAAAGAAAACATTGGAAATATCAATTTTATAAAAAATATGAATAATGTCTAAAACACCAATTGCAGTAAGAACAGGGAAAAAGGCTTTTTTATTAAAAAGCCATAAAATAGCTGAAAAGAGTAGTGAGTACCCTATTGTTTGCAATATATCCATTTGAAGCAATTTCTCACCTGCTCCCTTATCCCATAACATAGCAATCTTTTCAAAAGAAAAAAACGGCAGATGAAGGAAATAGCCTATTGAAATAATACCTATATACTGAATTATTCTTGAAATTAGCTTATTTTTATCTTTTTTTTTAGAGTATAAAAAAATAGAAAACCAGAAAGAAAAAGAAATCCAGGCGCTACAGCCCCGTGAATATACTCGTGAATTTTAAACCAAATACCTGTTTTCAGATCTCTCCTTAAAAGAGCTCTTAAAGTATGCCCCTGCATCATTAAGAGGATTATTATCATACGGTAATAATCTATATAAACTAATCTCTTCTTCATCTGACCTTCCTTATTTGATAATTATATACAGCCCTGTTGTGCTCTTTCAAGGTTTTACTAAAATAGTGGGTTCCATCATTTTTTGAGACAAAATATAAATATTTGGTATTTGCAGGGTATATTGCAGCTTTAATTGAACTAATCCCGGGATTTGCAATGGGACCGGGTGGAAGCCCCCTGTAAAGATAGGTATTGTAAGGAGAATCATATTTAATTTCTCTGTACCCAATCTTCCCTTTCCATTTACCATCCACTTTTAAAGCATATATAAAAGTGGGATCACACTGAAGAAGCATTCCTTTTTTTAAACGATTATGAAAAACAGAACTTATCAAACTACGCTCAGACCCTGTTGAGGTTTCTTTTTCTATTAAAGAAGCAAGAGTGATTGTTTCATAGATAGAAAATTTATAATCGGATGGCCGTTTATTCCAGACAGGGAAAAACTTTGTTCTGAAGTTCTCTACAAATATACTAACAAGTTTTCTAATATCAATTCCCTTTGAAAACTTGTAAGTATCTGGAAATAGAAACCCCTCCAAACTCTTTGCATTGGGGGCTAAATCAGCAATAAAGTATGTATTTTCTTTTACGAATTTAAGAAAATCATCTTTTTTAAAAATAGCTCTCTTTTCAAGATTTTCCCCAATATCAAAAATAGAATCACCTTCTTTTATTGTAAAACTTATCAAAATACCATATTCTGAAATCAATTTCTGAAGTACCTCCTTTATTGAAAGAGGCTTATCAAACTTAAACTCTCCAGCATTTATCACTTTACCTCTAAAGTAGAATTTGTAAGCAAGTTTAAATATATCCGAATTTTTAATAATACCTTCCCTTTCTAAAATATTAGCTACTCTTGAAACAGAAGAGCCTCTATCTATCACAATAATCTTCTCACCCGAGAATGCTTTAAACTTTGTATTAACAGCCTTATCAAAGTAAAGGTAAAGTGTAATTATCCCAACAATAATAAAAACAAATAAAAAATATAATAAAGCTTTAATTACTTTCATTTATCGTCTCCAGATATGAGGAAAGGATAAAGGAAGCTGCTATTGAATCCTTTTTACCCTTCATCTTTTTCTCCTTAAAACCATACTCTCTCAAAATTAACTCTGCTTCCTTTGTTGTAAATGTTTCATCATAAAACCCTATTTCCACTCTGATATTTACTGCCAATTTCTTTGCAAATTCTCTAACTCTTTTACTCATCTTTGATTCTTCTCTTTTTGAATTCAAAGGGTTTCCGAAGATAATTTTTACAATATTTCTTTCCATAATGAGATTTTTTAAAAATAAAATATCTTCTTCATTACTCTTTCTTCTATAATTTTTTAAGGGGAATGAAAACTTCCATTCTTCATCTGATATTGCAAGTCCAAAAATTTTTTCGCCATAGTCGATGGCAAGAATTCTGCCTTTACTCATACCTCTGCAAACCTGATTGAATAAGAAGATCTAAAAGTTCAGAATATCCAATACCGCTCTCTTTCCAGAGCCTTGGATACATACTAATAGAGGTAAAACCAGGGATTGCGTTTACCTCATTTACATAAAAATTATTATCTTTATCTAAAAGAAAATCAACCCGTGACATTCCGTAAAGTTCCAAGATTTTGAAAGAATCGTGTGCGGTTTTTTGTATTTTTTTAACCAATTTTTCCGGAAGTTTTGCTGGAATTTCAAACTTTGTTTTACCAAGCTCATATTTATCTTCATAATCATAAAACTCATTAAAAGGGATAACTTCTCCCGGGATTGAAACTCTTATTCCTGACTTATCACTGAAAACTGAAACTTCTATCTCCCTTGCACCCTCTATACTCTCTTCAATTAAAATTTTTTCAGAATATTCAAAAGCCTTTTTTATTGCAGAGGGAAGTGCAGCTGGTTCTTTAACCTTGGTAATACCTATGCTTGACCCTGAGCTGGATGGTTTAACAAACACCGGAAATTTCAATGCTTCATATACACTATCCTTTATTCTCTGAGGCTCTTCCAAAATATCATTATTCTTCCACAAAATAAGATAATCTGCTACCGGAATTCCATCAGCTTCAAGAATTTTTTTTGTTAAAACTTTGTCCATAGTAACAGCAGCCCCCACAACACCTGTTCCGACAAAGGGTATTTTTAAACTCTCAAAGATTCCCTGAACAGTACCATCCTCACCGTAAGGACCGTGGAGGACAGGGAAAAAAATATCAACAACTTCAATAAAAGGGGAAACTCCTTTAAATGCAATAAACGGAGCAGGATTACTCTTTCTTTCCTCTAACTTCTCAGGAGACTTCACTTCTGACCAAAAGCCATTTTTATCAATATAATACGAATAAACTTTATATTTTTCTTTATCAAGATGCTCATACACAGATTTTGCAGAAATTATTGAAATTTCGTGCTCAGGAGACATTCCACCAAAAATTAACCCTATCTTTATCTTATTATTCATCTTCCTGAAAACTTCATAAGCATTGATTTAATAATATTCAAGCTATTATCAGAGGGTTTCTTAAACTCAATTCCAACTCTTATTTTAGCTCCATCCTTTATTGCATAAATTAGTTTTCCTGAAACTTCAGCCTCTCTTGAGCCTTCTGCTTTAAACCTTATTACACTGAGCTCCATCCCTGGGGTAAACAATTTATCTTTTACCTGCATTTCTTTTTCACTTCTTATATCAATAACTCTTTCAACATACATACTCAGGCCTAATAAAGTTAAATCAATAATATCACCTGAAAAACCTATTCCTCCTCCCATTCCTGAAATAACTTTGACCATGAACCTTGCTCTGTTTGGTATTTTAACTCTTTTCTCCCTTCTTCTCTCATTATCCCTAATAACAGACGGAAATGTTGATATTACAATTCCTGTATCCTCTTTATAAGAGATTACCTTTGTTTCAAATTTATAGCGATTCCCCATCGTTTCATATTCAACGGTAATCTTTGCCCCCTCTTTTTCAGGGAAAACAGAGACTGCTTTAAAAGCTATCCTTTCTCTCATCTCTCCTATCTTCTTTAGAACAAGAGGAACACTTCTCCCATAATTCCCACTCTTAAAATATAAATTTGTTCCATTCTTTAACAAACGACTAAGATGTTCTGCTATGTCTTCTGTTTTTACTATATCATTTTTTGACAATGAAATGCTTTTCTTAAAAATACTAAAAACTCCCATACTCAAACCTCAAAAAAATAATAACATATATAAAAAAGCTTGGCAACTTCTTTCTATTTGATTTAAAGTCTAATATTAAGCCCTGCTTTTCTATTTTGCCCATTCCAGAATACCCTGAAAACAAAGTTGGGTCTTTTTCTAATCTTCCTATCCTTTATCCAATCATACCACTCAAGATATTTTTTCTTTGCCCTGACAAAATTATCATTATAAAAGTCCAGGTCATTGAGTTTTTTATCATCTTCAATATCACCAATTACTCTCTTTTCAAAAAACTTTATTTCTTTGGAGTATACATTCATTCGCTCCCAAAAATCCTTTAAAGTTTCTCTATAAAGTTTTTCATGTACCCACCAGTAGGTTTTATCATCATAATACGAATCTGGTTTTTTTTCAAAAATCGGAAGATTTTCAAATGGGACAGGATTAAAAACAGCCGTGCAGGGAGATGATGATGCAGTCGACCAAACTTTTGTATTATTTGCACTATTTTCAACAACCAAAGAGCCTACCGTTTGAGTTGCATTTCGAGTTATTATATTTCCTCCGTGAGCACATATATAATCAGCTAAAAAATGAGAGTCCGGATTATACTCTTCTCCACCATGATCTCTTAAAATTGAAAAAGTGTCTTCAAGTTTAAAATTATCATACTTCTTTCTCAAAAGGGATAAGGCTCTCGACCATCTCGAATATGAGCCAGAAAATTTTGTAAAAATAAAATCCGAAAATGCCTTTGAAAAACTAAAATTTTCTCCCTTTTTTACCCATCTCTTTTTCATTGCAAAATCTATTGCTTCAGGATGAATTTTATCAAACTCCTCTTCAATGGTCAGCCTGTTTGATATTGCGTAAAAATCCTTTATTTCTTTGTAAACCCAGAACACTCCTGCTGTTTCAAGCACAAACGCTTTTTCTCTATCAGCTATTAAAAAACTATTGTGATAGCTCATTCTTTTATCTTCAAATCCGCATATTCCACCCTGCCCATAATCATTAAGGAGTTTTAGAATCACATCAACTGCTTCTTCAGCATTACCTCCTCTCTCAAGAGCAAGCCTTAAGATATCCATTCCTGTTAAAACATTCTTTTTTAAATAAGGAAGCTTCGTAAAAACAGCTTCATTCCCAATAACAACCCCTTTTTCATTCACTCCCATTTCAGCTCCCCACATCCAGAATGGTCGGCCTATTATTATTCCGTAAGTCTCTTTAACCTGCTCTATTTCAAGATATGTGGTTTTAAGTTTTTCTCCTTTTTTATACACTTTGGGTGGATGATATTCTATAATTTGAGCCTCGTTGGGCTCCCTGTCACTATTTTTACCAAAATAAATTTTTCCATCTTTTTTTAATACAAAGGTATCGCACATTTTCACCTCTCTATTTTTCCGGGAAGAATAAATTCATACCTTTTCCCAAAAACTTTTGTTTTCAAAAATCTGTCGAATCGTCTGAAAGAGAGAAAAAGTGTCCATATCATCTTATCCTCTTTATAGTATTTATCCACATCTTCTCTTTTAATTTTTTCAATATTTTCCGATAAATTGGAATTTATTATCTCAATTGTCATGGGAATAAGCTCTTCCATCTTCTCTTTGTAAAGATTCGCAATAAAATCAATGTAAACCAATCTTTCATCATAATATCTGTTCATCACATCATCAAGAAAAAAGAGTTTTAAAATCCATCTTAAAAACCCGGGGGCACTTTTCAAAAGGGGTTCAGGATTCATCTGCTCAACACCATTTAATCTGAAAAGTGGAGTGCTTGTATCAATAAAATAAATATCATTGTCCACCAATGCCCAGTTTGAAAGCTGACCGTCTATTGAAAGTTCCACCTTTTCTCTGTTTTTCTTATTAAAATCCCATACTTTTTTTGTTTCAAAAACTATTCTTTCGAAAAATTCCTTTATTGCTTCTTTTTTCATATCCGAAATAATCTTATTGCCTATTGAATTTGAAGGAAGCTCCTTTTGAGCAATATAAAGGGATACGGGAATTCTTCCGATATCAACAATAAATGTTTCATCATCCGGAAGTTTTATTCCGGCTTCTTTTAAAAAACCACAATATTTTTTGTATTTTTCGGCATAATTCGAAGCTTCTTCCGTACTTTTGAAAAGTGGTAATCTTTTAAATGCAAAACCTTCTAACTCCGGAATCTTAAATATTGTGGATATTTCACCATAGCCTATTATCTCAGGTTTTATTCCTGAATTTTCAGGGTTGTGAGGGACCAAATTTTTTTCAAATTCTCTCAACACTTCAAGCCTTTCCATAAAAACACCTCTAAATGATTTTTAAAAGATATCTCAAATACTTAGCTTTTTTAACCGCTTTTTTTAACAATTCAAATGCAAGCTTTATCTCATCCTCAGAAATTGTAAGAGGAGGTAAAAGTTGAGCTATTGATTTATCATTGTTTGCATAGACCAAGAGAACACCTTTATCATATGCGGATTTCGTAAGAGCGGGACCCGAATATTCATCGTAAAGTTCAAGCCCCATCATTAATCCCAATCTTCTTAATCCTTTTACAAATTTTGTCTCCACCCTTTTTAATTCATTAAAATAAAGAGAAAAAAGCTCGGATTTTCTATTAACAGATTTTAAAAAATTCTCATCGGATACTATTTCAAGCACTCTTTTTGCAACAACAGCTCCCGGTTCTGCTCCTCCGAAAGTCGAGATATGAATAAATGGATCCTTCTTAAATACTCTTTCAAGCTCTCTTCTTATAACAGTAGCAGTTATAGGATAAAGTCCACCTGAAAGCCCCTTCCCCAAAACAACAATATCAGGAACAACATTAAAATGCTGAAAAGCCCAGAGTTTTCCGGTTCTTCCGAGACCTGATTGCACTTCATCAAGAATTAAAAGCGCTCCCTTTCTCTCACAAATTCTTTTCACTGTTCTAAAATAATCTTTGTCAGCTATTGGCATACCAAGTGTCGCAGGAATTGTTTCAAAAATAACGGCTGCTGTTCTTCTATCAATATTCTCTTCCAAGGCTTTTATATTATTAAATTCTATCTGGACAAAATCAGATGATGATGAATAAAATGGCTCTCTATACTTTGGATCGCCAGCGGCAAGTGCAAGGCCTGTATGACCATGATAACCACCTTTAGCTGAGATTATTTTCTTTCTTCCAGTATAACCCCTTGCAATTTTTATAGCAGTATCTATCGCCTCTCCTCCGCTAACTCCGAAAATAACATAGTCAAGATCTTCCGGCATAAGATAAGCAATGTACTCGGCAAGTTCAGCTCTTGCTCTACTCATCAAATGGTGGTTCCCTATATCATAATATTCAAGTGATTCTTTTAATATTTCAATAAGCTCTCTGTTTCTATGACCCAAATTAAAAACCCCACCATTGCAGTGAAGGTTTAAAAGCTTTTTTTCTCCATCAATATCCCAAATAAAGCTTCCCTCTCTTTTGCCCATTATAAAGTTCATTCTGTATTTTTTGTAAAATTTTACTTTTGAAGATGACACATGGTTTTTATACTTTTCTACAATTTCTTTTCTTAAACTTTTTTTACTTTTCAAATCCATCTCCGATATTTTAAATTCTATAGTAAAGATTCTGAATAATCAAGTCAAATTAAAGTTATCTTCGTTTTATGATAATATAAGATAAGGTTTAGGAAAATGGGGAAAAAAGAGATTTATTTAATAAGGCATGGAGAGACAGAATCAAACAAAAAGGGAATATTCAGAGGAAGACTTGATATCCCTCTTTCGGATACAGGAAGAGAGCAGGCAAAATTCACAAAAGATTATTTTAACACCATAAACATAGAAGTTGTTTTCTCAAGCCCTCTTATAAGAGCTGTTGAAACAGCAGAGATAATCTTTCCGGAAAAAGAAATTATAATTGAAGAAAGACTTAATAATCTTGATCTCGGGAGCTGGAGCGGAATTGAGAAGGAAAAGATAAAAAAGGAAAATCCTGAAAGGTGGAAACTCTGGACAGAAACTCCGGAAAAGATAGTATTCCCGAATGGAGAAAGTATAAGAGATGTTTACAAAAGGGTCTGCAATCTTTTTGAATTCATAAAAACAATGAAATATGAAAAGATTTCTCTAATTTCACACAGATCAGTTCTAAAAACACTCATTGCCTGTGCAGTGGGGCTTAAAAATGATTTTTTCTGGAAATTTCATCTTGATAATGCCTCAGTGTCAACACTAATTTATGATAAAAAAAGAGGATATGTGCTTTACAAACTGAATGATACCTCACATTTGAAGTCTTTTGTCACAGAATGGTTTTAATGAAAGAATACATAAAAAAATTTTTAAGTTATCTTAAATATGAGAAAAACTCATCAGAGCACACTATAAAAAATTATGGAATGGATTTAAGCCAATTTTCAGAGTATCTCGGAGATAAAAAAATCGATGATATTTCTCCCCTTGATATCAGAGGATTTATTGTGTATTTATCTGAAAAGGGAGAAAAAAAGACATCAATATCAAGAAAAATCTCAGCACTAAGATCATTTTTTAAATATCTTTTAAAGGAAAGAATCATCAAATTAAATCCCGCTGAATCAGTCCCTCTCCCCAAGCTTGACAAACCACTTCCCAAATTCCTGACAATAACCGAAGTAAATGAACTTTTGGAGGAAAAAGAGAAAGATAAAGATAATTTTACTAAAATAAGGGATGATGCCATTTTGGAACTCCTTTATGCTACGGGGATTAGAATTTCAGAACTTGTTTCTTTAAATTTGGAAGACATTAACTTCAAAGAACAGCTTATAAGAGTAAAGGGGAAAGGGAAAAAAGAGAGAATAGTACCTTTCGGAGATATTGCAAAGGCAAAGGTAAAAGAATATCTTAGAAACAGAGAGGAGAAAAGACCAAAAACTTCGGCGGTTTTTATAAACAGATTCGGGAAAAGGCTCTCTCAAAGGTATATTCAAATGATGCTTAAAAAGCATCTTTTGGTAAAAGGCCTCACTAAAGACATTACCCCTCACTCATTAAGACACTCATTTGCAACTCATCTGCTTTCAATGGGAGCAGATCTCAGAACAATTCAGGAACTTTTAGGACATGCATCACTTAACACAACACAAAGATACACACATCTTAATTTAAAACAGCTTATTGATGAATATAATAAAGTAAAGCCCAGATAATTCTCAAAACTTAAGCAAAACGGAACAAAAATAGCGTTTATCCGTAATACCTTTACTAACTTTAATTTTCAGGAGGAATTATGAATTTAAAAAAAATTGCTTTTATACTAACTCTTGCACTAATATTTTTCAATTATGCATTTTCAGAAAAGGTTGACCCAAGAAAGAACAAAACAATAAAAGCTTATCGTACTTATGAAAAAATAAAAATCGATGGCATTTTAAATGAAAAAGTGTGGAAAAATAGAGGAAGAGATGATTTTATTCAATTAATGCCGGTTGATGGAGGGAAACCCACAGAAAGAACAGTTGTTTGGGTGGCTTATGATAAAAAGAACCTTTATGTTGCCGCAAAGCTTTATGATTCGGAGCCGGATAAAATTGTAAAAAGGTTTGGAGTAAGAGATAGTGATCCTGAAGCTGATCAATTCATATTTGCAATTGACCCCTACTTTGATAGAAGATCCGGTTATCTCTTTAAGGTAAATCCCACGAATTCAGTCCTTGATGGAGCACTTTATAATGATTCTAACAGGGATGATAGCTGGGATTGTGTGTGGGAATCAGCAGTTAAGATAAACAAGGATGGATGGACAGTTGAAATTAAAATACCCTTTAATCAATTAAACTTTAAATCAGACAAAAAGGAACAGGTTTGGGGAGTTAATTTTGAAAGAGTTATAAAGAGAAAAAATGAAAAAGTTTCATTTGTTTGGATACCAAGAAATGATAAGGGATATGTATCACACTTTGCTAAATTGGTGGGAATAAGTGATATTAAGCCCGGAATTTATACTGAATTATTACCCTATATAGTGGGACAAGCAAATTTATACCCTGAAGAGGAAGGTAATCCCTTTAAAAGTGGAAAGGATTTTTCAGGGAATATCGGACTTGATGCTAAAATTAATCTTAAAAGCAATTTAAAATTAAATCTTAGCTTTAACCCGGATTTCGGACAGGTAGAAGTTGACCCTGCTGTAATGAATCTAACTGCTTATGAAACCTATTTTGAAGAAAAAAGGCCTTTTTTCATAGAAGGAGCAGGTATTTTTAATTTCGGACATGGTGGAGTTAATATGAATATTAATGTTAACTGGACACCTCCCCAATTTTTTTACAGCAGAAGAATAGGAAGACCACCTCAAGGATACGCAAATGCTCAATACGCAAAGTATCCTGACAGAACCACAATCTTGGGAGCAGCAAAACTAACAGGTAAAATCGGGAATAACTGGAATATAGGTGTTATTTCAGCTTTAACCTCAAGAGAATACGCCCAAACATTTAGTGATGGTGTAGAAGGAAGTGCAGAAGTTGAGCCTTTGAGCTTTTACAGTATAGTAAGAATCCAAAAAGAATTTAACAAAGGCAAAAGAGGAATCGGATTTATCGGAACAGGAGTTTTAAGGGATTTTGATAATAATGAACTTTCTTCAATTTTAAATGAAAAGGCTCTGGCAATAGGAATAGACGGATGGAATTTTTTCGGTAAAGACCAAAAATGGGTCGCTTCCGGATGGCTTGGAGCAACAAAAATCTATGGAACACCTGAAAGAATTTATGATGTTCAGCTATCCCCTCAACACTATTTTCAAAGGCCTGATGCGGATTATCTTAACCTTAACCCTGATGCCACAAGTCTTTCGGGTTATGCCGGTAGGTTAATCTTAAATAAAGAAAAGGGAAACTGGCTATTTTTTTCAAATATTGGTTTTATCTCTCCGAGTTTTGATGTAACTGATCTCGGATTTCAGAGAGAAAGCGATATAATCAATCTTCACATTTTTCCCGGTTATCAATATTATAAACCCGGAAAAATATTCAGATTCTGGCTTGCAGCCGGCGGCTTACAAAGGAACTTTGATTTTGGTGGAAATACACTGAGTAAACTATATATAGGAATGTTTGAAGGAACATTTTTAAATTACTGGGGAATCCATATTATGTTGGGACTTTCCGACAGAGGGCTTTCAAAAACAGCAACAAGAGGAGGCCCCTTGATGCAAACTCCCCGTGGGGAATTTTCGGAGTTTAGTATCTATTCCGACAGAAGAAAACCAGTAACAATATCCATTTTTTCAAATCTAATGAAATCAGAAGATGGTGGAAAGACTTACTCAGTAGGTTCATATTTGGGGATAAAACCAAAATCAACATTAAATCTTTCCATTGGCCCGAGAATTACGATAGGGACAAACAAATCCCAATGGGTAAATAATATCGATGATCCATTAATGAGTAAAACATTCGGTAAAAGATACATATTTTCCTCAATAGATCAGCAAATTTACTCTTTAAACATAAGATTAAACTGGACCTTTTCTCCAAAGCTCAGCTTCACTCTATTTATGCAGCCTTTTATTGCCATAGGTGACTTTTACGAGTTCAAAGAGTTAAATGCTCCTAAAACTTATGATTTTAATGTTTACGGAGAAAATGGTTCAACTATTGAATTTAATAATAATCTTTACAAAATTGACCCTGACGGAAAAGGTCCTGCAAAAGCTTTTTATCTTTACAACCCAGATTTTAACTACAAATCCATAAGAGGAACAGCTGTGTTAAAGTGGGAGTTCAAAACAGGCTCAAACTTTTATCTTGTATGGACTCAAAACAGAAGCAGTTTTTCAAATGTCACAACACTTGATCTTTCAAGCGAACTCAATGAGCTTATAAATGCAAAGGGTTCAAATATATTTTTAGCAAAAATAAGCTATAGATGGGGGATCTAAGAATTTCTTAAAAAACTTTTCATTCCTCCGTTATTGTCTCAAAATAACTTAGGTGATAATATTATTAATTAAACTTTAAGGAGATAGCTATGAGTCTTAAAGAGCATTTGACATACTTTTCAGAGAAAATAGGACCAAGAGGTTCAACAACCGAAAAAGAAAAAGAAGCTGCCGAGTATTCAAAAAGAATTTTTGAAACTTTAGGATGTAAACCGGTAATCCAAAAATTTAAGAGCGCAGTTTCTGCGTGGTATCCCTACGCTGTTTTCTCTTTTTCTTTTGTGCTCTCGGAAACTATCTATTTAGCAACTGAAAATAAAACTTTATTAATTTTAATAAGTGTACTATCATTGATGTCAATTATCTCAATAATAATGGAACTTTCTTTTAGAAATAATCTATTTCGTACCTTCCTTCCCAAAGGAGAGAGTCAAAATATTATTTGCAAGATAAAACCAAACGGAGAAATAAGAAATAAAGTAGTCGTTTTGGGACATATAGATACCCACAGAAGCCCTTTTATCTTCTCTACCGCCGGAAGAACAAAATTTTTTCAAAAACTCGTACCTCTTGGTTTTTCTTCAAGTCTTCTACTTTTAATTATCTACACGTTGTCCATATTTAAACAGATAATTTTTTTCAAATGGTTTTCACTCATCCCTTCATTATTCTTACTCTTGATTTTTATCTTAACAATTCAGGCTGATTTTACCGAGTACTCTCCCGGAGCCAATGATAATGCCACTGGCGCCTCCATTATTCTTTCTCTTGCTCAAAAGATTAGAGAAAATCCTTTAAATCAAACGGAAGTATGGCTTGTAAACAGTGGGTGCGAAGAGGTCGGGTGTTATGGTGCTGATGCTTTAGCAAAGGAGTATCAAGAAGAATTAAAAGATTGCTACTGGATTGCAGTTGACGGAGTTGGCACATTGGATTCAAATCCTACCTACATAACTCAGGAAACATTTCTTTTTACAACAAAATCTGATAAAGAATTACTTAAGAAAATAAAGGAAATATCCGAAAAAAATCCTGAGCTTGAACTTAAAGAGGCAAGTTTCAGGGGGGCTTATACTGAGGGAGCGATAGGAGGAAAGTACGGATTTAAGGTTTTAACCTTTATGTCATTTGCAAAAACAGGTGAATTGGGAGAGTGGCACAGGCCCACTGATACTCTTGATAGGGTTGACATTAAAACAGTAGAAAAGACTGAAAAAGCTGTCTTTGAACTAATAAAAAGCATTGATAATGAAGAATAGCAAGAAGAATATATCTTACTTTTTTAAAATAGCCCTTGAAGAGGCTAAGAAAGGAATGGAGAAGGGAGAAGGGGGGCCATTCGGAGCTGTTATAGTAAAAAATGGAAAGATAATATCCAGAGGTCACAATGAAGTATTAAAAACTAATGATCCCACAGCCCATGCGGAAATAGTTGCCATAAGGAAAGCAAGTAAAAAGCTAAAAAGATTTGACCTTTCCGATTGTGAAATATACTCAACATGTGAGCCGTGCCCTATGTGCCTTTCTGCAATATATTGGGCAAAAATAAAAAGACTATACTATATATGCACAAGAGAGGAAGCAGCTGAGATAGGGTTTGATGATAATTATATATACGAAGCAATATCAGGTAATGACAGGGAAAAGAGATTAAAAAAAATAAAAATTAAAGAAAACATAGAGTGCAAAGCTTTGTTTAACAAGTGGATAGAAAAAGAGGATAAGGTTCAGTACTGAACGCCATTTCAGGACAAAACACAAAGACAAAATTAGCTTTGAAGCTTGGAGGCTTTTTGCTCTTCAGCTTCTTGTGTCTTGTACAAAATATCTTTATCTCAGCTTATCCTATGGAGAAAAAATTGTAAAAACTTCTTATTTCTGTTATAAAAAAAATATGTCAAAAAAATTAGCTTTTGA
Organism: Candidatus Aminicenantota bacterium; assembly: GCA_027067555.1. Taxonomy (GTDB): domain Bacteria; phylum Acidobacteriota; class Aminicenantia; order JAMOAD01; family JAMOAD01; genus JALXDT01. Next base: position 13,787 of record JAMOVU010000177.1, on the reverse strand, counting down.
GAGATTTGTGTGGTTTATTGAAGAGGTAAAAAATGGGAAATTCCCGAATGCAACAGATATTCAGGAATACTTTGAAGTTTCAAGATCAACAGCGCAAAGAGATCTTGATTTTATGAGAGATAGATTGCAAGTACCTCTAAAATACGACAGAGTTAGAAAGGGATACTATTTTGACGAAGCAGATAAAAATTATGAATTACCACTTTTCTGGGCATCAAACGAGGAACTTTTGCTTTTTGCTATTTTAAAGGAATTAATCAGAGATGAAAAATTAAAAAAAACATTAAAAGCTTTTTTAAAGAAAATCACCTCCTTTTCCGAAGAAGAATTCGAAAAGATAAGCAATTCTGTATCATACAAAGGTATAAGACTTCATAAGAACAAAGAGGGAGCACTTGAAACAATAGCTAAAGCTATAATCGAAAACAAAAAAATGAAAATAAATTATTACTCTGTATTTGCTGATAAAGACAATATAACAGAAAGCACAATAACTCCATTGCATCTGATTTATTACATGGGAAACTGGTATCTTTTAGCCGAAAAAAATTCACAATTGAGGACCTATGCTGTCTCAAGAATTTTTAACCCAAAAGTCTTAGAATCTGATGGAGAATATCATTTTTCAGAAAAAAGAATAAAGGAGATTCTCAACCAATCCTTTGGAATTTACCTAACAGATAAAAGAAAAGAGCTTTTTGAAGTAAAGTTAAGATTTTCAAAATCCATATCCCATCTTATTGAAACTCTTATCTTCCATCCGGAACAAAAGTGTGAAAAGTTGGATTCTGATGAAATTATTGTAAGCTTTAAATCAACCTTTAATTATGAGTTAATCAGAGAGGTTTTGAGATTCGGAAATGAAGTTGAGGTAATTGAGCCTACAATTTTAAGAAAAAAAATCTATGAAATTTTAAAAAAATCCGTAAAAATATATAAAAAATAGAACACATTAACTCAGGCTTGAAAAAAAGAAAATTTTAAATAATAATAGGATATGGACAATTTCACTTTACCGGAAAAACTTTTTTTTAGAGAAAGGGAAGTTATAAAAATAACCAATCTATCCAAAAGAGTAATAAACTACTGGATAACACAATTCCCATTTTTTAATATAGAAACAAATCATGATGGTGAAAAATTATTCAAAAGAGAGGATATCTTAATTTTTCTCAAAATAAAGGAAATTGTCCTAAATGAAGGAAAATCAATAGAAGAAGCAAGAGAAATAATTGGCAAGGAGATTACCACAGAAAAAAAGATAAAAAAACAAAGCAAAGAAAAAACATCTAAAACAAAAGAAACTATAGACTTATCAATACTCTCGGAAATAAAAAAAGAAATTCAGGAGATCTTGACAATACTTAAAAAAAATAGTAAAACATAGGGGAATTTTATCGGGACGTGGCGCAGCCTGGTAGCGCACACGCTTGGGGTGCGTGGGGCCGGTGGTTCAAATCCACTCGTCCCGATTTTTTTCATTTAAGAGGAAATTTATGAAAAAAAATATTTTAATAACCAATGATGATTCAATTTTCGCAGAAGGTATTAAAAGGCTTGAGAATGGAGTAAAGGAATTTGGAAATGTTTACACTGTAGCTCCGGATAGAGAAAAAAGTGCTGTTTCTTTTAGTATTACAACAAACTCCCCGTTGAGAATAAGCAAAGTTGATGATTACCATTATGCTGTTTCGGGAACACCGGTAGACTGCGTTTATCTTGCAACAAAGGTTCTTTTAAAGGAAAAACCGAATATAGTCATATCTGGAATAAATCATGGTCCCAATGTAGGAGAGGATACGATATATTCGGGGACAGTAGCCGGAGCTTTTCAGGCATCTCTTTTAGGGATCCAGGCTATAGCAATTTCCGTAATAGATAATCAAGAGGGAGAATATGATTTTGATTCAGCAGTAAAAGTTCTAAAAGAGCTCATCCCATTCCTCTTAGACAATCCCCTTCCAGAAGGGAACATACTTTCAATAAATGTCCCCTATTCTCCAAAAGGTGTAAAATTTACAAAACTCGGTCATAAAAGATATGATGCGGAAGTAATAGAAAAACAGGACCCAAGAGGGAATAAATATTATTGGATAGGTCCCGGCAAGATAACAACTTTCGGAGAGAATGAAAGTGATGTGAAAGCTGTTGAAAATGGTTTTGTTTCAATTACACCCCTCTCCTTGAACTTTTTTGATAGTAATCTGTACAAAATTTTAAAAGAGAGAGAAAATGAGATTTTTAAAAAGATGGTATGATAAAGTCTTGAGCTGGGCAGAATCCCCCTACAGCGAATGGGCACTTTTTCTCAATGCTTTTGCTGAATCAAGCTTTTTTCCTATTCCGCCAGATGTATTAATGATGGCAATGGAAGTTGGAAAGCCAAAAAAATCATTCAAATTCGCGGTAATAACCTCCATTGGCTCAATTTTGGGTGGAATCGCCGGTTACGGAATTGGCTATTTTTTATTTGATACAATAGGAAAACCGATTATAAAATTCTACCATCTCACAGACAAATTCACCCATCTGGGAGAGCTTTACAATACATATTCAGCATGGATCGTTGGAATTGCAGGATTTACTCCAATTCCGTACAAATTAATAACAATTACATCGGGGTTCTGGAAGATAAACTTTCTTATTTTTTTTATAGCCTCAGCTTTAAGCCGATCGGCAAGATTTTTTATAATTTCCACTCTTTTTTATTTTTATGGGGCTAAAATCAAATCATTTATAGACAAATACTTTAATATTCTATCAATAGCCTTTGTTATTCTTCTTATAGGTGGTTTTTTTATAATTAAGCTCTTAAAGTAAACTACGACAATTTATTACTTTTCTTTATAAAGTTAATTAAATCTAAAATTAAATCAATCTCTCCTTTCGGGATATTTAACCCTTTAGCAATCTCCTCTTTTGATAAGCCCTGATTGTAAAGGAGTAAAACACTTTTGGTTTTTTCAATATCAGGAGTTTCAATAATAAGCTTCTTTTCCTCTTCAAGAAGTTTCTTATGAGCATTTTCCAGTTTGATTAAAAGGTCTCTCGCTTCTTTTTCTCTGATATCTATTTTTTTTATTATTTCATCCCCCCATTTCTTACCCTCTAACAAAAGAGATTCAAAATCTTTTTTTGAATTTTTTATTAATGTTTGAAGTTTTGATAATGATCTTGTTCTATATAAAAGAAAAATTATTAAAATAATAAAAATAACATCAAGAATAATTTGTATATAATTAATCAACTTTTCTTACCTCTAACAATTTTATCTAAAGTAGGAGCAATATCTTTTATATCAAGTACATAATCCGCTATTCCTGCATCGACAACTGCCTTTGGCATTCCGTACACAACACAGCTTTCCTCATTCTGGGCAATAATAACTGCCCTATTTCTTTTTTTCATCTCCACAAAACCATCCTTACCATCGCTCCCCATTCCGGTAAGCATTACCCCTACTGTCCTTTTGGTGTAATTCTCTGCAACAGACTTCGCCATAACAGTAACAGAGGGTTTATATATCGCAGATTTTGGTTCTTCTGAAATAATAACTTCAGGAGCACCCGCTCTGTACTTCTTAAGATACATATGCTGCCCTCCCGGAGTAATTAGTACCACCCCTTTTTCAACTTTATCGCCGGTTTTAGCTTCCTTAACCTGCACTTTTGAATATCTGTTCATTCTATCAGCAAAAGCACCTGTAAAAGTAGCAGGCATGTGTTGAGAAATTATAATTCCTGCAGGAAAATCCGCAGGAAGTGAGGTTAAAAGAGTTTGCAAAGCATTCGGACCTCCGGTTGAAGAGCCCACAACAACAAGTTCAATAGGCTCTTTCACAATTAATTCTATTGTCTTAGGCTCAATTTTTTCCGGTTTCTTTTCTATTACCTTTTCAACAGAGGGTTTCCTTCTCACCCCTGATGTGGTTCCAAATGGAAATCCAAACAATCTCTTTTTTCTTGCAATATTTTCTATTTTTGGAATCAACTCCTCTCTTATGGACTTTATATTTGCGTTAAAATCTTTTGCCTGCTTTGGGAAAAACTCGACAGCTCCTTTTTCAAGCGCCTCAAATGTAACTTCCGCATCTTCTGTAGTTAAAGAACTTACCATTATTATAGGAATGGGGTTCTCTTTCATTATTATCTCAAGAGCTTCAAGACCACTCATTACAGGCATGTTAATATCAAGAGTAATAATATCAGGTTTTAATTCCGCTGCTTTCTCTATAGCTTCCTTACCATTAGCAGCTTCCCCAATAACTTCTATTTTACCACTTTCCTGCATTATTTTTTTCATTATTTTTCTAAGAAAGGAAGAATCATCTACAATTAAAACTTTTATTTTCTCCATTTATCCCTCCAAAGATTCTTTTATCAAAGCTTCTATCTTTTCTTTCATTTCTCTCATTTCAAAGGTAAAAAATGCTTCATCTATATTCTTGAGCTTGGGATTATGCTTTACCATTTCCTGCCAAAATACATTTTCACTTAAAACGAGAGGCTCAAACTCCCATGGGAAATTATAGCCAATCTGTTTTGAAAAAATATTTGAAAACCCTACAATTGCCACAAGAAGTTTGTTTTTTGCTTCCTCCTCAAGTTTATGATGATACCTTATAGCTTCTTTAAGCTCAATTGGAAGATTCCACTTTTCTGCTATTTTAAAACCAAATTCAGCATGAGTGTATCCAAACTCCTCTTTCTCAATCTCAATATATCTTTTATTTTCACTAAGAGCTCTTTTGACAACCCTTGTATAATCATCGGGAAAGAACTGATTATAAAGAAGTTTTCCTATATCATGAATAAGAGCAGCCGTGTATGCTTCTTCAGGATCCCACAATGAGAACTCCTTTGAAAGTTTTCTGGCAATAAAAGCAGAAGCAACAGAGTGGTCCCAAAAAAGAGTTCTATCAAATTCCCGTCCACCTACTCTAAGAGGAAACATTCTTATAATAGAAAGAGATAAAACAATTCCTTTTATAATATCAAGACCAAGAAGAACTACCGCTTGATTTATAGATTTTATTTCCCTACCTCTATTGTAAAAAGGAGAGTTAGCCAATTTTAAGATTTTTGTCGATAAAGTAGTATCCTTACTGATAAATTTCCCTATATCATTTAAAGATGTCTTAGGATCCTTACTTAATTTCATAAATTCAATAGCACTTTTCGGAAAAGCAGGCAAATCTTTTACACTGTTTAAAAAAGCTTTTACTTTATCCATTATAAGAAAACTCCTATCTCCTCCTCTATTTTATCTTTATATTCCTCATTAAAGCTCCCAATCATTTCTTCATTTAAACCTAAAACACTCATCATTGCATCATTATAACTTATGTTAAAATCCCTATAAAAACCAAAACCATTAAAATTACTCAATTGATCCGCAAGATAAACAACAGCTGTTTCCTGATTATATTCAGTGGCCAATTCCGGATGGTGATGATAAAATATAACTGTTTTCATCCTCTCCCCCAAATTCCATTCCTGCACCAAAAGCATCCCAACATCACTATGGGTAAAACCTAAAACAGCTTTCTCAAGCCCTTCAAAATTTCTACCAGCAGAGTAAGCTTCATCAATAATGGGATCGTAAACATGAGCAACTTTTCTTCTCAGAACAGTTTTTCCTATATCATGGAGAAGGCCTGTGACAAAAAGCTCCTCCGGATTATATACTTTGATTTTCTCACCTATATACTTTGCAAATAATCCTGTTGAAAGCGAATGCTTCCATAAAATCACATCTTTTAAATCACCACTCTGAATAAACTTCTTAGTATTTAAGGCTAACAAAAGAGATTTAAGATTCATAAAACCAAGATAATTAATTGCCTGAGATATGGAAACAATCTCTTTCCTCAAACCATAAAAAGGTGAATTAACTATTTTCAAAATATCTGCCGTCAGAGCCTGATCCTTTGATATTATTTCTGTAAGATCCGACACCTTTGTATCAGGGTTGTTTAAAAGACTAATCAACTTCATTGCAATAGTCGGCAAAGGGGGAAGAGAACCTATTTTTCTTACTATATCTTCAATTTTAACTCCCATTCTTTACCTCCTTTTTATACAAGATAACATTAGGATAATGAACCATAACAAATTTACTGTTGACATTGTAAATCGACTCGCTCCTACCCAAAATTAAATAGCCATTATCTTTTAAGGATTCATAGAAGAGATTCACAGCTTTCCTCTTATATTCTATTCCAAAATATATTAGCACATTTCTGCTTAAAATCAAATCACTACCTACCATAATTTCGTAAGCACGAGGGTCGAAAATACTTAAATTGTAAAAGCTAACTGTTTCTTTTATTTTATCATTTATTTTATACTCACCATTATTTTTTATAAAATATTTATCTATTGTACTTCTGTTTATCGCTCTTAATGAAAATTGTCTATAAATACCCTTTTTTGCCTTTTCAATTACATTAGAATCAATATCAAAAGCAAATATATTAAGTTTATCTACCAAAGCCGGATACTTTTCCATAACCAAGATTGAAATACTATAAGGCTCTTCTCCGGAAGAGCAAGCAGCGGAAACAATTTTAATTCTTGAGAAATTGTGATGATTATAACCAATTATCTTTGAAAAATATGTATCGATAACATCTATTTCACGCATAAAATAGGTTTCATTTATAGTTATTTCATCTATTAGTTGCTGGATTTCCTTTAGATCTGTTTTCAAAAGATTTAAGTATTCTTTCAAAGAATAAATTCTAAGCTTATCAAGACGATTTTCAAGTTTAATTCTCAAATAGTCAAACTTTCTTTCCTCAAAATATAAGCCGGTTTTTTTGTACAAGAATATCTGCAGCTCTTTTAAATCATTATATTCGATTTTATAAACACTCAATTTCTATTTTCCCAATGATCGGATTCTCTCCTCTTTACTAACTATCTCAGTAATTCTTAAAGCAAAATTTGAATCTACCACAACAACTTCTCCTCTTGCAATTAATTTGTCATTAACAAATAATTCTACCGGTTCGTCTACCACTTTGTCAAGCTGGATTATTGAACCTGTTCCTAATTTTAGAATATTCTTTAAATACATCTCTGTTTTTCCGATTCTTATAACAACAGGAAGTTCAACATCCAAAAGCATTTCAATTTTTGAATTAATATCCATAGGCTCAGAAGGACGAATAGGTTCCATCTCTCTACCCCCACTTACTTCCGCAGGAGACTTCTCTGTGTGCCCTCCTTCCAAATAAGCACTTAAGTCCTTTGTCATTGCAATTATAAGATTGTTACTCTTATCCCCTATTTTTACTTCAACATTTGAAAAATCCACCTCATCTGTTTTTATTTTCTCATAGAGTTCACCTAACTCAATAACATTTGTTTTTGCCTGAGAAAAGTTAAAATCCTTATCAAGCTCACCTTTAAGGCTTATGCCCAAATTGCTCGCAACTTGATTTCCCACTTCTGAAAGTGCATCAATATCCTCATCTCCGATGCTTTCTTTCTCCTCCTCAACTCCCATAATATAATTGGAAACAAGTCCTCCAAATTTTTCCGAGAGAATAAAGTATAGTTCTCCCCCACTTTCCTTATGCTCAAACATTGAGACAACAACTCTTTTGTGTTCTGCAAACCTGTTTAAAATAACATCCTTCGTTGCTTCTTCAAAATCATCCACCTTGCAATCAACCTCTTTTCCCAAAAGCATGGATAATACAGAGGTTATTGATTCTTTAACCAGTTTTTTTAATAATTCGTTAACCACTTCATTCATTTTTAAACCTCTTAATAATAGATTTTATTTTTACAGCCTTTCTTTCATCTTGAACAAAAAGCTCTCCTACAAATTTGGGTTTTCCAGAGATCACTATCAAAGGGTTTAAAAAATCTTTTTTCTCTATCATTAAAATATCACCCTTCTCCAAATTCATAATCTCTTCTAAAGTCAGTGGTTTCCCTTTTATCTCTCCGAAAACTTCAAAAATTGCCTCTTTTAGAATATCTCTAATCCTATAAATTTCTTCTTCAGAGTATTTTCTCCTGCCTGTATACCAATCCTGCGAAAACTTCTGCGCTATAGGCTCCAAAACAATTGATGGAATACAAAAGTTAACCATTCCGGAAGATGCTCCCATTTTTATCTCAAAAACTATTAGTACAACAACTTCATTCGGAGCAACAATCTGTATCAATTGTGGAGAGGTTTCCTGAGCCGTTATCCTCATATCAAGTTCAATAATCTGCTTCCAAGCCTCTTTAAGGTCTCTGAGCATCAAATTTAAAACGCCAGTCATTAATTTAACTTCTATTTCTGTGATTGCTCTTGAAGGCCCCTCATGTGGAGCTCCTGACCCACCAAGCAATTTATCAATAATGGGGAATACAATTGAAGGACTAACTTCAATAATAGCCCCTATTTCAAGAGGACTCATAGAAACCGCATTAAAAAATGTTGGGTCAGGTAAGGATAAGACAAATTCAGCATAAGTTAACTGTTCAACAGATACAAGGTTAACTTCAACCAGAGCACGAAGGTAAGCAGAAAGAGAAGATGAAAAATTTCTTGCAAATCTATCATGTAAATAGTGTATTGATCTTATCTGATCTTTAGAAATTCTATCCGGTCTTCTGAAATTATAGATAGTACCTTTTTTCTCCTCTCTTTTCGGAGATTTCTTCGGTGTAATTGTAGCAACACTCTCTTTCCCTCCTTTCTCTTCCTCTAAAAAGGAGTTCAAAAGAGCGTCAACTTCTTCCTGGGAAAGGATTTTAGCCATTATTTCCCTCCTTTCTTAATCTTAAAAAATTCATCTATTTTAGCTCTTAATCTCATTATAGCCTGTGTCCTTAACTGTGACACTCTTGATTCTGTAATATTCATAACCTCTCCTATCTCTTTTTGATTCAAATCATCATAATAATACAAAGAAATAAGCAACTTCTCTCTTTCCGGCAGATTGGAGATTGCCTTTTTAAGAGACTCTCTAAGTTCCTTGTATGTAACTTTGGCCTCGGGCGAATCTTCTCTTTCATCTTCAAGATAATAAAGTATAAGCTCCTCACCACTTTCACCTTTTTCGCCGGATGCATAAAAACTACCAATTTTATTCCCCCTGTATCTATAAAGAAGCTCCCTTAATTTCTCCACTTCTATTCCCAAATATTCGGCAACCTGCTCCTCTGTAGGAGGTTTACCATCTTTTTTTTCAAGTTCAAGATATGCCCTTTCAATTTCTTTTTTCCTCTCCCTTGCAGATCTTGGAAGCCAATCCAATTTTCTCAACTCATCAAGAATAGCTCCCCGGATTCTTATTGAGGCATAGCTCTCAAATTTTAAGCCAAAATTCTTATCATATTTTTTTATTGCATCTATTAAGCCCAATATTCCCGTATTTATTAAATCATCAAGCTCAATGCTTTTAGGCAAAGTGCCATGAATTTTAATGGCAATATTCTTAACCAAAGGCAGGTTTTTCATAATAAGCTCTTCAAAATTACTATTTTTCACTTTCATTAAAATTTAACATTTTTTTCCATGTTTCAGCATTATTTTCCTCACTTTTCCTCCATGTAAGCTTATTGAGGACAATTCTTGATAAATTAGAGAAGGCCCTGCTAATCTCACTTTCAGGGAATGCCTCTGTAACAGCTCTCTGCATTTTCACAGCTTCTACGACAGCTTTATCATAGGGAAGAAATCCCAGCAAATTTATCTCTCTTCCAATAAACCTATCAACAGCATTTTTGAGCTGGTTATAAACTTTTTCTCCTTCTTCCTGTGTTTTTACACTGTTCACTACAACTGAGATAGGCTTTTCCATATCATACTTTGACACCACTTTAACAACAGCATAAGCATCCACAATAGAGGTAGGCTCTGAATTGGTAACCAAAATAATTTCTTCAGAACTCATTAAAAAGCTTAAAACAAGATCAGATATGCCTGCTGCAGTATCAATCAAAAGTATATCTGTAAATTTTTCTATATTCGAAAGCTCTTGTACTAATCTCTCTTCCTGATACGGATCAAGATTTGTTATTTCTTGAATTCCGGAAGAAGCAGGGATAATTTTTATACCTTCCGGACCATCAACCATAATTTTCTCAATAGGTAAATTATCGGAAATAAGGTTAACAATATTATATTTTGGAGTTAATCCTAAAAGGATATCTATATTTGCAAGACCCAGATCAGCATCAAAAATAGTAATTTTCTTCTTTCTTCTCTGAAGAGCTATAGCAAGATTAATCACTACATTTGTTTTTCCCACTCCGCCTTTTCCTGATGTTATTGCAATTTTTTTCATAGAGACTCCTCTTTTTTTAATTCTTTCCTTTTTAATTTTTCTAAGAGTTTCTGCCTGATCCATTTTTCACTCTCCTTAATAAAAGATTGGTTAATTTTTCGGGAGAAGCTACCTCAATATCCTGAGGAACCTTCTGCCCTGTGGTAAAATAAGAGAGAGGCAAACCCTCTTTTACCAGGGTATTAAAGATATTACCAAAGCTTAATGTTTCATCCATTTTTGTAAAAATTATTGATTGAGGCCCCATAATTTTATATTTTTTGACAACATCTACTAAATCCTCACTTTTAGTTGTAGCCGACAGAACAAGGAGTTTTTTAATCCTTTCTTTTCCCAATATTTCTGAATCCCTTTTAACACTCTCTTCAGAAATTCTTTTTCCCACAGTATCAATAAATATCAAATCATAATCATTAAACATCCGAATATATTTATCCAATTCTTCCCTATTATAAGCAAGAGCAAAAGGAATACCAATCAAAGAAGCATAAGTCTTTAACTGTTCTGGGGCGGCAATCCTGTAACTATCAATTGAAATCAAAGCTACCTTCTTTTGCTGAGCAAGGTAAAAATAAGCTGAAAGTTTTGCAATAGTAGTAGTCTTTCCAACCCCCGTAGGACCTATAAGAGCAATTATTTTATCTTTATTACTATCTATTAGCTTTATATCAGAAATAGAGCTGAACACTATTTTCCAAAGATATGCCTTTATCTTTTCAATATCATTCTGAAATTTTAGAGGAACCTGGTATTCAAGAACTTTAACCAATTTTGAAGCAACATCTCCTGCAATCCCCTCTTCAAGCAATCTTGTAAATACATCGTAAAAAACACCCTCAAACTCTATTGCCCTCTTGGAAGTAGAAAATTTTTCAGATATGATTTTTTTCAATTCCTCTATTTCTTTCTTTATAGGTAAAATTTCACTTTCTCGGTAATCAAGTTTTTCAATTAACTCCTTTAACTCTTTAACCCCCGTTTTTTCCTTTGTATCTGGAATATTAATATTAGAAGGGGATGCTCTAAAAGTTGAGGGAGCGGAATCCTTCTCCACAGCAGCTATTACTTCTATGAATTTTTCCCCATTTTCATTTATCTGTCTATCAGAGATAATAAAAGCATCCTCTCCCAGCTCAATCTTAATTTTTTCCATTGCTTCTCTTATTGTTTTTACTTTAAACTTTTTTAATTGCATCACACAACCCCCAGAGACATTACTTTAACATATGCAGGAATTTCCGCAATCGAAAGAACCACTAAATTGGGAATTTCCCTTTCAGTTATTCTTTTTAAATGAAATCTAACTTCGGGAGAGCACAAAACAATAGGTTGTACATTAAGGCCCGAAGTTTCTATTGCTTTTTTAACCCTATTAATTATCTCATTTACTGTTTCAGGAGAAATGAAAAGCTGAGCCACTCCTTGAGATCTATCAATACTCTTCTGTATTATTTCCTCTATATCCTGCCCTAAAACAAGTACTGGGAGTTCATTGTTTTGCGTTAAATACGGAGAGATCAGAGATCTTGAAAGAGCCTGTCTTACAAATTCTGTCAATTGATTCAAATCTCTAATTGTAGGAGCATAATCTGCAAGAGTTTCCAAAATTGTTAGCATATCCCTTATTGATACATTTTCTCTTAAAAGGTTTTGCAAAATCTTATGAACCTGACCGATTGAAAGCACCTTTGGAATAAGCTCTTCAACAACCTTAGGATAACTTTCAGCTACCATATCAACCAATTTTTGAGTATCCTGCCTTGTAATTATCTCAGCAGCATGTTTTTTAATAACCTCTTTAATATGAGTTGATATTACTGTTGAAGGGTCAACAACCGTATAGCCCAGAAATTGAGCCTGCTCTTTATCCTTTTCATCTATCCAATAGGAAGTTAAGCCAAAAGCAGGATCTTTTGTCTCAATCCCTTTGATTTTCTCTTTCGCATTTCCCGGATTAATCGCAAGAAACATTGTTGGGTATACTTCCCCTTTTGCAATAGGAACATTTTTAAGCAGAATCTGGTATTCTCTCGGACCAAGTCTCAAATTATCCCTGATTCTTATAGAAGGAACAATTATACCAAGCTCAAGAGCTATCTGTTTCCTTGTGGTTTTTATTCTTTTTAAAAGAGGAGCATCATTAGCCTGATCGACCAATGGAATTAAAGAATACCCCACTTCAATCCCTAATATATCAACCTTTAATAATTGCTCAATTCTTTCGGGAGGAGCAATGGCCTTTCTTTTTCTCTCCTCTTCTTCCATAATAATCTCTTCTTTTTCTTTTTTCTCCTTTGACAGCCTATATGCAAGATAACCGAAAAATCCGGAGATCAAGAAGAAAGGCAGCTTCGGTAAACCGGGAACAAGACCTAAAATAAAAAGTGAAATTGCTCCGAATGATATTGGTTTTATATTAAAAAAGACCTGTTTGGTAATATCACTTCCAAGATTTGATTCTGCAGCAGCTCTTGTTGCAACAAGGCCGCCTGAAATCGAGATTAAAAGGGATGGAATCGCAGAAACAAGGCCATCTCCGATGGTAAGAATAGTATATGTTTTTACCGCGACAGAAGCACTCATCCCTTTCTGTAAAATTCCAATTAGAAGACCTCCTATTATATTGATAAATGTAATAACAATAGAAACAAGGGCCTCTCTTGCAGTAAATCTTATTGCACCATCCATCGCTCCGTAAAATTCAGCTTCCCTTCTTATCATCTCTCTTCTCTCTTTTGCTTCTTCCTCCGTAATCAACCCTGAATTTAAATCAGCATCAATACTAAGTTGCTTTCCCGGCATCGCATCCAAAACAAAACGGGCAGAAACTTCACTTGCTCTTACTGCACCGTGAGCTACTACCAAATATTGAATAGCAATAATAACAATAAAGACAACGATACCTACCACATAATTACCACCAACAACAAACTTACCAAAAGCAGCAATAACATGCCCCGCGGCAGTAATTCCCTGATCTCCTCTTAAAAGAATAAGCCTTGTGGTTGAGATATTAAGTGCCAATCTGTAAAGAGTAGCCAAAAGAAGTAAAGAAGGAAAAACTGAGAATCCAACAGGTTCCGTCAGATATGTTGTAATCATAAGGATTGAGACAGCTAATGTTATATTCAATGAAAGGAACATATCCAAAAGTGAAGAGGGAAGCGGAACAAGTATTAAGAGTAAAATGGAAATAACAATTATTGGAGCAACCATATGGGATTTTGTATTTAAAAACTTATCCAAAACAAGAGTTTCACCGGGCATTAAAATCTCCTCCCTTTCAATTTGAACACATAAGCTAAAACTTCAGCAACCGCCTGATAAAGCTCCACAGGAATCGGTTCTCCTATCTCAACATCTCTGTAAATTCTTCTTGCAAGTGGTGGATTTTCAACTATTGGAACATCATTCTCCTTTGCAACACTTTTTATCTTAAGAGCTATATAATCTGCTCCTTTAGCAATAAGTTCCGGCGCATGCATTTTAT
>JAMOVU010000176.1 GCA_027067555.1 Candidatus Aminicenantota bacterium | reverse complement strand
ACAAATTTTTAATGAAATTTTGGGAGGCAACAAATGAAAATAGCCATTTCTCAAATGAAAATAGAGCCTGGAAATATTGAGAATAACTTTTTAAAAATGAAAGAAATTATTATAAGAAGTTCAAGGCTTTATAATTCAGAACTTATTGTATTTCCCGAACTTGCAATTCAAGGAGCACAGAAAGAAATTTTGGTTCCCGAAGAAAAATATATTGAAGAATTTAAGAAACTTGCAAAAGACTACAACATCTGGATAATTCCGGGTTCAATGTATATTAAAGAAAGAGAAAAAGTTTATAATAGGCTCTTTGTTATAAACAGAAAAGGGGAAATTACAGGACATTATGATAAAATATTTCCCTGGGAGCCTTTTGAACCGATTGAACATGGAAAAGATATATTAGTTTTTGATTTTGAGGATAAGCTTATAATAGGAGTTGGAATTTGCTATGATCTCTTTTTCCCTGAAATTGCAAGAGCGATGGTTTTAAAGGGCGCTGAACTTTTAATTTACCCTCATTATACAACAACATCCGACAGGAAAGCTGAACTTAATATTGCAAGGGCTTATGCAATCATAAATAGTGCTTATGTTATAAGTTTTAATGGTGTGAATAATTATTTAGTTGGAAAATCGGCAATTTACGGACCTGAAGGGGAGGAATTGCAGCGAACCGAAAATGATGAGATTATACTAACAGAAATTATTTCAAGGGAAAGAGTAAAAGAGGTAAGAGAAAATGGAATCAAAGGTGTTACAACAAATTATAAACACTTTATAGAATATAAAGAGAATCTGAAAAATATAGTAAATCAAACATATTGAGGTAATAAAATGAAAGGAAATTTTGGGAAGATATTAAAAATTGATTTAAGCAGTAAAAGTTATACTGTTGAAACTCTTAATTCTAAAATTTATGAAGAATATATTGGCGGAAAGGGCCTGGGAACGTACTTATTGCTGAGAGAAAACCCCGAAGGTGTTGACCCTCTTTCCCCTGACAATAACCTTATTTTAACAATAGGGCCTGCAATAGGAACTCAAATCTGGGGGGCTAATAGATATGCAGCCTTTACAAAATCACCATTAACAGGACTTTATGCAGAATCATATTCCGGAGGAAAAGCTTTTTTAAATATTGCTAAAACAGGTTTTGATGCAATTGTAATAAAAGGCAAATTAAATACTTTAGGATATATTGTAGTTACTGATAAAACGGTAGAATTTGTAAAAGATGAATCTTTGAAAGGTAAAGATGCCTTTGAAACAGAAAAGATTTTGGAAGAAAAGTATGTGGATAAAAGAGCTTCTGCTCTCACAATAGGAATTGCAGGAGAAAACCTTGTAAAGTTTGCCTATGTTAACAATGATTACGGAAGATCACTCGGAAGGACCGGAATTGGTGCTGTAATGGGAAGCAAAAATCTTAAAGCCATTGTTTTTTATGGTAATCAAAAAAAGGAAATATATTCATACGATTATCTTAAGGAATTTAACAAAGATTTGTTAAAGAGAGGTAAGGTTCATCCGGTCTTTAAAGCGTATAGAAAATACGGAACCTCTTTAACTGTAGGGTTTACAACAAAATTTAATGCATTTCCTTCAAGATACTGGCAGGAAGGAACCATCCCTTTTGTTGATAAAATAAATGGTGATGCTTTGCTTGAAACACTTGAAGTTAAGCCGGAATCCTGCGGATACTGTTTCATAGGATGTACAAGAAAGAGTAAAGTAATAAACGGGAGGCATAAAGGACTTACTCTTGACGGACCCGAATATGAAACAATAAATGTTTTCGGAGGTTTAGGCCTGGTTGATGATTTGAATGAAATTGCGTATTTAAATGACCTCTGCGATAAACTCGGAATTGATACTATAACAGCAGGAAATGTTATAGCTTTTGCAATAGAGGCTTACAAAAGAGGTAAAATCAATTATAAAATTGATTATGGTGAAGTTGACAGGATGGCTGAGCTTCTTAATATGATTGCTTATAAAGATGGAATAGGTGAGCTTCTTTCCGAAGGTGTCAGAAAAGCTGCGGAAGAACTTGGACTTTCTGAAATAGCGATTCATGTTAAGGGACTTGAACCTCCCGGATATGACCCGAGAGTTTTAAAAGGAATGGGACTTGCCTTCGGGGTGTCAGACAGAGGGGCGTGTCATTTGAGGACAACATTTTATAAGCCGGAGCTTGCAGGAATAATTGCTCCTGAGCAGATAAAAGACAAAGCAAAGCTTTTGATTGAATATGAGGATAGGCTTACTATCTATGATACTCTTATACTCTGCAGATTTTTTAGGGATATAGTATATTATGATGAACTTAATGCTATTTTTAAAAGTCTTACCGGATTGGATTATAATGAAAATGAATTCAGAAGAGTAGCAAAAAAAATAACAGATATGGCAAGAGAGTTTAACTTAAGAGAAGGAATGAAGCAACCTGAAGATGATATGTTGCCTGAAATTTTCTTTAAAACACCCTATGATAACAAATCACTTACAAAAGAAGAATATAAAAAGCTTTTAAAAGACTATTATGAGCTTAAGGGCTGGGATGTAAAGGTAGAGTAGGGTATGTCGGCGTGCCGACATTATTGTTTTTCTTTATTATCAAGAACTTTTCTTATAACAGCCGCTAATTTTGTAAATGTAAGAGGTTTTATAATAAATTCTTTAAATCCCAAGGAAAGAGCCTTTTTTCTGTCTATTTTATCACTATAACCTGTACATAATATTATTGGAATATCTTCTCTTATTTTTAAGATTTCCTGCCCCAATTTATCACCTAACATCTTTGGCATTGTTTGATCTGTTATTACAATATCAAATTCATTGGGATTACTCTTAAAAATTTCAAGTGCTTTTGTGGGGTCAGAAAATCCTTTCACTATGTATCCCAAATCACCTAAACCTTCCGTAATAGCGTCAACAATAAATTCTTCATCATCAACAAAAAGGATTCTCTCTTTACCTTTCCCAATATTTCCCGTCTTTACAAATTTATCTTTTTATAGATGAATTTTAAAAAGCAATTAATTAATTTTTTATTAAAAACATATATTTGTAAAGGGGTATTTTTACTTTACTTCAAATTTAAAAACTTTTTTTACTGATTTATCTCTTAAATGATCTTTTATTATAGCTATAAAAGTATAACTTCCTCTCGGAAAATCAGTGATTCTATTGGTAATATAAAAAGGTATTGTGGGGTAGGGGTATGTTTTAAATATAATTATTGAGTTACTCTTACTTCCACAATAAATCTCTTAAATATATTAACAAAATCTTTTATTGTTTTATTTTGATAAACTTTTTTCCTTTTTATTAGTTCATTTCCTTTTGGAATCATTTTTAAAAGATTTTTTAAATAATCTATTTTAATTGCAAAATTAACATTTTGGGGAATAGTGTCTAGCTTTTCATAAAAATATTTTGCGTTTAAACTAGAAACGACTATGCCTATAATTTCTCCCTTTTTATTAAATAGTGGCCCTCCACTATTTCCAGGTTGTATAGGAGTACTTATTTGAAAGAATCTAGGATCGTTTAATATTCCGAACAAACCACTTATATTTCCTATTGATAACTTTTGAGTATTACCCAATAAATTACCTAATGGATACCCGATTGTAAAAACTTCTTCACCTAACATAATTGTATTAGAATCTCCCAAGGAATATGGAATTTTTTTATCAAGGTAAAAATTTTTATAATTAAAATCTTCTATTCTTAATATTGCTATATCGTTAGAAACATCTTTCACTTCAACTTTAGCTATTTTTTCTATATTCTTAAATGGAAAATATATTTTGATATTATTATTTATAGATTTAATTACATGAAAATTCGTTACAACTAATCCACTAGTCGAAATTATAAAACCTGTACCAATTGCTCTCTGCTCTTTATTTTTATTAGGATAAATTCTATTTTTATTTAATGGAGGATAAATTTTGATTAAACGAGCATTTACATATATTTCAAATTTTCTGTCTTTAGGATATATATAACTATAACTGCTTTTTAGTATACCTTTTCTCTCAAGCAAAAATAGATATTTTCTCATTGAAAAATTAACATTATAAAATGCACCTTCATAGGCGTTACCAAACGCCGTTTTGTTAAAATAGCCTTTTATAAAACCTTTTTTCCATTCTTTATACTCTGATTCCAATATGATAACAATAAAATCATATTTATTTTCCTTGTCATTATTATTTTTTACTATTGCCAATTTGTAAGGTATATGCTGATTTAAACGACCTGTTATCCCTGAATAAATATTTTTCCATATTACTTTTTCTTCAAAAATCCAAATTCCTTCAATTGGATCTAAATATCTTTGGTTTTTTTTAAAGTATTTTTTTAAATCATATTGGGTTATATTAAGAATTGGCCAATTTTTATGAGATTTACCAATAAATAATGATGTTAAAGAGAGAAATATAATTATAAAACACACTATGATATTTTTTGACTTTAGTAACCTTTTTTTTCTCATAATCTATTATAAAAACAGTTAAATTAAATGTCAATCAATTTTTTCCTTTCTATAAACTTTCACAATCAACATTTATTTTTTCGTTATTTTTGATAATCCAACAAATATCAATTTTATTTTTTAGAATACCAATAAATATTCCTATTTTATAGTTTAATTCTGTTGTCTTTATAATATTTTTTATTCTTTCTATTTCATTTTTTCCCTTTTTTGAAGATTTACTTGCTTTTTTAATTTCAATTATACATAAATTCTCACTCGTTCCTCTTTTATGAATTATAATATCGGGCCTTATTTTTATTCTTTTTAAAATTATTTTGTAATCATTTACTGATTTATTGTATTCACAATCAACAGAATACCCATCAAATTTATTTTCGAGATAAACAGCAATTCTGTGACTAAGAGTGACTTCATAAACATTTTTATTAGAAAGATAATTCCAATCAAATTTTTTAAACTTATTTATTGCACAACGTACTTCTTTTTTAATTAATTTTGTATTCATTTCTATAGGATAAACTCCTTAAATTTATTACATAATTATTAAAAGTTTACATAATATATATTATGCGAAGTTTTTTATTTTTTTTACATTATTCTTCTATCTTTATTTTTAATCCTTTTAAAATAG
>JAMOVU010000175.1 GCA_027067555.1 Candidatus Aminicenantota bacterium | reverse complement strand
AACCAGAGCTCTTTATAAAAATATGACATTTTTCAGGGAGGATTACAATTATTCCGCTGCTTGATATATTGAAATATTCCTTGATATTTCCAAATATTTCACTTGACTTTTTACACAATATCTCGCAGGTGGGAATTTTTTAACTATGTTATTTATGGATTGTTTTCCAAATATAACTGTGTTATAATTGGATTGTTATTAATTTGGGAGGCAAACTATGGGTTTAGCTTACAAGAAAAGAGCTCTTGAGAAAAAGATTGAGAAACTGTGGAATGAAAAGGAAATAATTATTATAAAGGGACCGAGACAGGCAGGAAAAACAACCCTTATGAAATATTTGAATGAAAAGTACGGAGGAAGCTATTATACGCTTGAAGATGATGATGTTTTAATGACTTTTGACAGGAACCCCGAACTTCTTGTTGATAATGAGACAATATTCATTGATGAAGTGCAATTGAGTGAATTTGCGGGCAAGAAAATAAAACGGCTTTATGATAAATTCGAAGGAAAGGTGAAGTTTGTAATGAGCGGCTCAGGTGCATTTGATATAGCAAGAGAGGTTGGAGCATCGCTCGTCGGAAGGGCTTTTTTTCTTACCCTTTTACCTTTATCTTTTGAAGAATTTTTGAGCTGGAGTGATGAGTTTAGCTTGAGGATTTTTAATGAAAACAAAAAAAATTTTTTAAGTTTTATAAAAGAGGGTAAGGATATTTCCCCCGTGGGAGGATGGGAAGGTTTAAGGGAGTTTGCAAATGAGTATATGATATGGGGAGGTTATCCTGCTGTTGTTTTATCAAAAGATAGAGAGATTAAAAGAGAAAAGCTTAAAAACATAGTTGAATTGACAATTGAAAGGGATCTTGTCCGATTATTCTCTCTTCAGGACATAGGAAGAATGAAAAAATTCGTTAAAACACTCTCTTCTCTTACAGGCAGGTTGCTTAATTTCAGTAATTTGGGAGTTGATTTTAAAACAGCTGAAAAGTACATAGGGGTTCTTGAGCACTCTCAAATAATTTCACTCATAGAGCCTTTTTACAAAAATGAAAGAACCGTGTTAAAAAAAGCGAAAAAATTGTATTTTTACGATTTAGGATTCAGAAATGCTATTTTAAATAATTTCACTGATATTGAATCAAGAGAAAACAGTGGCTTTTTAATAGAAAATTTTGTAATGAGACAGTTAATAGAGAATTTTGAGATAAGATACTGGAGGACAACCGGCAAAACTGAGGTTGATTTCGTAATAGAAGCTCCTCTTTTCGGAATAGAGGTAAAGTCAGCTTTTACAAGAAAAGTAAGAGGATTGAAAAGCTTTATTAAAAAGTATAATTCAAAAGGTATCGTTCTCTGTGACCGCTTTTCCAAAGAGGAAATACTTTATTATCCATTTTGGTTAATTTAAAATCTGGTTGATTTGAAAATAGAAAAAGTTGAGCCCAAAATCGAATAAGCGAGAGTCAATGCTTCGCGTGATTTTAGAAAGTATAGAATAGCTTTTGGCTTGACAGCTTTTAGGCTTATTTATTCAAGTTATTGTGGAATTTTTTATTTTTCTTCTAAAATAAGCAACCAGCCCTTTTTCGGAAGAATAGGAATCGGAGAATTCACGGCAAAGGATTTTTTAGGTTGAAAATCCTTTACATAAGGGGCATAAAGACGCACTTTGTTTTTATTCATTCCGAGTTTTTTCCAGTTTATAATAAGATTTACCTTAACAGGCTTCTTTTCCCAGCTTGCTATTGCAATCAAAATTTTATCTTTTCTTTTGTAAACAGTTGCAAGAATATTTTCTTTGTCGGTTTTTACTGGTGAAGAATCAGACCAATAGCCAATCATCTCGCTTCTGTCAATACCGAAATCATCCCATAATTTCCACAATGGGCGGGGGTCTCCTGCCCACGGAAGCCTTGCTGTCATCCCGTATAGCATTCCTCTGTAAGGATTACCTCCCCCTTGAAGCATTTCTCCCATAAGTCCAAATGGAATACCGGAAATTTCAATGAGCCAATAGTCGGGATTGGAATCATAATTAAAGTATTCTCCGAACCACGATCTATCAATAAAAGGAAAGTGTTCAAGATAGAGATTTGCGCTGTTTGCAAAACCATCTCTCGGATTGTATTGATTGGCAGAATGGACATCTATTATCGCCTCTTTCCCATTCATTTCAAAGACTCTTTTAATTCTTTTCATAATTGTTCTGTCAAAAGCTATATCATCTATGTAAAGACCATCTATACCAACCTTTTTAACAAGCCAGTTTAAGCCTTCTATATAATAATTATGCCATCTTGATTGCCCATTGTTAATAATTGCAGCATCCTCATACTTTGGAACAAACCAGCCTGCAATATAATTGCCACCAAAATGCTCTACAAGCCAGGACGGCCCTCCTCCTTTGCCCGGAGCAAAAATTTCATCTTTTAAGGATTTCAGAGCAAAAATTTCGGGAGCATGATTGGAAAGCTCTCTTACGGTATAGTAAATTTTAACTTTCATTCCTCTTTTGTGGGCTTCGTCAATATATGCTTTCATTTTATCAGGTCTTAAAAATGGGTAATTTATGAAAGGATTTATCTCTGTTGCATGATGAACATTTATAATATTTGCACCCATCTTTTTTATATAATCAAGAGGTTTAAATGCATGAAAGTATCTGTTTTTCCAGTGCTGTTTTGTATTGATTGTTTTAAATGGGGTTATTAAAAGGGAAAAGTAAAAGTGAAGTGTTTCTCCCTTTTTCAGAACTCTTTTTCCACTGAAAAACTTAGCTATGACAGAATCACTTTTTTTAATTAATTCAAAGCCGCCTTTACCATTATTGTACCAGGAAACAGGCATATTCAGTGGTTTCAAGTGGTAAAAATTTGTGTTAAGCGGTCTTATGTAGTTTTTACCTCTTACAGCAATCTGAAGTCCGCCGTTTACAGCTCCTATCCACACGGAATCCTGATTTTTTCCCCTATCCCATTTCCATGAAAAACTATCAGAAATTTTCCCTCCTTTAAAACCGAGTCCCATCATATACTTTGCTTTGTTTTTTTCAAAAATGATTTTTAATAGCACATCATCTATTTTTGTATCTTCTAATGCTGTAAGTTCCACTTTATAATCCATAAAGCCCTCATACTCGGCTTTCCCTTTAACCCTTATTTTTAAAGAATTGCTTTTTCCCGAAGTGCTCCACTCAACTACACCTCTTTTCACTTTTTCCCATTTTAAATTTTCATAGCTTATCTTTTCTCCCTTTATACAAAAAGCAACAGGTTCTCTTAATATGTTTTCTCCATTTGGTGTGATTTTTGTAAGAGTGTCTGAAAAATAGCTTATTATTGACTCTGGAAAACCTCCCTTGCCAAGAATAATCTTTCTTCCCAAAATACTGATTCTTCTTCCCTCTTTTTTTATGGAGGTGTATGGTTTTACAGGCTCTCCGTCAGAGCCCAATTTTGAGTTAAGCCATCTGAGTCTTGTGAGCTTTTGCGGTTGGTTATCCCCTCTGTTTTCAATCTTCTCGTTTTTAATAAAAAGATTGATTTTAACTTTTTTCTCTTCACTGTTTTCAGCTTTAAATTTCAAAAAACCGGAATAAACCCCGCTTTTCAGATTCTCTTTAATATCAATACCAAACCACAAAGGCAAAACTTTTCCTTTTTTCACTTCAACCTTTTTGTTGAATTTTTTTCCGCCAAGATTAATCCCTTCAGTGTTAAAACATGTTATTCTTTCTGATGAAATAGTATCTTTTTTCCCGACTAATGGGGAAAATTCTATGTTGATATTCTTTAAATCCTCTTTGATAGGGAAAACAGCAATCTGAAAGGTCAGATATTCTCCTTTTAAAGCTTTAAGTGATATGCTATAAGTCGGACCTCTTTTAATCCATCTATATGGGAGATGATCAAACATTCTAACAATATTTTCCCTTTTTTCGGGAAAAAGGAGGTAAGAGTCATTTTTATATTTTTTTATAAGTTTTTCTGTCTCCTCCCTTGAGGCAATTTTTTCAAGCTCTGTAAATGAATTAAAATCATCGGATGCCTCGAATTTTAAAAATTTTGCTTTTTCAATTTTAGAGATTTCATTTTTTCCCAAAGAAGAATATTTTTTGTACCATTCTGACTCAAAAGGTTTCCTCTCCTTCAGATACACTGTTTTGGGATAATTTTTGGAACCTTCGTATTTATAGGGGAGATAATATATATAATATTTGGCGGGAACAGAGTATGGCTTAAATACTATAATGCCGTAAATCGGGTTTACTTTAATTCTTACGACTTCATTTATTACTTTCCCCGTCTTTGAATCCACAACAATAATTCTTTTTTTCTCAGGGTTTTTATCTCTTCTCCTCCACTCAATCTTTGCAAGTACAGCTTCGGCTTTTTTATCCACATAAACAACAGCTCTGTGATTTCCGAATTTAAGATTATCCCATCTTTTCACAATCGTTTCTTCGGAGTGAGCATTGATATAAAGAGTAAGAGAAAGAATAAAAAATATTGTAATTTTGATTTTTTTCATATTTCACCTCTCTTTTTCAATAAATGATATATTTTATCCGATAGTTAATAAAATGAAAAATTTTTTATAAACTTTCTTTTTATACCCTCCTCCTCTAACCATTGACTTTAAGGTATAATAATTATAAAATTTCAGATGAAATTAAAACCATATCTTATGTTTTTGGCAGGGTGGCTGGTTCCCGGGTTGGGTCATCTGCTTCTGAAAAAATATAAGAGAGCTGCTATATTTTTTGTTTCTATCTTACTTATGTTTGTGGCCGGAATTATAACGCACGGTAGATTTTTTGAAAATACAGGAGGAAACCCTCTTGCCCTTTTGGCTTATTTCGGAGATATTGGAAATGGAATTTTATTTATAATAGCCAAGAAATTTTCTCTGTTAAACATAGATTTTTCAGCAATAACTTTTGAGTATGGAACTGCATACCTTGCAACCTCTGGCTTTCTAAATTTTATGGTAGCGATAAATGCTTATGATATAGCAAAAGGGAAAAGAAAATGATATTTAAGAGTCATCTTTTTTCAATGATATTTTATGCTTTGATTGTTTCAATAGTTTTTTCTTTTTTAAAGGAAGATAATGCAAAAAACAGATTGAAATACGGACTTGTGCTTTTTTTCTCCTTTCTCCTGGGAGCCATTCTTTTTGGGTGGGTAATGTACTTTAT
>JAMOVU010000174.1 GCA_027067555.1 Candidatus Aminicenantota bacterium | reverse complement strand
ATTATTTTAATTGCAATATCAAGCATCTCTTCTTTTCTTTGTGTATTCATTCTTTTACTCTCACAGTTAGTTAGTCCTAACTAATGTATGGTATTGTAGCTTTTTTAATCTTTTGTGTCAATAGTATTAATATTGATTTTTATTTTTTTTGATCTTGACTTTTTTTGATCTCTTAAATAATATATATTAAATTTTCTGAGAGAATGAAAAAAAAAGATTGTATTTTATTATTAATTGTTATCTTTGTGGTATCTTTTGTACAACCGCTCAATTCAGCCACCTTTTTTTTTAACAGAGATTTTAATAAAAATGATCTTAATTTAATAAAATTCAGCCTTTTGTCTTATGATTGGTTTTTTTGTGAAGTGGGAGCTGATGAAAAATATAAAGCTTATTTACCCGGGACCGTTCAGACTGATCTTTTTAAAAATGGAGTTATTGAGGATCCCTATTTTAGGAAAAATGAAAGTAAATATTCTTGGATTGGTGAGAAAGACTGGGAATATTGGACATATTTTGATGTTAATGAAAAAATACTCGAACAAGAAAATATTGAATTGGTTTTTGAGGGGTTGGATACTTATGCGGATGTGTTTTTAAATGACAAACTGATATTAAGAGCAAATAATTTTTTTAGAAAGTGGAGTGTGGATATAAAAAGTTTAATTCGCTCCGGTAAAAATTATCTGAAGATTATTTTTCACTCACCTCTCAAAATAATAAAAGAAAAAAAAGAAAAATATCCTTACCACAAAACAACAGCTGATTACATCTTTGTAAGAAAGCCTGCTTATCATTTCGGATGGGATTGGGCACCTGTTTATATTACCATGGGGGTCTGGAAACCTGTCTATATAGAAGCCTGGAGTGATGTTAAGCTTGATGGAGTTAGGGTTATTCAAAAGAAAGTTTCAAAAGAAAATGCAGATCTGGAATTCATACTTGAGCTTATCTCAACCGGCGAGAGAGAGGTTAAAATTGAATTATTTCAAGAGGATAAAAAGGTAAAGGAGGTAAAGAGAATAAAGCTTAAAAGGGGTAAAAATACTGAAACAGTGGAGCTTGAAATAGAAAACCCCAAACTCTGGTGGCCCCTTGGTATGGGAAAACCACATCTTTACCACTTTAATGTAAAGATTTATACGGGTAAACGAGTTAAGGGAGAGTGGGATGACTATATTGGAATAAGAAAGGTGGAGCTTGTGAGAGAAAAAGATAGGTTAGGTGAGAGCTTTTATTTTAAAGTGAATGGGATTCCCGTTTTTATAAAAGGAGCTAACTATATTCCTCAGGATATGTTTATTCCCTCAGTATCAGAAAAGAGGTATGAAACTCTTTTTAAAAATATAATAAAATCCAACATAAATATGCTCAGGGTTTGGGGAGGAGGCTTTTATGAGAATGATATATTTTATAGACTCTGTGATAAATACGGAATTATGATCTGGCAGGATTTTATGTTCGCCTGTGCGATGTATCCGGCAGATAGGGAATTTTTAGAGAATGTAAAAGAGGAAGCTATATACAATATTAAAAGATTGAGAAATCATCCTTCATTGGTGCTCTGGTGTGGAAACAATGAGGTTTACGAAGGTTGGAATCATTGGGGATGGCAGAATATGTACAATCAAGAGCAGAGAATAAAAATAGAGAATGATTATAGTAAACTCTTTAAAGAACTATTACCCGAACTCGTAAAAAAATATGATGGAGAAAGAACTTACATACATACTTCTCCTTTAACCAACTGGGGAGAACCTGATTTGAATACTTCAGGTGATGTTCACTATTGGGGAGTTTGGCATGGTAAGGAGCCTTTTGAGATTTTTAATAAAAAAAATAAAATTGGAAGATTTATTTCCGAGTTTGGGTTTCAGGGGTTGCCTGATATGAAGACAATAAAAGAGTTTACTTTACCGGAGGATAGAAAACTTTATTCGAAGATTTTAAGAGCTCATGAAAAGCATCCTATAGGTTTTGAAATAATAGATAAATATATGAATGATTATTTTGGAAAACCTGTGATATTGGAGGATTATATTTATGTAAGTCAGCTTTTACAGGCCTACGGAATTGGAATGTCAATAGAAGCTCAAAGGAGAGCAAAGCCTTCTTGTATGGGCTCCCTTTACTGGCAATTAAATGATTGCTGGCCTGTGGTTTCCTGGTCGGGAATTGATTGGAAAGGAAGGTGGAAAGCTTTGCAGTATGAGGTGAAAAAACTTTACTCTGATATTCTTGTCTCTCCTTTTCAAGATAAAAAGTTTGTCAATGTTCAGATTATTTCTGATAAGTTAAAAGGTGTTAAAGGAGTACTCTCTCTTGAACTTCTTGATTTTTACGGGAAAGTTTTGTGGGAAAATAAACTTAGTGTTTTTATCCCTCCCAATTCTAATAATACTTATTTTAAGATTCAGAAAAGACAACTTTTAAAAATGAAAGACAAAAAGTCAGTTTTTCTTTACATAACTCTTTTTGATACTAATAGGGAGCTTGTTTCCGAAAGATATTATTATTTTGTCAGGCCCAAGGAACTTAATCTTTTGCATCCTATCGTAAAGATTAAAATTTGGAAGATAAAAGATGGATACCACATAGAACTTATCTCAGACAGGCTTGCGAAAAATCTGTTTTTAAGTTTTGATAATTATGAAGGGTTTTTTACTGACAATTTTTTTGATCTTATCCCCAATAAAAGAAAAAGAATCAAATTTATTACTACCCACAAAATTAAAGATCCTATTGCTTCTCTTAAAATTATGGTTTACGAATAAAATTTATCAGTAAATTTTTTGGGCTATTTCAAGGTGTTTTAATTCAATAAGTTTTGAGCCTTTGTATTTTACGAAAATAGTGGCTTCAAGAATTTTCCACTTGCTCTTATTTTTTTCAAATGCTTCTGCACTTGAGCCTATGTATCCATGAGTGCAGGAAATTCTGACTTTTTCTCCTATTTTACCGATCGGGATTTTCTTAGATGGATAAATTTTCCAGCCTGTATCAAAGTTTATTTTATCTCCTTTGACTTTGAAAGTGACCACAAAATTTAATGTTCCTTTTGCTATAGGTTCATTCAATGAATTTTTAACAGCGAGTTCAACGAATGGTAAAATCTTGATTTTATTCAATGCTCTTTCGGAAATAAACCAGCCGGTTTTCAAATTAACAAGCTCAATTCCATCTTTGATTGCCTGTTCCGAAGGAGTTTTTAAGGACAAGCCTCCGGTAATTCTGTAGACACCGTAAAAGACAATAATTCCAATGATTAAAATTAAAATCCATAATGTTTTGTTGTTCATTTATGCTCCATATTTTTTTAATTTTAATGTATTTGCAAGCAAAAGAGGTAAAATGTCTGTTGCCGGAAAAGTACCGTAAATCCCTTTTGCACACTCTTTTTCAGTAAATATTTTTACATCATCTTTTATTATATAAGGGGAGTAAAGAAGAAACGGATTTGGATGCCAGGAGTGTCCGCTTATTTTGCATGGGGTTGAGTGATCCCCTGTGATTGCGATTGCATCAGGATTTAAAGATAAAATTTCAGGAAGTATTTGATCGACCTTTTCTATTATTTTTACTTTATTTTCAAAATTACCATCTTCTCCGTAGGAATCTGTCTTTTTAATGTGAATGTAAAAAAAGTCATAATTATTCCACTCTTTTTTTAAGGTTATAATTTCATCATCTATCTCTGGCCCCACTTCTAAAACATTCATTCCGACCAATTTTGCAAGTCCTCTGTACATTGGATAGTTTGCAATTGCCGCAGGATTGAGCTTAAATATCTTTTGCATAGGTGGAATCTTGGGATATTCTGAAAAGCCTCTTAAAAGTAAAGCATTTGCAGGATGGCTGTCCTTTAAAACAACTATGGCTTTTTTCATAAATTTTGTTACAATATTTGCAGTAAATTCAGCCTTTTCATTATTTTCGAGTGGTTCCGGGAATTTTATCGGAAGTCCCTCTTTTTGCGGATCTGCATCAGATATCTTGTCAGAAAGCTCAGGGTGTTTTAATTTAATAACAAATCTATGCTCTTTACCGGAATAAAGGGATATTTTAACTCCATCTATCTCTTTTATATTTTCTGACAATAATTTTATTATTTCCCGATTTTTTTCAGTTGGAATTCTCCCGGCTCTTCTATCTGTTACTATCCCTTCTCTATCAATGGTGCAAAAATTTCCCCTTGCAACTACTTCATGTTCATGTACATCAACATCAATTCCGAGAGCTTCAAGAATTCCCCTGCCAACATTGTATTTTATTGGGTCATAACCGAATAAAGAGAAATGTGCGGGACCACTGCCGGGTGTGATTCCAGGTAAGACGGGAATTGTTCTTCCGCAGGAAGATCTTTCTGCAAGAGCATTCAAATTTGGTTTTTTGGCCGCTTCAAGAGCGGTTTTTCCATTTAAGGGTAGTCCTCCCACTCCATCCATAATTAAAAGCACAATTTTTTTCTCATTCCTGACACTCAATTCTTCAAAAATCTTTTCTCTGTTCATTTCTAACCTCCGCTTTTATATTATAAGCCAACAAGAATAAGTGTCAAGTTTAAATGATATATTGAAAAAACAGTTTTAGAATAGAAATATGATTTTTTCTTCTCTTACCATGATTTTTCTTATTTTATAATCAGGGCAAAAGCCTTCAAAATATTTTTTAAAATCCGGAGAGATAGTTGATATTAAATTTATGGCAAATTGATTATCAAGCTTTAGCCCGTTAACATTTAAAGATAGTAATTTTATTTGAAAGCAGCCACTGTTTAAGTTTTTTAATTTAAATCGGGAATTTATATCAATTATTGAACCTTTTAACAATGATAAGTAGCTATCTTTTACTGTATTACCGTTGAAGAACATTACAACTCTTATTTCTATTAAATTATTATTTTTAAGTTTCACCTTAGCCCATTTTACATCATCAGTGAAAATCTTTTTTCTGTAATAGTAAAGGTATGAGTTTATCTCATCTTCCGTCATTATTATTTTTTTTGCCTGTATTTTTTTTGTAAGAATAGACTTTAAAAGGTGATTTACCTTATCCGCGGAACTTTTCTCAAGTCTTCCGTAAGCAGGTGGTAATAGTATTATAATAATACTTAGAAAAAAAAAGAGAATTTTATTGATTTTCACGCTTTATAACCAAATTTTTCCCTTCATCTATTATAAAATCATAAAAAACAGCGGGAAAGTGTTCTTTTAAAATTTTTGCTACCTCTACTGCAAAATTTCTGATTTCCCACTGTGCCGTTGGATGTCCCCTTAACTCTAAAATATGACGCCATTCCCTTAAGTTAGCACTTATTACAATTTCACTCTCAACTGCATTGGGTAGCACAAATCTCGAATCTTCCTTTTTTATTTTAAGGGACCTTAATTTTGAGTATGTCTCTTTTGCGTATTCCATAAACTCTTTGAATATTTTCAAAGCTTTCTGGTTTTTTTCTATGGAAGGAGGAATTATAAAATTAAAGTTTTCTTCATTTACATATCTTTGCGATTGTTGGGTAAATGCTGCCAAACGATGTCTTACAAGCTGGTGAGTAAAAGCTCTTGAGCCTCCTTTTATCCTAAAAGTTGCAAAAGAGTGTTCCAAAACAGAATGATGCCCCGACCGGATGAGCATTTCGATAAATTTTGCTGCTGTATTTTCCCACCTTTTTTTAACTTCCCATTTTTTACCTTCTAGTTCTATTAAATCTCCCTCTTTTGCATTTCTAATTTCCGGATATTTTTCCGAATAAACCAATTTTTCTTCACTTTCACTGGCTATCCTGAAAAGAGGGAAATCACTTTTTTTATCAAAAGAAAGATAAGCTGTTCTTCCGGCTTCTTCAATTATTTTCTCAGCATCAGGAGTAAAACCGATAAGTTCAACTTTTATCATAATTCTCCTTATTATTATTAATCTTTTTTAATAAAAAAAAGTAAGCGACAATGTAATCTATAATGCTTAATAGTGTAATTAAAGTGATTAAAAGCATTATAAGGTATATGTAAACATTGATTTTTTCAATGGGTTTAATTAGAAGATTTATATTTATTAGTAAAATTATTATAATACTTCCTATGGCTTGAACTTCTGATTTTAGTTTACCTGTGAGTCTTGCTGCAATTATGATATTTTTTCTTTCTGCGTACTGTCTGAATATAGTAAGAAAAAATTCTCTGTAAACTATAATTAAAAACATCCAGATGGGAAAATATTGATAATAAAGGAAACCTAAAAAGTAGGTTAACTTTGCTATTTTATCAGCGAACGGATCCAGTATCTTTCCAAAATCTGTGACTTGATTAGTCCGTCTTGCAATAATCCCATCTATTAAATCAGTTGCCTCTATTATTATTACCAAAAAAAGAGAAATTAACTTACCGTATTTCCATGAGGATGTGAAAAGAACAAAAAAAACAGGCGACAAAAGAATTCTCAACACACATAATTTATTAGGTAAGTCTTTAAGCATGCTTTAAATTTTATTAAAAATATGGTTAGTTGTCAATTGAATGTTTTTAAGTATTTTGAAAGAGTTTTAGGTATTTTATTGGATTTATTTAGAGAATATATTTTTGATATTTTCGCAAAAAACCGGGTTTTTCTCGCAAAAATTTGCGAAATAATAGCCTTTTAAATTGGCATGATTCTTGAATAAAATATGTATTAAACTTTTAGGAGGAAGAAATGAAAAAGAAAAATTTATTAACTTTGGTTGTGGTTACATTTATGCTTACAACTTTGGCTTTTAGTGGTTGGGGAAAAAGAAGTAATGGTGGAAGAAACAATCAGATTATTCAGGACATGGTATCCCAGATGCCCTATGAGGAACTTTCTCAAGCTGAAAAGGATTATATTCTGAAAATGAGAGAAGAAGAAAAGCTTGCAAGGGATGTTTACCTGACTCTTTATGAGGTTTGGGGATCTCAGGTTTTTCTCAATATCTCAGGCTCTGAACAAACACATATGGATGCTGTGAAAACTTTAATTGACAAATATGGATTAACAGATCCGATGACAAGCAATGATAGAGGAGTTTTCTCTGACTCAAAGTTAAAGGAACTTTATGATTCTCTTGTAGCAAAGGGAAAAGAATCTATAACAGAGGCCTTTAAAGTTGGTGCAACAATTGAAGATCTTGATATTTATGATTTGGATGAAGCAATTGTTAAATCGGATAATATGGATGTTGTTTTTGTATTTGAAAACTTGAGAAAAGGCTCGGAAAATCATATGAGAGCGTTTGTATCTCAACTTGAAAGATATGGTCTTTCCTATACACCTCAGTATATTTCACAGGAAGAGTATGAGACAATAATATCAAGTGAAAGTGAAACTGGGCAAGGATACGGTCGCAGAGGTAATAGAAACTGGTGATTAAATAAAACATACAAACCTTAAAGGGAGTTAGCTTTTAAGCTAACTCCCTTTTTTTATTTAGAGGAGGATTTATAAATTTTAATGATTAATTATAGCTTTCTTTATTAACAGATGTGTGAACCTTGACTTTATTTTTTTTTAATATTAGAATTTTAAAACAGGGCTGAATTATGAAAATTAAGAGTGTTAAACGTGTTATCGCCAAATTTCTTATCAGTTTTCTATCTCTTGAATTTTTGTTTTTTTCTTTCATATCCTTTTATTATTTTTCAAAAAGAATAAAGAATGTAGATCTTAAAATAGCCTATTATCACCTTGTTTTAAAAGGAACTAAAGGGATGAAAAGATTTGAATTGTTTGATATAAATGGAAAATCTGTGGAAAACCCGTCTAAAAAACCAATTGTCAGGTTACAAGAAATAAAAAAAGATGGAACAGGAATTATTTTGATCAATGATAAGATTTTTTACTATCTTAGAGATTCAAAAAGAGGGAAAATAGTAGTTTATAAAATATCAGTAAGTTCTTTTTTGTTTAATGTGTTTTTTGTGGCTTTTGTCCTTAGTCTTATCAGTTTTGTAGTTTTTCTCTTTTTCTATAAATTTTTTAAATTTGATACTTTTTCTTCCAATCTTTCTGAAGGGCTTAAAGCCGTAGTTTCAAATATAAACAAGATAATTGAAAACAAAACACCAAAACTCCCTGAAGGGAAATTTGTTCTTAAAGAATTTGAGGATATTTTTCAAAGATTATCAGATCTTTATAAAAAAGTGCTTTATCGAGAAAAAGAGTGGAAAGTTTCTCTTGAAACATGGAAAAGGGTAGCTGACAAATTTCCATTGCTTCTGATCTTTTTGGAAAATGGTAAAAAGATAGCCTCTTTTAACAAACCGGCAAAAGATTTTTTTGGGGATAAGATTAGTGAACTATTATCTGTAAATGCTTCCGGTTTAAAACCTCTTATTTTAAACATAGAGAATGTTTTTAATTATTCAAAGAGTTTTAATTTGGAAAAATTTCCCCTTGAAGGGAAAGATGGGAAAAAAAGATTGTTTGAAATTCTATTAATACCTTTTGAAGCGGAGAAAAAGAAAGGGGTGCTTTTTGTAGGCCTGGATGAAACCCGGCGGATAAAGACAGCACAGCTTATTGAAGATTTGATGGAGCTTGAGGACAGGGCTTTGATTATGACAGATGAAAGGGGGATTATTCATTTTTCAAATGAAAAAACAACGGTGTTTTTAGGAACACAAAAAGAAGAGTTGGTTGGAAAAAGTATTCTCGAGCTTTTCGAAGAGGGAGCTACTGATATTTTTGATAAGAAAAAAGAATCTATTGGGAGTTTTAATGTTTATCTTAAAAAGAAAAAGATAATTATAAAGGTAAATTATTTAATAACTAAAAGATTTTTAGGTGAGAGAAGGTTTTTGTTTCTTATAGAAGATATAACCCGAGAAATAGCTCTTCGTGATGAGCTTAGATTTGTGAAAATATTGAGGGCAATAGGAGCGGAAAGTAGTTATTTATTGGGAGGGAAAAGAAGTTTTAAGGATGTTATTACAAATATTGCTAAGATATTGGGGGTTGACCGAATATGCTTTTTTAAAAAATCAGCCAATGAAAATTTTATAATGGAAGATGAGGTAAGAATAGAAGAAGAAAAAATAAACACAAGTTATTTTTTCTCGGTGGGTGAAGAGGTTGATTTTAGAAAAATGCCTGTTTTAAAAAAGACATTATTAGAAAACCAGCTGGTCTTTTTTGACTGTGATTCTGCAGAGCCAAGAATTGCAAGTTTTATGAAGCATAGGAGTATAAAGAGGATAATGGCTTTTCCCGTATTTACTGGTGCACAGGTTGAAAAGTTTATAATTTTTGTAAATTATACAAAAAAAATGGATTTTTCTATTAAAGAGATGGATTCAATTAGGGAAGCTTTTAAGTTTATTGAGTTTTATTTTAAGATTAAATATTACAGAGATATTTTAAAAGAGCGATTTTCTACAATCCTGGCGATTTATAATGATCTTGAAGATCCCGTTTATATTGTGGATCCGGCTACTTTTGAAATTGTATATAAAAATAAAGGGTTTGTGAAGATGTTTGGCAGAGATGTGGAGGAAAAAAAGTGTTATGAGGTTGTGTTTGAGAGAAAAAAACCTTGTTTTTCATGTGTGATAAAGAGAAAAAAGATGGAAATTGTTGAAGAGGATGAAAAAATTAAGGGTTTTGGAGAAAATTATTTTTATGTGGAGCAGAAGATTGTAGAGCTTCTACCCGGAAAAAGTTTTATTGTTAGTTTTTTTACAGATGTAAGTGAAAAAGTTCTTTTTAGGAAAAGAGCTGAGCAAACGCAAAAAAAAGAACTTTTGGGGGATCTTGTTGGGGGAATTTCCCATGATATGAACAATATTTTATCAGGAATGTCAGGTTATCTTGAACTTTTGGAATTAACCAGCTCGGAGGATAAAAAGTATGAATATTTAGGCAAAATAAAAAAGATTTTAGAAAAGGCTCATAAAATGGTTTTTCAAACCTTAAGCTTTTCCAGGGAAGGCGAAGATAACCCTGAAGTACAGAGTATTAATAAAATTTTAGAAGAAGTTATGATAATTGTAGAGCCTTCTTTACAAAAAGATGTTCGGTTAGAGCTGGAAAGCAAAGGAGAGTATTATGTAAAAGGTATCTCGAATCAATTAATGCAGGTCTTCTTGAATCTTTTAACAAATGCCCGGGATGCACTAAAAAATAAAGAAGATGGAAGAATCCGGGTTGAGGTTAACTCGCAAATGATAGGCTCAGGGGATGCAAAAAAATGGAATGTAGAAAGAAAAAGATATGTGGTAATTAAAGTTAAAGATAATGGAGAAGGAATAGAGAAAAAGCATCTTAGTAAAATCTTTGAACCATTCTTTTCAACTAAAGAAAAGGATGAGACAAAAGGGAGTGGGATAGGGCTTTATATAACCAAAAGAATAATAAATTCTCACGGAGGATTTATTAAAGTTTCTTCTAAAAAGGGAGAAGGTACCACCTTTTCTGTTTATTTGCCCCAGTATAAAGCAAAAACAGGAGAAAAGAGTAAAGGAGGAAGCTCTGTTTTGCCTTTGGAACTAAAAGGAAAGTTTCAGGGAAAAGCAATTATTCTTTCGGATGGGGACATCTTTCCCGAATTGGTACAGCAATTGCTTGAATTCCTGGGAATTAACACATTTTATTTAAATAATCTTTTAGAAGCAAAGGATACAGCTAAAAAGGAGAAAGCTGATTATCTTTTCTTGGATTTGAGCTTAAATGGAGAAAGAGAAAAAGAAATTACGAGATTTGTATCCTTTATAAGAAAACATGTGAAAAAGATTATCTTTCTTTCAAGTGCAGCGGATAAAGAATTTGCCGAAAAATTGGAAACTAAATACAGTGTTAGTATTTTAACAAAACCATTTTCAATTTATAGCCTGTCAAGTCTTTTAAGGAATAAATAACAAAAATTTCTTGATATCATATCATCAGAATGATATACTTATCACTAATAATTTAAGGGTGTAAAGTGAAGAGGATTAAAGGGATAGAGAGAAAAGAGCAGGTGGAAATTATAGTTAATGGGAAAAGAATATCAGCTTATAGAGGAGAAACTCTTGCAGCTGCTTTATGGGCTGCCGGTTTTAAAAGATTCGGAGGGAAAGCACTAAAAGGCAGATATAATTCTCCCTTTTGTGGAATGGGAGTATGCTTTGAATGCCTTGTTACTGTCAATGGTGTTCCAAATATCCGTTCCTGCATGACTCTTGTTGAAGATGGGATGGAGGTGGAGTTTGATGAAGGGTAATCAATATGATGTTATAATAGTGGGAGCAGGAATAGCGGGATTAAAGGCAGCTTCTGTTCTTGCCAAATATGATTTAAAAGTAGCCATAATAGATGAGAATCCGTTTTTAGGAGGACAATATTTAAGAACCTTACCCGAGAACTTTAAAAATAAACTTCTAAAATTTAAAACATCCGTAAAAAAAGAGGGTTTAAAATTAATTGATGAACTTAAAAATTCAACAAATATTAAAATATTTAGAAACTCAACTGTAGTTGGTGTTTATGAGGGAGATAAACTTCTTTTTGATAGAGAAGGAAAGAGTGAACTCATTTATTATAAAAAACTCATTATCTCTACCGGAGCAAGAGAGAAATATCTTCCATTTCCGGGATGGGATCTTCCAGGTGTCTTTTCTTTAGGAGCTGTTCAGGTGTTTTTAAAAAGCAATGGGATTTTACCGGCGGAGGAGATTGTCCTTGCTGGTACGGGCCCTTTTCTTTATGCGGTAGCTTATGAAATTTTAAAAGCAGGGGGAAAGGTTAAAGGTATTTATGAACTTAAAAGATTCAAAGAGCAGATTGCTTTTTCAAAAGGGCTTTTGGATTTTCCCGGAAAGCTTATAGAGGCATTTGTTTATCTTGAAGAGATTTTAAGTAATCATGTCCCGATTAAATATGGCTGGAGAGTTTTAAAAGCAGAGGGGGATGATTCTGTCCGGAGAATCTCTGTGGGGAAGATAGGGAAGGATGGAGAAGTTATTGAGAAAAGTATTAAAAATATAAAAACAGAACTTCTTGCTATTGGTTTCGGATTTGTTCCGAATCTTGAGGTTGCAAGATCAGCAGGCGTTAATATTATTTATGATGAAACTTTGGGTGGCTGGATTGTTAATACTGATGAAAGATTGATGAGTTCCAATAAAAATATCTATGCTTGCGGAGAGATTACAGGAGTCGGAGGAGCTGAAAAATCTCAAATTGAAGGGGAACTTTCTGCTCTTGCTCTTTTGGATTCCTTAAATCTTCTGGATAATAGTGGAAAAAATAAGATTCAAAAACTTATTAAAAAGAGAAAAAAAGCGATAAAATATTCGAAGTGCTTTAATACTGTTTTCTCGGTTCCCTTGGAATTTTATAAAAATATTGAAGATGATACCGTGATTTGCAGATGTGAAAATATTAGCATGAAAAAAATCAGAGAAGCTATTGAAATTGGTCCTTCTGATATGAATTTTGTAAAAACCTTTACAAGAGCCGGTATGGGTAATTGTCAGGGGAGAATATGCGGACCTATTATTGAGAATATAATAAAAAGTTTTGAAGGAAAATCACCCCATCCTCCAACTATGAGAAAGCCTATAAAACCGACATTGATTGGTAATTTGAAAAAATTTTATGAAGAAGAGATAAAATCCGATTAATGTGGTTTTATACTATATAGTTTATATGACCCAATATTGCAAATAAATTTAAGATGGGAAGAAAGTTCTTTTTTAAAAAACTCATAGCTATATTTGTTTGAAAAAAGCTCTCTTGAAACTTTGTTATTTATGTAGTCATTTAGAATATAAACTTTCTTTTTTTCTTGAAAAATTTTAATCTTTTCCAGAATTATTTTAACATCTCTTTCCCCGATTTTTTTTCCGTAAGTATCCAAGGAAAGAACTTTCCTCAGAGAAAAGTATGGAATGTAAGCCTTTCCGAAAATATACCCTTTTTTGGTTCCTCCTATTATTATAATGGAATTTTTCGGTGTACAATTTTTTATCTGTATTGCTATTTTATAATTAATATTTTTATTCGCATCCGCATTTGATTTAAAAAATCCGAAATTGAGGGAGAAAAGAAGAATTGTTAAAAGGGAGATGATTAAGTATTTCCACTTCTTTATTTTATGAATCTCTTTTAGAAAAACAAGTAAAAACAGAATTAATATAGGTGATTTTAATTCTGGATTAAAAGGTTCCCAGAAAAGGTGAAATAGAAAAGCAAGTAAGAGCCAGTAAAGAAGAATAAAATCAAAAGTATCTTTTCTTTTTTTTATAAGAATATATAAAATAAAGACCCAAAAAAGAAAGGCAAAAAGATAGGAAATTAAGCCTAATGAGAAAAATTTACCAAAAGATTCTATATTTTGAAAAAAAGCCTTTAAAGAGGGAAGGCTTAAAGAAGCAGCAGACCGTTTGCTGAAAAATGAGGCTAAATTTCCTTTTGATTTCAGATAAAAGAGTAGAATAAGATAAGAGATAGTAGGAATAGAAATTAAAATAAAGAATTGTTTTAAAAGCTCTTTTTCTTTTTTTATGATTTTTAGCAATCCGTATGATATTAAATAGAATGTGTTTAAAACATGAGAGAGTATAGGTAAACCCGCAAAAAATGAGCTTATTGAACTATCCTCTTTTATAGAGATTATATAAAGGGAGAAAGCTATTAAGAAGAAAGATAATGAATGAACTTCGGCTTCAACACTGTAATACCAGAATATATGGGAGAAACCTAAAAACAGAGTGGAAATTGAAGAGAAAAAAAGGTCTTTTGTTATCTTTTTTATTGTTAAATAGAAGAAAATAAGAGAGAGAATTGAAAAAAAGAGTGATTCAAATTCTAAAAATATCAGCGGATCAAGATTTGTTTTCATAGTTTTATAAAAAAAGTATGAAATTGGTTGGTACAATAGGTGCTGATAATGGAGAAATCCCAGCGGTGATTTTATTATAATTGAATTTCTTAAAAAAAGAGCATAAACCACTCCGTCAAAATTAAAATTTGACGATAAAGTCTTTAGGTAAATGAAAAAAATGGAAAAAATAGAAAAAAAGGGCAGTAAAAAGCTCAGTGCATTCTTTTTTGCTTTCAAAGATTTTTAAATGTGTTTAATGTATTTTCAAGTTTTTCAAGCTTTTCTTTTAGCTCCTCTTTTCTCCTTTTTGTTCTCTCCACTATCTCTTTAGGTGCTTTTTTCAAGAAATTCTCATTTTTTAATCTTGCTTCTATTGATTTTAGTTCATTTTCAGCACCTGTTTTTTCCTTTTCTATTCTATTTATTTCCTTTTCTATATCTATTAATCCTTCTACAGGTATAAAAAACTCCCAGCTTGAAGATACTCCTTTAAGGTATTTCCCTTCTGGCTGTTTTTCAATTATTTCAAATCCTTTGGTTCTTGTTAAAAGTTTAATAACCTCTGCATTTTTTTCTATGTTTTCTTTTGTATTATTATTTGAAGGAAGAATTAAAAGATCAATGTAAGCAGACGGATTTATCCCTGCTTCTGCTCTTACCCTTCTTACTCCTGATACAAATTCAATAAGTTCTCCCATTAAGTTTTCAGCTTCAGTGTTTTTCCATTCATCTTCAGGAATGGGATAGTTTGAGAGAGCTATGCTTTCTTTTGAAAATTCAAATCTTTCCCAGAGCTCTTCAGAGATAAATGGCATAAATGGAAATAAAAGCTGGATTATTTCTTTTAATGTGTGGAGTAACACAATTAGAGTGTCTTTATTTCCTTCTCTTATCTCTTTTTTTGATGCTTCTATATACCAGTCGCAGTATTGATGCCATACAAAATGATAAATTGTGTCAGCTGCTTTGAATATTTTATATTCGTCAAGAGCAGTATTAATCTCATCTTTTACACTTTGAAGTGTGGATAAAATCCATCTGTCAGCTAATGATAGATTATCTTTATTAAGTGTTTTGAAATCCTTATTTTCAAGCTCTTTTGTATTCATATAAACAAATCGCGCAGCATTCCACAGCTTGTTTGCAAATGCTTTATACCCTTTCATTCTGCTTTCGGATATTGAAATATCCATTCCGGGTACAGCATTTATTGCAAGGGTGAATCTTAAAGCATCCGCTCCATATTTATCTATCATATCAAGTGGATCTATTACATTTCCCTTTGTTTTACTCATCTTTTGACCATGCTCATCTCTTATAAGGCCATTAATCAAAACTTCTTTAAATGGTATATCTTTTCCGAATTCCAGCCCCATCATTATCATCCTTGCTACCCAGAAAAATATAATGTCAAATCCGGTCGCCATAAGATCTGTTGGATAAAAGGTTTTCAAATCATCCGTTTCTTCGGGCCATCCGAGTGTTGAAAAAGGCCAGAGGGCTGATGAAAACCATGTATCAAGAACATCTTCTTCCTGTTTTAAATTATTACTTCCGCATTTGGGACATTTTTCCGGTTTTTCTTCACTTACAATTGTTTCTCCGCAATCCTGACAATAATAAACAGGAATCTGATGTCCCCACCAGAGCTGTCTTGAGATACACCAATCTCTTATATTATACATCCATTCAAAATAGGTTTTTTCCCAATTCTTAGGAATAAATTTTATTTTCCCTGTTTCAACAGCTTTTATTGCAGGCTCTGCAAGTGGCTTTATTTTAACAAACCATTGATTCGAAATCATTGGCTCAACAACTGTTCCGCATCTCTGGCAATGCCCAACTGAATGGGTGTAATCCTCTATCTTTAAAACAAGTCCCTCTTTTTCAAGTTCCTCAATTACTTTCTTTCTTGCTTCCTCTCTTGTTAATCCTTCAAACTTTTCCCCTGCCTCTTTTGTCATAATTCCCTTTTCATTAATAACCTTTACAAAATCAAGGTTATGCCTTTTACCTATCTCAAAATCATTGGGGTCATGGGCAGGGGTTACTTTAACAGCTCCTGTTCCGAATTCCCTTTCAACAACTTCATCGGCTATTATGGGGATTTCTTTATTCTGGAGAGGTAAAATTAAGATTTTTCCAATTAAATTTTTATATCTTTCATCTTCCGGATGTACTGCAACAGCAGTATCTCCAAGCATTGTTTCCGGCCTTGTTGTTGCTACAATTATAAATTCATCCTTTTTATTTTTAATTGGGTATTTTAAGTAATAGAGTTTTCCTTTTTCTTCCTCATAAACAACTTCAAGATCTGATATTGCAGTTCCACATCGCGGACACCAATTTACCATATAATTACCTTTATATATTAAACCTTTCTCATAAAGTTTTACGAAAACCCTTTTAACCGCTTTTGAAAGGCCTTCATCAAGAGTGAATCTGTATCGTGACCAGTCAAGTGAAAGCCCCAGAGTGGTTAATTGTTCTTTTATTCTTTTTTCACTTTTCTCTTTCCACTCCCAGACTCTTTTCAAAAATTTTTCTCTTCCAAGATCCTCTTTTTTTATTCCCTCTTTTGCGAGTATTCTTTCAACTACTATCTGAGTGGCAATTCCAGCATGATCTGTTCCCGGAAGCCACATAGTATTGTACCCCTGCATTTTCTTTCTTTTTACTATTATATCCGGAATGGTAAAGGCAAGAGCATGTCCCATGTGTAATGTTCCTGTCACATTTGGTGGTGGTAATACTAATGAAAATTTTTTTTCTTTGGATTTTTCATCTCCCTGAAAAATCTTTTTTTCAATCCAGAATTTAATCCACTTTTTTTCAATATTTTGCGGAATATACTCCTTCTCAAAATCCAATTCCATCTTGAAGACTCCTATTATGTAATTAAATTTTTATTCTTCTTCTAATTCGGTTAACTCTTTTTTAAGTTTTTCAAGCTCTTCTTTGATGATTTTTTCCGCTATTGAGGGAAGAATTTCCCACAATATTTCTTCAACTTTTTGAGCGGTAATTTTTTTTATTAGTTCTTCGTTTATTGGAACTTCTTCTCCTTCAAGTTCTTGAGTGTCCATTTCATTTGGCGGAGGAACTGTCTTTTCTTCCCCTTTCTTTTCTTCAACAATAGCTTCTTCGGCTTTTTCCACTTCCTCTTTTGCTTCCTCAAAAAGTTCCTCTTTTTTTTCTTCTGCTTCCACTGCTTTTTCTTCTATCCTTTCATTTGTGTCTTCTTCAAATTTATGAAGTTCCTTTTTTTCTTCTGCTTCTGCTTTTTTAATTTCTTCCTCAGAAAACATTACTGTTTGTTCAAGATCCTCTTTTTCTTCCTTCTCTTTATCTCCATCAAGTTTTAATGTTGGAGCGGATGTAATCTCCTCTGAGAAGAGTTCTTCTTTTTTTTGTTCTTTTTCTATTTCTTCCTCTTCCATCTTTTTTATTTCATCTTCTTCGAATTTAAGTTTTTCCTCTTCCTCTTCCTCTTCATCAATCTCTTCATTGAGGGAGGAAAAATCCGCTTCATCATCTTCAAAATTCTCTTTCGTGTTTTTAAATTCTTCCTCTACTTCTTCCTCTTCTTCCTCCTCTTTCTCTTCCTCTTCTGAAAAGTTTAACTCTTCTTCGGAAAATGAGTCATCTAAGAAAGGATTTTCTACTTCTTCTTTTTCTTCTTCAAAGTTATTTTCCGGTGATGTTACAAGAGTTGAACTCTCTTTTGTTTTTTCATCATTTGGCTCAACATCTTCTTCTTCACTTGTTACAGGATAAACACCTATACCCTCTGTCCTAAACTCTTCTCCTGCACTTTCCTTTGTTTCCATCTCAACTTTTAATTCCTCTTCTTCCTCCTCTTTCTTTTCCTCTGAACTTCCTTCTTCTTCGGGAAGTTTTGGTACTCTTAATTCCTCTTCTTCCTCTTCTTCTGGCAAAGAAATGGCGTTCTCACCTTCTTTTTGAGTTAATCTTGTTATAAATTCTGTAAACTGGTCGGAAGAAAATGGTTTTGCGAGAGTTTCATATTCCTTACTTGTTCCCCAATCAATAGCTTCGTCAAAAGCTCCTTTCATAATAACCACTTTTGTGGATTTTTGTTTCTCTTCAAGCCATTTTAAGATAAAGGAAAGGCTTTTCCCGGGCAAATTGTGTGAGATAAAAAGTATCTCAGGCTCTTCTTTTTCAAGAGCATCGAAAAGTGCATCCCCCTCACTAAAAAACATTAGATTCCAATCTTTTCCCTCTGAAGCAATTTCAATTACTTTTTTTGTGGAAATACTGTCATCCCCTACAAAAATCTTAATTCCCATAGCTTCCTCCTCATTAATTAAATAATTATAAATAAAAAAGATAAAAGGGTCAAGGATAAGT
Source organism: Candidatus Aminicenantota bacterium (assembly GCA_027067555.1). Classification (GTDB taxonomy): domain Bacteria; phylum Acidobacteriota; class Aminicenantia; order JAMOAD01; family JAMOAD01; genus JALXDT01. The sequence continues at coordinate 3,350 of JAMOVU010000174.1, read as the reverse complement.
TTGGAAATAATAAAAAAATATTTATTTCTATAAATTTATTTGAAAAATCCAATTTTTTGAACCAAAAAATCCAATTTTTTGGATTTTTAATGAATTCGATTGATACAAAGTAAATAAGTAAGAGTATCCTTTTCTGGCATAAAATTTGCTTATACATTAGGTTAATACTTTTATAAGGAGGTTTATATGCCTAAAATTAAGGCACCTAAAGTACTAATTGCATTTATTGCAGTAGCTTTTCTCCTTACCTCCTTCGGAATAGCCCAGAAAACCACAGGTGCTATTACCGGGGTGGTAAAGGATGTAGACGGGAAAGTTATTCCCGGGGTTACGGTTACGGTTACTTCTCCCAAATTAATGGGAAAAAGAACTGCTGTTACGGATGATAATGGGAAATTCGTATTTCCTGCATTGCCACCAGGTGTTTATACTGTCACTGCTGAACTTGAAGGTTTTAAAAAGTTTGTAAAGACAAATGTTGTGGTATCTCTTGAAAAGACAACCTTTGTGGAAGCTAAGCTTGAACTTGGTAAAATTACTGAGAGTATTGAAGTTACAGCTTCTGAAGTTGGTGTTGATATCGCATCTTCAAAGATCTCGACAAATGTTAAGAAAGAGTTCTTTGATGCTCTTCCAAAAGGAAGATCATTCCAGTCAATGGTATTGATGGCTCCCTCTGTTCAGAGTGGTGCTTACGGAATATCTATGGGGGGAGCTACTGGAGTTGAAAACCTTTATGTTGTTGATGGGATTAATGTAACAGATGTTGACAAAGGTGGAGTCGGAACCAATCTGGTTTATGAGTATATTGATGAAGTTGAAGTTAAAACCGGTGGATATGAAGCTGAGTTTGAAGGAGCTTTGGGGGGTGTTGTTAATATTATAACAAAATCCGGTGGAAATGAATTCCACGGGAGTGTTCTCTTTAATTATCAATCAGATAAGCTTTACGGAGAATTTAAAAAGACAGTATTTGGTGGGGGGACACAGGATAAGTTTAATTACTATGACTTAGGTTTTGGTCTCGGTGGTTATCTTGTAAAGAATAAGGTGTGGTTTTTTGCAGCAGCAACCCCTTCTTTCAGAAAAACCTATTATGCTCCTGTTAATGCTTTAACCGGAGAGGTTGTTCACAGTGATTATGATCTTAAAACATACAATTTTTCAGGAAAATTAACTTTTCTTCTTGCCCAGAATCATACATTAACATTCAGTGTTTTTGGTGATCCCAGACACGGAGAGGGGGGGAATCCCGGAACATTGAGAGATCCCAACTCTGATTACAAAACAAAAGATACAGGCGGAACATACAACTTTGTTGGTAAATATGAAGGTATGTTTGGAAACAGCCTGCTCTTTAACTTATTGGTCGGAAGATATTATGATCATACAAAAAGACTTCCCTTAAGTGGTGACCTTGATACACCCTTGCAATACTATTATAGAGCTGCTGACGGTTATCCTCAAGGATGGAGATGGGGCGGTCTTGGATGGTATTCAAATCCTTTTGACAAGGCAAGATGGACAATAAAGGCTGATATTACCAAATTCTTTGGGAATCACACAATTAAGGTTGGTTTCCAGATGTATAGAGCCATTGAAGATAGAAACGATGCTTACACAGGCGGATATTACAGAAGATGGTATCCAAAAGGCTACACATGGTATAGATACAGAGATAGATATAGAATCACCAAAGGAGATGCATACAATGATATTTATGCAATCTTCTTGCAGGATTCATGGAATGTCACTGACAGATTACACCTTAATCTTGGTGTAAGACTTGAAAGTGAGATTCTCCATGCTACGGATCCTTCAAAATTCTTCAAACCCCATGAAGCTGTTATAAGCTGGGGGTTTGGTGATATGATTGCACCAAGAGTTGGTTTCTCCTATGATATTCTTGGTGATGCCACTACTAAGGTATTTGGTTCTTATGCAAGATACTTTGAAATGGTACCTATGGATATTAATGCAAGAACATTCGGATATGAAGATGATAAGATTCTCTTTTATGCGGAAGACGGAACACTTCTTTATAAATGGTTGATCGGGCATGAGCCTCCTCCAATTCAGCCCGGAATCAAACCTCCTTATCAGGAAGAGTTTATTCTGGGATTTGAGAGACAGTTGACAAAAGATCTCTCTTTGAGTGTAAGAGGTGTTTACAAGAGACTCGGGAGAATAGTTGAGGATGGTTCTTTTGATGGAGGAAATGTTTACTTCCTATTCAACCCAGGTGAATGGATGCCTGAAAATCTTAAAATTCCTGAAGATTACAACAGATGTCCGGATGAATACAAGAAATTCCCCAAAGCTCTCAGATGGTATAAGGCTCTTGAAATTGTTTTGAGAAAGAGATATTCAAACAACTATCAGTTCGTAATGTCCTATACTTACGGAAGAGCCTACGGAAATATACCCGGCTTGGCATTTGAAGAGTATGGGCAGGTTGACCCCAATATTACTGCTGAATTTGACTTTCCTGAGTTAATGTATAATGCTGAGGGTTATTTACCCAATGATAGAAAGCATCAGTTCAAATTTGACGGTGCTTATTCCTTTGGCTTTGGCTTAAACATTGGTGTTTCTGCAAGATATACAAGTGGTAAGCCTTACACTGCAATGGGATACAATGATTGGTATGGTCCTATTGCATTCCTGGATCAAAGAGGTACAACCGGAAGATTACCTTCGGCTTTCCATATGGATCTTCACCTTGCATACAATTTGAAATTAGCAGATTCCTACAAACTCACCCTGTTTGCGGATATCTTCAATGTTAATAATTCAAGGGAAATGACCTCTATTTACACAGGTTATGATGCAGTAAACTCCTATGGGTACTCTGATGATCCTTCGACAATTATGCCTCCATGGAAAAAACCTGAAAAACCTACAAATCCGTATTATGGAAAGGCAAGGGCATATCATACCCCTATTCATGCTATTCTCGGTGTAAGATTTGAGTTCTAAAAAATAGCTGTAAATTAAATAAAAAGGGCATCCGCATCGCGGATGCCCTTTTTTTATTTAGATTGATTTTTTGATGCTATTATAATAAAATCAGAAATGAAAAAAGCAGGAAAATCTAAAATATTAATTCCTATTGTTATAGTTTTTTCTTTATTGTGTTTTTTAAAAGGGGTTAGTTTTGGTAAGGAGAAAGTGAAACTCGAATACAAGTATAAGAAATTTATTCAGGAAGTGTCTCCAATAATCACTCCCACAGAAAAGAAAATATTTTATAAATTAAATACAAACAAAGAAAGAGATGAATTTATAAAACTATTCTGGAAGCAAAGAGATCCAACTCCATTAACACCTGAAAATGAGTTTAAAGAAGA
>JAMOVU010000173.1 GCA_027067555.1 Candidatus Aminicenantota bacterium | reverse complement strand
ATAATCTCCATTCTCCGGGTCCTTCCCCCTTTCCACCGAATTTTTTATATAAGGAAAAATCTTTTGTATTGTATATGTAAGCATTCTCATGATTATCAACAACATAAAAATATTTATCATTAATATGGTATAAGACAGGATTTGAAAAATCACCTTTTATCTCGGTAAGTTTTTTCCTTTCCATTGTCTCAAATCTTTTTATGTTTTCACTCTTCAAACCCTTTTCCCATTTTTTGTCATTATCAATGCCTTTTTTACAAAAAGAGAAAATAAACAGTATCAAAACCAACAAGATGTAAAATATCACTTTTTTGTTTATTTTCAACATCTCCACTCTCTCTTTTGAAATCATATTACCAAATAGAGACCTTTATTTCAATTTTTTTGATTATTTAAAGATCGTTCTTTTAAACTTTTCTCTTCTCTTGATTTAAATTTTTGTTTTAATCCTTGTTTTATTTTTCCCCTTTTTACCCAAAATAAAAAAAAGGGAAGGAAACAAAGTTTCCTTCCCTTAATATGAATAAACTCTTATCTACTCTACTCTTTTGTAAAACCCAACATAAAGAAAAGCGCGGTAAAGAAAAGAAGGGGAGCAAGTATCATCAGAACAAAACTCTGAGAGAAAAAGAGAAGCTGTTTGCCTGCTTTAAGAAAAGCAAGGGCAATTCCTCCGAGACCTATGAGAGTTCCGCCCAATGTAACAAAAAGGTAATTGCTGCTTACTTTCCCCTTCATTTTTAAAATGATAGGTATAAAGAATATTGTAAGACCGGCAATAGCATGAAAGATAGGATAAACGATTTTACCTAATTTTACCGCTCCTGCATATCTCGTATAAGCAATAAGGATTAAACCAATTAACATTAAAATTCCGTACCAGAATTCATTCTTTTTGTAATGTTTTGCAATAAGTCCGGTGGCTAAGCCAAAAGGAATCAAACCTGCAACCACTGCTACAAAATTGTTGGCAAGGGCTCCCCATCCTGAAAAAATCAGAATAAGACCCGCAACAAGAAGTACCAAAAATGATAAAATGAAATACAAATTGCAGCTACATTTTTTTTCATTGTTTTTCTTAAAAAAATAGTAGACCATGTAAGCTGCAATCAATCCTGTCAAAAGTAAAAAAATCCTGTCAATGATAGTCATTTATTACCTCCTTTTAATTTTAAACTCCCAAAACAAAAAATAAAGTCATTAAAAAAAGAAGAGGCGAAAGAACCGTAAGAATCATCCTCTCCGAAAGAAGCGGTTTTCCGGCTTTTAAAAAGCTTAACAGCAGACCGCCTATTCCTATTAAAGCCCCTCCCACTCCGACAAAGACAATCTTTGGATTGGCTTTTCCGGAAAAATAAAGAAAAAGAGGAAGAAAGGTTATTATAAGACCTGCTGTTCCGTGTCCTATTATAATAGAAAGGATGGAAAGCAGCCTTCCTCCCGCAAATCTGAATATAAGTATTGCCAAGAAAATCACTATCGCAAATACCATATATAAAGTATAGAACTTTTTTAAAAAAGTTTCCACAAGAGCTAAAGAAAGTGAAAGAGGAATCAGGGTAGCAGCAACCACAACAAACTTATTGGAAAGAATTTCAAGGTCCATTATAAAAATCAAAAGAGAAGCTACAATAATTACTCCGAAACCAAGAGTAAAAAAGAATACAGACAGATCATCGTAAGTACCCATTCCCTTAACTATTTTATAAGAAGCTAAAAAAATAGTTAACAATAAAAACAATCTGTCCGTAACAGATAATTTTTTCACTTTATCCTCCTAAAATTATCATCAGCATGGCCCCTAACATGTAAAGGGAAGCATACTTGAACAAACCAAAGTTCGTTTTTTGAGAATGTTTGAAAAGAGTAAAAATCGCCAGACCTACAAACCCCACGGTAAGAACAGCAAGAAGTCTCATATATCCCCATGACATTCCCAATGAAAGAAAGCCAATTGATACGGAAATTGCGGTACCAATACTTGATATAAAGATGATTAGCCTTGTGTATTCAAAACCATAAACAGATGGGAAAGTGGGAATACCCGCTCTGTGATAATCTTCATAATAAATCATACTGAATGTGAGAATGTGGGTGGGAATCCATAAGAGAATGGAGAAAGCAAGTAAAATCCCTATCCAATCAACTCTTCCTGTTGCAAGAACCCTACCGGCTAAAATAGGCATACCACCGGATATTCCTCCCCAAATAATTGACCAGGGGGTTCTTCTCTTTAACCAGACCGTATATACTACAACATCAAAAAAAAGCCCTAAAAACACAATAAATGCGTACAATGGGGAAATCAGAGCAGCCCACAAAAGACCTATTATCGAAATAGAAAATCCGACAATAAGAGCTTCCCTTTCATTTATCTTTCCGGAAGCAAGAGGTCGGTGGGCTGTTCGGGGCATTTTCCTGTCAATGTCCCTGTCAAAATACATGTTCAGAATAGTGCTTCCGCTTATTGTTAAAAAGAGAGAACCCACCAGAGAGACAAATATTTTATAATTCATTACAGGACACTTCGCACTCATAAACCCTGTGATACCTGTAAATAGAAGGAGAGCAGTCTGAAGACTTTTGATTAATGGTAGATATAATTTTATCTTATGAAAAATCCTTTTCATTTATCTTCTTGCATGTTTTCTTTACTTTCCTCTACCTCCTCTGTTTTTTTAACAGGTTTTCTTACACACCTGAAACCAACATCAATTCCTCCATACATGGGTTGAGCACTATTCCTGCTCCATATCCTCAAATATATATCATAGGAGCGGAAACTTCCGCCCTTCATAAATCTATCTGACATTTTAGGATACCTATCCTTTACCCACTGCCAAACATTTCCACCCATATCATACAAGCCATAAGGGCTTACAGCTTTTTTAGTGATAAAACCATTATACTCCTTACCATTAAAAAATCCAACGGGAGTGGTTATTTGAAAATCAACTCCAAAAACTTTCTCTCTTATTTCCTTCTGGCTGAAATTATAATTGGCATAATCTCTATCCACTTCTTCTCCCCATGGGAATGGATTTTTTGTGTTTCCCCTTGCAGCCTTCTCCCACTCCATCTCAGTCGGAAGCTCACCACCTATTGCTTTGCAATATGCGTTAGCTCCGAACCATGTAACCAGAGTAGCCGGATGATTTTCAAAGCCTTTATCAACAATAAATTTATTATTTTCATATTTGATTCTAACACCGGGTTCATTCAAAAGAAAATACGGATAATTGTCTCCCTCCGGAATCTTTAATTCGTGTCTGAATCCATAATACTTTTCACCCTCATAGTATCCCAACACCTTTCCGTCTTTGACTTTTATTTTTCCTTCCGACAAAGCATTGTTAAGATAATCGGCAAACATTTGATTCGTAACATCTGTCAGCATTATCTCATAATCATAATTTATATCCGTTTCCTCATTGAACTGGCCTGCATAGAATTTTCCCGCCGGGATTAAAACCCATGAATCAGAATCTACACCTGTGTCAATATATTTAACCGCTTGATGTTTGTAAGTGGGTTGCTTTCCGCAAAAGCTCAGGCTTATTGCCAAAACAACTATAAATAAAATTATACCCTTTTTCTTCATTTTCACACCTCTCTTTCAATTTCAGGGGTTGTTTTATTTACATCCAATTCAGGAGATTCAAACTCTTTCTTCCATAAACCTTTTTTCTTAAACAGGTCAAATAATCTCCACAAGAGGAGCATTGCAAGGATAACTAAAATCGCTCCCAATCCGATATCAATTAATACCATTGTCTTCGCAGTAATTGGCTCATCATAGTACATTTTTACGGATAATCTTTTCAATGAGAAAATAGTTGCGGATGCAAAGGCAATATCAGAACCAATTATAAGAATCCATCCAAACCACTTTCTGAGTTTGCCTTTCATCCCGATTATATCAGCATAATACATCAGAATAATAGTCGCAATCAAACCGGAGAGAACATGCCAGTGACCTGTTAATGCGATTCTCTCCTCTCTGAATGGCCATACTCTGAAAATATCATCAAGTTTAACCGCCATAAAAATTCCAACTCCGCTAACAGTAAAATTCATGAAAACCATCTGCCAGAATGGTCCGAATTTAATAGGATCTCTCAAAAGAGCCTTTATCTTTGCAAAAAAGCCCTTTTTACCGGATTCCGCAATCCCCTCTCTTATAAGTTTGTCCCAGGCAAAGATAACAAGCATTAATGCCGCAAGCATAACCAAAACAGAGCCAACATAAATTATGGTGTGAGCTATTAATTCAAAGGGAACAACCATCCAGACTCCTATGGTAATAACAATGGTACCGCTAATCATCAGAGGCATTGCAATTTTATGGAAAATCCCTTTGAAATCAAACCATCTTCCTACTATTAAAGTTATTGCAACCGCAATCAAAGTAAGCATTATGTGAAGATGACCAATTATTGCCAATTCAAGAGATGTTTTGTGAGCCAATCTGATTAAATTCTCAGCCAGAAAGGTTTGATGTCCGTTACCCCAGTAGGAACCGACAACAGCACCGAAAGAAGCTGAGCCCAGAGTGGCTATAACCATGGTAAAGAAGGCAATTCTTTCAAGGTCATAGCCCTTTTTTGTGTGCGCATAATCCTTATCCTTAACTTTATATTCTTCCCTCCATGGCCAGAGTGCAGCCGCAAGCTGTAAACCCGCATAAAAAACCAGAGCCTGACCAACTAAAAACAGGCCGTGAAAAACAAAGTTGTGTCCAAAATATGCAAACCAGAGCCCGAAAACCATAGCCATCAAATAACCAATTGTAATTGTACTGTTAATGCTAACTTTCTGTCTCTTTTTCATAGGGAGAATTGAAGTCATAAAGTAAACCTCTATTGCAATAACTGCCATAGCTATTGTATGGTACAGCATGATTATTCTACCTTCTCTTTGAAGAGGAACAAGTTTCATTCCCAAGAGCCTTACGGTTATATCTTTAACTCCCCATTCAACCATTGGACCGGACAAAGTTCCCCAGATTGCCGTAACAAGAGAAATCATACTAATGGCAACAAGAACAAGCCCTTTAGTCGAAGTAAACAGATAATTGATTCTTTCCTTCAGAAAATTCATAGAACCTCCTTTATATGATTTAATATAAATATTAAACATTTTATTTTGATTTTGTCAAGAATTAAAATTATTTTTAAAAGCAAATAATTCTATTTAATAAATAAAATAATACTTTT
>JAMOVU010000172.1 GCA_027067555.1 Candidatus Aminicenantota bacterium | reverse complement strand
ATAAGCTCCTTATCAAGGGGCTTTACAGAAGAGCTGTTTACAACAGTGAGCGAAATCCCATCCTTTTCAAGCTCCTCAGCAGCTACCAAAGACTCATAAACTTCTCTGCCTATCGCAAAGATAACTCCATCCTCACCTTCCCTTAAAACATCATATTTACCCAGCTCAAATTTATAAGCTGTATCTCTATATAAAACAGGGAAATTCTCCCTTGAAAGTCTTACATAAAAAGGACCTTCCTCTTCATAAACTTTTTTTATAACCTGCTCTGTTTCTATGGAATCTGCCGGGACAATAACCCTCATATTGGGTAAAACTCTCATAAGTGCTATATCCTCATTACTCTGATGGGTAGCACCATCCTCTCCCACAGTAATTCCTCCGTGGGTTGCGACTATCTTAACATTAACTTCATTATAACAAATACTCTGCCTCACCTGATCCCATGCTCTTCCAGAAGCAAAAACCGCAAAGGATGAAGCAAAAACAATCTTACCACTCAGGGCAAGACCTGAAGCCACACCCATCATATTTTGCTCGGAAATTCCGATATTAAAAAATCTCTCGGGAAATTTTTCCCCGAATTTAGCTGTCTTAGTGGAGGTGGAAAGATCAGCATCAAGGACAACTACCCTTTCATCCTTTTCTCCCAAACTAATAAGTGCTCTTGCATACGCTTCCCTTAGGCTTTCTTTTACCATTTTATCCTCTTTGATCAATTTTTGAGACTATTTTTTTCTGAGAATCCAATCGTTTTCAAGGATGTAATCAAGGGGATTAACCGGTTTATTATGTACCCTTACCTCATAATGGAGATGGGGTGCTGTTGATTTACCGGTACTCCCTACAAGTCCTATAACATCCCCTCTTTTAACCTTTTGCCCCACCTTAACAAGTCTTTTTTTTAGATGGGCATAAATTGTTTTGTATCCATAATTGTGAAGTATTATCACATAGTTTCCATAATCTTTTTTTGAGCTTGATTCTATTACTATTCCATCCGCAGTTGCCACAACGGGATTCCCCAACTGTGTTGCAATATCAAGTCCCTGATGAAATTCTCTCAAACCTGTAAAAGGATCAATTCTCCAATTGAATCCGGATGTTAAAATTCCCTTTGTAGGCCAGATAGATGGAGTGGAAGCCAGTATCTTTTGCTGCTCTTTAAAATATTTGTAAAGAAAATCAAGATTCTCTTCTATCTTCGAGGCTTTGTTTTTTATTTGAGTTATTTCATTTGAACTTTTTGAGACAGTCTCCTTCTTTATTGTTTTTAAAGATGTATTAATATTATTACCAAGTGTTTGGGCTCCTCCGGATGGAATATCTCCCTGACCTACCTCAGTTAACGCAAGAGGAGATTCAAGCCCTGCTATTATATTAAGTTTTCTTTTATACTCTTCAAATTTGGAAAGTTTTTGATTTAATTCTTTCATCGTATCTTCAAGCATTACTATTTTCTGAGCCTGAGTCTTATTTTCCGCTTTTAATTTTTTTACCATGAGAGCAGTTGATTTTACATTAAAGTAGTCAATTAAAATAAAAGCGAAAATCAGAAAAAATAAGCTAACCCCACTAATAATAAATTTAAGGGTCTTTTTTGAAATTTCTATGGTTTTATAATTACCCGTAACACCTTTGGGCATAATTATTACTGTAAAGGATGAATTCCCGTCTTCTTTTTTCATCTCTTTCTCCTTTTTTCCTTTTACCTTTCAGTTTCTTAATATAGAACATAAATTTAAAAAAGTCAATAGTCTTCCCTTTCCTCTAAACAAAGCACACAGAGACTAAGTTGACAATGCATTTTATTAATTTTATATTATAGCATGAGTGTTGAATGGAAAATAATAAGAGTTTATCTTGAAGCAAAAAACGGGAGTGTTGACATAACAGGAGAAATAGCAAATTTCGTAAGAGAAAGTGAGCTTTCAAATGGGGTTGCCATAATAAGCATGAAAGGCTCCACCGGCGGGATTACCACAATAGAATATGAACCAAATCTTTTAAAAGATTATGATGAAATGATGGAAAGGATTGCCCCTTCGGATAAGCCCTATCATCATACAAAAACATGGGGAGATTACAATGGTTTTTCTCACCTGAGATCTTCCCTTCAGAAACCGTTTTATGTGGTACCTTTTGTTGAAAAGAGATTATTTCTCGGTACCTGGCAGCAGGTGATGGCAATAAACTTTGATGAGAGAGGAAGAGAAAGAGAAATTCTAATACAGTTAATCGGAGAATAGAGGAATTTATGGCTATTGAATTTGGAATAGAAAAGGCAAAAGATGGTAATTCTATTCTGGTTTTAAAAAAAGATGGACAAACCTTCTACCTTCAATCAAGATACAACCCCATAGCAGAAGCCAAAAAACAGGCTGAAAAGGTTGAATTTAAAGAAAAGCACATAGTTATTATTGGGGGAGGAAATCCTTATTATGTGAAAAATCTTCTACATAAAATTAAAAAATCTTCAATTGTTTTTTACATAGAGCCGTATCCTGATATGATGAATTTTGTTATAAACAGCATAAGTTCAGAATTAACAAATTTAAAATTTGAAAGATTTATTCCTCTGGTTCCCCAATTGCCTGATTTTGAGGAAAAAATATCTTCAAACTTTAACTTAGTTGAGCTTGATAAGATAGATTATGCTATTCATCCCATAGGGGATAGATACTTTAAAAATGAGATAGATTATACAGTGGAAATTATAAATAAACTTGCACTTCAAATTGTTTATGATTTTATAACCCGAGCAAAAGACGGAAGAAGGGTTCAAAAAAACATATTGAAAAATCTCGACATATTGGTAAAATCCACACCTGTATTAAAATTAAAAAACCTCTTCTCTTCAATACCGGCTGTTCTTGTTTCTGCAGGCCCATCCCTTGATAAAAACATAATATATCTAAAAGATTTTTACAAAAGAGGTATAATAATTTCAACGGACACAGCCTTAAGACCTCTTCTTTCAATAGGAATAGAGCCACATTTTGTAGTGGCAGGAGATCCTTCCTATTTCAACTATCTCCACTTAAAAGATATAAAGACCGAAAAAAGTTTTCTCGTGTCAGAACCCTCAATAGACAGGCGTGCATTTGAAAACTTTGGTGAAAGAGTTTTTGTTACGGTTTTTGACAAACCGCTTCTTGAACAAATAGAAGAATACATAGGTGAAATAGGTCATCTTAAAACATGGGGGAGTGTAGCTTCCCTTGCAGTGGAGCTTGCAAGATTCATAGGCTCCAATCCAATCTACTTTTTAGGTCAGGATCTCTCCTATCCATACTTTTTAAAATATACAAGAAAAACAATATATGATAGTGGATGGGTTTACTCAAGAGATAATAAAGACTACTTGGGGAAAATAGAAAATTCAATAAAAAATGCCTCCGATAAAAAGGAGAAAAAGGATATTTTCGGAAGACCTGTATTTACGAGTTTTAAAATGGAAAGTTATAAAGAATATCTTATATCCCTTGTAAAAGAAGAGCCCGATAGGTTTTTAAATCTTACGGAAGGAGGAATTTTTGATATAAAAAGTGATATTGCATGGAAAAAACTCCTTTCTCACAAAAAAATAGAGAAAGATAACTCTAAAATAATAGAAAAAATTAATAAAAGTTTTAACAAAGAGGAAAGAAAGAAAAAATTAGAAAATTTCTTAAAAAAGACAGCTAAAATAGCAGAAAAATTAGAAAAAGAGATAAAATTATTTCTTGAAAAAAGCAAGAAAAAAAAGTTTTTTACAGAAGATGAGCTTTATAATCTTTACAATAAAATTTATGAGAATCAAAAGTTTGCAGAAATTATAGAAAACTACACACAGGAGCCAATATACAAACTATTAAAAGCAATTAATAAATATAAAGAAAACGGAGATTTTAAACTATTAAAAAACAGCTTTTTTGAATACTATGATGAGATGCTTTCTCTTCTAAAAGAGATTAAAGAGGATTTTGAAAAGGCTCTCCAGCTTTTTAATGAAAGTAATAAAAAAGGAGGCTAAAATGAGGAAATTTATAATTTTTGCTATTTTTATTAGTATAATCGCTTTACCAGTAGCAGCAAGACCAAAATATTCATTGAATTTGGGTTATTCCTTCTGGTCATTAAATTTAATAAAAGGACTCATTGAAGATGCTGTGGGTGATGAGCTACAAACTCAATTGCAGGATCAAATAAGAGGAGATTTTCCTGAAGAAACACTGGCAGATTATAATCAGACGATAAATTTTGACTCATCAGGAGGAGGCCTGGTAATTGAGCTCAGAATCTATCCTTCCGGAGAAAACGGAAGTTTTTCCCTTGGTTTTTCATATGCCAGGATTGACTCAAACATTGAGCTTTCAGGTGATTTCCGTCAGAATTTTGTATCCGGAGATTATATTACAGCAACAGCTGATTCAAAACTTGTGCACAAATATTCCGCTTTTTTACTTGATCTTAGATGGGATCTTTTTCCCGAAGGAAAAATTCACCCCTACTTTTCAATAGGAGGAGGCTTGGCTCCATTGAACGGAACTTTAACCTATAGTGCAACAGGATTTGCATATATTGATAAGAAAAAGGAGAAATATAATATAGAAGAGGAAACCGAAGAGCTCACAGATATAGAAGACATAACAATCTCAATAGTACCGATTCTTTTGGTAAATGCAGGAATAAGAGTTGAACTTTATGAAGGAATGTCAGTTTATGCAGATGGAGGAGTCTGGAACGGGTTTTTATTCAGGGTAGGTCTAAGCTACGCTTTTTAATCTTTTAGACTTAAAAGCTTTAATCCGCTTTCTTTATCAAGTTTTCTTTCAAGGTGAGATGAAAATTGGTCAATAAAAATTTCACAGGTACCACTAATGTATGCATAATTAAGATGACCAGCCAATGCCTTATTCTCTCTATCTCCTAAAGTTATGTGTATATGAAGAGCAGGTTCTCCTTCGAAAAGAGAAATGTTCCCCATTAAAGAAGAAATCTCATAATCTCCTTTGTATTCTTTTTCAATATATTTATTTAATGATGGATCAAAAATAGAAAGGGATACTCTGTCTGTTGCTCCTATTCCCATAATACTTGCCGAAAAAACATTATTTTCCTTTGAAAATTGTAAAAGTGAGCTTATAATCTCTTCACCCTTTTCAAGTCTTATTAACCATCTTTCTCCCGCATTTTTAAACTCCATTTTAACCTCCTTTTTCAGAGAAAATTATAGCATAAAGAGATGCGCATAAAACAATAAGCCCTCCGATAATAGTCTTTACAGAGGGAATCTCATTTAAAATCAAAAAAGCAAAGAATGCTCCATAAACAGGCTCCAATGTTGCAAAAAGTCCTGAAATAAAAGCCTTAAATTTTACAAGGGAATCTATAAAAAGAAGATGGGCTAAGGCAGTAAAAACAGCCCCCAAAAGAAAAAAGTAGAAAAAATCTTTAGAAGTCGGAACCCTTTTTAATAAAAAAACCGAAGGTAATAAAATAGGGATTGAAAAAAGGTGTTGATAAAAAGTAATGAGAAAAGAGCTTTCATTCTTAACCTGAACCTTATTAACAATTGAAAGGAGAGCAAAAAGAAACCCAGAAATAATACCTGTTATTACTCCTTTAAAATTTAAAGAGGAAAAATTAAAAGATGGAATTAAAATATAAATTCCCACAAGTGCAATTAAAGCCGCAAAAAGCTCCTTAAAGGAAAATCTTAATCCAAAAACAAGTGGCTCTATTAAAGATATAAAAACAGGAAATGTTGAAAAAGAAAAGAGAGCAATTGCCACGGTGGAAAGCTTCACTGATTGAAAAAATGAGATCCAGTGCAAAGAAAGTAAAATAGCTGTTATAAAAACCCAAAGATAGCTCTTTTTTCTATTGAATCTTAAATTTTTATTTCTTATTTTTGCAAAAAAATAGAGAGTAAGAGCAGAAAATACAACCCTTGAAAGTACTATTATTACAGCAGGATAATCCAATAATTTCCCGAAAAGCCCTGCTCCTCCGAAAAGCAAAACAGCTAAATTAAGCTCTGCTGTGTAAATATAAGGCTTTTTCATGGTAAAATTATATAATTAAGGGTTTTTATTAACAACCTTTTTATTATTTAATAAAAAAACATAATCAAAGCTGGGAAAGTCTTTTAATAACCCACCTTTTTAATTCAGTGTTTTCCCCGCTTTTTAGATACTCTTTATAATAGTATTTGGCCTTATCATAATTTTTTGTAAGATCCTCGGAAACTCCGAGAAAATAGTATAATTCAGGAAAATTTTTATTTAATGAATAAAGCCTTTGCCAAACCAATTTAGCTTCTGCAATTTTCCCCATTTTAAAAAGGCTAACCCCAGTATTAAACAAAAGCTTTTCGTCCGTCGGGGCAATTTTTAAGGCTCTTTCATAATAAGAATATGCTGTATAATACTCCCCCTTTAAAAGATAAAGGGTTCCAAGATCAAAAATAGCCTTTAAATCCATTGGATTTTTAGAAAGAATATCCTTTAAAATAAGCTCAGCTTTTTTATACTCCCCTTTCTTTATAAGTAAATCAGCCTCCTTAATTTTATCCTTTTTAATTATCTTAACCTTTTCTATCTTTTTCTCCACCTTACCTACTTCCAATATCTCTTTTTTATTATTTGTGCTCACTTCCTTTTTATCAGAAAGTTCTCCATTATTATCATTGTTAAGTTCTTTTTTTCTTTCCTCTGTCTTTTTTTTGATTTTCTTCCCTTCTATTTGAGCTTTAACCTTTTTTTCAGATTTCTTTTCTTTAATAGTTAAAGTTTTTTCAGGCTGCTGTTTTTTAGCAATTACAATTGGTTGTTTTTTTGCACCAATAGCTTTATTTTCAAAAACATCCGATTTTTTCCTATCCTCTTTAATAATTCTCACACTTTTGTTAACTTTACCAATCATTTTTGGATTCTTTGAAGAAATTTTCTTCTGCAAAATAAAGAGAGGCAAAAGTGATAATAAAATTAAAAACGCAACAACTATAATTCCTTTAACCAAAAAGCTTTTACCCCTTCTTTTAACCTCAGCGGTTCTTAAATCAAGAAGCTCCTTCTCTCTTAAATTATCACGCTTTTTCTGAGCTTCCTTTAAAGCCTCAGATATTAAGCTCATTTTTTACCTCTTTACCTTTTTTTAGAAAAATTCTTTTTAAAAAAGGGGCATCCTCCTTTCTTTCAAGCTCATCAAAATTCTCTCCTCTTAAACTTTTTTCAGCTTTTAATACCATCTTCTTCGTAATAATGGTTCGGTTCTCCACAAAAGCTGCAAGAAGAGCCCTATCACAAATCAAATTTATAAGTCTCGGAATCCCGCCTGTATACTTGTAAATCCTCCTTAAAGCACTTTTCTTAAAACTTATGTCAACCTTAGGTTGAGCTTTTTCTATTCTAAAATATATATATTCCTTCATTTCCTTTTTGGTAAGTGGTTTTAGATAATAGCGTACAGAAATTCTCTGGTTGAGCTGTCTTAATTCGGGTAGCTGAAGCTTGAAAAAAAGCTCTTCCTGACCTATTAACAAAATTTGCAAAAGCTTTTCTTTGTCAGTTTCAAGATTTGAAAGAATTCTTATCTGCTCCATAACCTCAAGGCCAAGATTCTGAGCCTCATCAATTATTAAAAGGGCTCTTTTACCCTTCTCCGCCACATCAAAGAGTAAGAATTCATTTAATTGATCAAGTAATACTTTCTTGGACTCTCCCTGAGGAATCAAACCAAAATCCCAGAGAATTGTCTGTAAAAATTCAATCTCATTTAAAAAGGGATTTAAAATCAAAGATGTCACCACAGAATCTTTAAGTTTTTTCATTAATACCCTTGAAATAGTGGTTTTACCCGTGCCAATTCCTCCGACAAGGAGTAAAAACCCCTCGCCATTGTTAATCCCATAAATAAGATGTTGTAAGGCTTCAAGATGCTCTGAGCTCAGATAAAAAAAATCAGGATTGGGAGTTATAGGAAAGGGGGATTCTTGAAATCCGAAAAATTTTTGATACATTTTACTTCTTATCTTCTTCCTTTAGTTCTCTCTTAACCCCTTCCTCAAACGGAACGATATCAGATAAGTGAAAAGGAACAAGTGCCTTTTTAACCCTCTGTATCTCACTCTTTGTAAGCTCCTTTATAGCTTTTCCGACCATAAGATGGGGGGTTATCAGAATCACGAGCTCTGTTTTTCTTATTTCCTGCTCTGTTCTCCTGAAAAGAGAGCCTATAAAAGGAAGATTCATAAGAAAAGGCACTCCTCTGTTTATCTCCTGTTTTCTCTCCTCCATTATTCCGGCTATAACAACAGTCTCTCCATCTTTCACTTTAACAACAGTATCCACTGATCTTCTGTCAATTACAGGCTGCATAGCAGAAGCACCCTGAGACTCAAATCTCTTTACCCCAACAAGATGAGAAATATCAGGATTTATGCTTAATATAATCTCTCCTGTGGGACTTATCTGAGGAATAATATCCATTACAATCCCAATAGGAACCACCTGAACATTGATACTCGGTGCTGTAACAGTGCCGCCCACAGATGTGGCTATTTGATTCTGCAAGCTAAAGAATACTTCCTCTCTTACAACCCGGATAATAGCCTTTTCATTGTTCAGAGCCGAAAGACGCGGACTGCTTAAAACTTTAAGCTCCCCCTGTCTTGAAAGTGCGGTTAACAATAACTCTATTTTATCATTGGAAACAGAATATCTAAAAATCCCATAGCTCGGGTTTACACTCTCAAGAATCGGAGAACCTGTGCTTAGATTTGAAGAGGGGAAAACAAGAGTACTTGTGTTCGGAAGAGTGCCGTAAAAATTTGCAAAGGAGAATACACTCGTCCAATCAACTCCCATTTGATGAGCTTTATCAAGATAAACCTCAATTATTTTTGCCTCAATCCATACTTCCCTATGAACAGACTGTTCAAAGGTTGCAAGAAAATTTGCTATAAGATTAACTTTCTCAGGATAATCCGTTACCATAATTATTCCCGTTTGAGGGCTAACTATCAACCTTCTTCCATCCTCAGTGGAAAGGTTCAATCCCTTTACACCACCCTCCTCTTCTGTTCCTCTGCCTGTTATGGCACCTTTATTTTCCACGCCAAAAATTGAAGAAAGCCCTGCTTCAAGCTCCTCCCAGATCGTTGTTTTCACGCTCGTTTCCACCGAAGAGGAACTCGCATTCTGACCTCCCATACCACCAGTTCCGGCTCCTCCCATTGTTCCACTTCCCCCTGTCATTCCTCCGCCTATACCCCCCATTCCACCTCCCATTGAGCCCATCTGGGATCTTGTGGAAAAGGAAACATTCCTTTTACCCTTTCTCTGAGCAGCTATAAAATTAAAGGTAAAGACTCGCGTGATTTTCTTTTTCTTAAATACATGAAGAACATTACCCTTTTCTATTTTATAACCGAGTCCTAAAGACGGAAGTATATAATCAAGGGCATGCTTAAGGGAAATCTCCTTAAAATTGGCAAGCTCTATGGTTCCTGAAACATCCGGCTCAATATAAAGACTGTACTTTGTCTCTTTTGTAAGAGCTAAAAGTACATCCTTTATCTCAGCTTTAGTAAGAGCTATTCTGACTCTCTCTCCCTTCTCATTATTTTTCTCCTTTTTTACATCAGAAGGAAGAACCACTTTTACAGGGACCTCCTCAACTTTCAACGGGGGAGGGCTCTTTTTTTCCTTTTTTACCGAGTTTATCTTTTTTTCCTTCTTAATTGTAACAGGCTCTGTCTTTACCTCTTTTTTAACACAATTCGAGAAAATTATCATAAATGCTATTAAAATCGGAAAGTATTTTCTCATTTTAATTCTCCGCTTTCATTTTTTTTATCAATAATCGGAATAGATTTTCTTTCAAAAATATTTATTTTAAATTCCCGATTATTGGCAATTAAAATCACATTACTGTCCTCTATTTTGCTCACATAAATTCCATTTTTCTTTTCACCTTCTTTAAACACAATATTGTTAATAACGCACATCTTAACCTCTTTTTTTGTAATTATAGCTGATAAGAAAATATCGGTAAACTCAATATTTTTTTTCCTTTCAAGAGAAACCATTTTTTCATTTGCTCCGAATGGATCCCGACCCCAGATAAGCTCACCTGGATCCAATATCTCTCTTCTCATATCCTTCAGTCTTTCATAAAAAGAAACAATCCTATTTCTCTTTTCAGATATCTTCTCAGAAGGTGTTTTTAAAACTTTCTTTACCTGCATACTATCAGCAGTATTATTAGAAATGGGCATCGGCTGAGGCATATCATTTATGCTTCCTTCCGCAACCGGTGGCCCTTGTAGAATAGGTACATTTTTCTTATTCTCTCCCGTCAAAATTCTCACAGCATTAGCAATCGCAAGAATTGCTACAATTACTAATATTATTGCCACATATTTATTCTTTAGCACCCTCAAAACTCCTCTTCACTCTGAATTTTAAAACTATCAAATAATAGGTGATATTATTTGTCCTTTTTATTCTTATCTTTTCAACCGTTAAAAAACTTATCTTTTTAAACATAGAAACAAGTAAATAAGAAGTTTTCTTTAAATCTGACATAACAAAAACCTTAATCTCAAAAGGAGGATTTTCAATCCGGTTTTTACTTAATCCAGAGTCACCTCTATCAAAAGCCCTGAATGTTGCATTTTGAGAAAATTCTTCATTCTTAGTCGGAGTAAAAACACTCAGATATTTAAACTCTGATAGTAAAACTGAATCTCTCTTCAATGTCTGTGTTATCTTTATATACTTATCATCAATGTTTATCAAAAAATCATCATAGTATGAAGAAAGCACATCTTTTAAATTTTCCACTAATTCATTCACATAGGTAAGAAATTCAGCTCTATTTTTTAATACAATCTGATTTTTACTCATCATACTTTCTATTTTTATCCAAAGAGCTCTCTCTTCTTCATCGGGAGGTTGAAAATTCTCCAATTCCTTTTGAAAAGCTTTAATTTTGGCAGTGTTATTTTTTAGTTCCCTCTTTTTACTATTTATTTCATTAATAGATGGGAAAAAATAAAGAAAAAGGAATAAAATCATAATCAAAATAAAAGCTCCCATCCCGAAATATTTTCCATAAATATATACTATCTTTCTATCTTTCATCAGGCTCTATCTCCAAGTTTATGGTAAACAGGATTTTAAAATCTTTCTTTTCCAAATTCTGTTTTTCTCCAGCAATGTCACTTTTTATGTTAGAAATTAATTCTTCCCCAAGAGCTCTCTTCTTTCCCTCTTCCACAGAAAATTTTGAGCTTTTTATTCCCGGAAAAGCTTGAATTCTTAAATAAAAATCATTAAATATTCTATTGTTAAGAAATGGTGTATCAGATAAAGCCTCTCCCTTAATCCTTATAGAAAGGCCTTTTCCATTATCTTTTATTTCTGCTTCTTTCAAAAAAATACCCGAAGGAGAATTAAGAGTGAGAAAATTGAAGAATTTGACAATCTCCTC
The DNA here is from genome assembly GCA_027067555.1 of Candidatus Aminicenantota bacterium. GTDB lineage: Bacteria > Acidobacteriota > Aminicenantia > JAMOAD01 > JAMOAD01 > JALXDT01. The sequence goes on along the minus strand of JAMOVU010000172.1, from coordinate 72,600 downwards.
TATTTTTAATTGCTCAAGTCCCAAAGACAGCATTTGTTCATAGATTTTTCGTCTTCTGCTCTTTATACTCTCAATCTCAGCCTTTCTCATTTCAAGCTTTTGAAGAGCCTTACTCTGAACTTTTAATTCATTTACAGCATCAGATTTAAATTTTTCCACTATTACAGTTGTTGGTATGATAATTGCCAGAAGTAAAATAAAGCTTAAAATAAAATTTCTTCTTCTTTTCTTAAAAACCTCTTTTTCATAATAAAAAGATGGAAGTAAATTAATCTTATCTTTTTCTTTAATAAGAAAAACAGCTCCCAAAAGGTCAAAAAATGTAGATAAGAATTCAACTGGCTCAAAACCTGAAGGGATTTCTATTTTAGCTGAAAGTTTCTCTCCAGTGCAGAGGATAAAATTATAAGGGGAAACTTCATTTAGGTCATTTATTACCTCTTTAAGATTGGAAATATTTCCAACAATATAAATTGAAGAGACATCAAATCCCCTGTGTTTTTGTTTAAAGTATTGAATTGTTCGGCTTATCTCAACCATTATATTATCCACATCATTATCACTAAAAATATCAGAGCCTGTTACAGGAATATCTCTTTCAACAATTGTGTTTGAATTTTCCTTAAAAATAACAAATGTTGATTTTTCAGGTGATATATTTAATATTCCAAAAGTTTCCTTATCTTTTTCAATAATCTTTTTTAGAGCTATAAAACTCTGAATTTTAGTAGTTATAATTTCAGGAGTTTTTCCAATATTCCTCAAAAAAGTAAAAAGCTCCCAGATATACTTTTGAGGAGCTACAGAAACAAGAGTTTCAACAACTCTCCCCCTTCTTTCTTCTTTTTCTTCCAATACAATAAAATCATGAAAAAATTCTTCATCAGGAAAAATTCTTTTTGCCTCTCTTTCCACAACTTTTGAAAGTTCCCTTTTAGGAATCTTTGGGAATGTTTTAATTTCATTCTTAATTAGAGTTGATTTAGCAATAAAAATAGTGTTCGAAGCCTTTATTCCCTCTTTAAAAAGCCTTGCTTTTATCTCAATGCTTGAGTTTTCTCTATCAATAACCTTAAAGCTCAGATAATTTGATATTTTAAAAATGCCTCCTTTTTTGAAAAACTCTATCGCAGAAAACTTTCCGTCAGAATACTGCATAGCACAATATTTTTTCATTATCTCAATCCTCCGGCTGCTGCAATCCCGCTTGTAAGTTTATATATCGGAAGAAAGATTGAAAGAGCAATAAACAAAACAATACCTCCCATCACAACAATTAAAGTTGGTTCAAGTACCGCAAACATTTTCTTAATTGCCTGAGGTACCTCCTTATCATAATATTCCGAGACTTTTTTGAGAGTTGAATCCAGAGAACCGGTTTCCTCTCCAACCTGAATCATTCTGAGAACAAGAGACGGGAAATAGGGAGATTGCCTCAAACTTTCAAAAATACTATTACCGGTCATTATCCCTTCTCTTGCTTTTACAATTTCCTTAGCAATAACTGAATTCCCAACAACTCTTTCCACAATTGAAAGAGTCTGTGGGATCCCTATCCCTGCAGAATAGAGTAAAGCTGTGTAATGGGCAAATCTTGAAAGCGCAAGTTTTCTATTTAGCTTACCAAAAATAGGAAGATGTAGCTTAATCTTATCCCAGAATAACCTGCCCTTTTCTGTCTGATAGGTAAATTTATAAACAATAAAAAAACCTATAAAAGAACCTATAATCACCCACCAAAAATTTTCAAAAAAATGAGCAACTGCAATAAGAATTCTGGTGGGAGTTGGAAGTTCAACATTGAAAGAAGTTAATATAGGAATAAACTTAGGAACAGTAAAAGTCATCATAATAAAGATTACCACACCTATCATCAAAAATACAAAGGTGGGATAGATCGAAGCCTGCTTTATCTGAGCTATTAACTCTTCCTGCCATTCCAAAAACCTTATCAATTCTCTTAAAACAGAATCAAGGTTTCCGGTGGCTTCTCCGGCTCTTATTATACTCACATATATTTCAGGAAAAGCATTCGGGTAAGTTTCAAGAGCATCCGAAAAAGAGCTTCCCGATTCAATTTGCCTGATAATTCCTGCTAAAATATTTTTAAAAGTGGGATTATCCGTACTTTCTGCAAAATCAGAGAGTGCAACTATAATGGGTACGCCCGCTTCAAGAGAGGTTGCTATGTGAATACTAAAGAGTATAAGTTCTCTCCTTTTAATTTTACCTCTTGAAGTTTTTTTACTCTCTTTAAGTTGAGATGCATTAATCAGAACAAGATCCATATTTAACAGCTGCTGCTCCAACTCTTCAAGGGTTCTCGCATTCATAACGCCTTCAATACTTTCTCCTGCATAATTTCTTGCTTTGTATGAAAATGCCGGCATTACACTTCCCCGTAACTAACCCTTACTACCTCTTCAAGGGTGGTTTTTCCCTCTCTTGCTTTTTCCATTCCATCCTCAAAGAGAGTAACAAGGCCCTCTTCAAGAGCCGCATTCTTTATCTCTGTAAAATTAGCCCCTGAAGATATTAACTCCCTTAAACGAGGAGTAATAACTAACATTTCAAAGATAGCAATTCTTCCCTTATAGCCGGTATTATTGCACGCAGGGCAGCCTGCACCTTTGTAAAACTTGGGCCTTTCCTCTCCTACCCAACCTACCCTTTTTAAAATAAGAGGATCGGGAGTATATTCCACTTTGCAATTTTCACAAATGGTTCTTACAAGCCTTTGAGCAATAATAGCATTTATAGTGGAAGCCAAAAGAAACCTCTCCACTCCCATATCAAGCAATCTCGGAATAGCTGAAACAGCATCATTCGTATGAAGGGTTGAGAATACAAGATGCCCTGTTAAAGCAGCTCTTATGGCCATATCAATGGTTTCTCTATCTCTCATTTCTCCAACCATTATTATATCCGGGTCCTGTCTTAATATTGATCTCAAACCTGTTGCAAATGTGAAACCCGCTTTTTCATTTACCTGAGATTGTCTTATTATGGGGAACTCATATTCAATGGGATCTTCAATTGTTATTATATTTTTTTCAATAGAATTCAAAAAAGCCAGAGCAGAATAAAGGGTTGTGGTTTTTCCAGAGCCGGTAGGCCCTGTTACGAGAACAATTCCGTGAGGTCTTCTTATTACATCTTTAAACTTCTCAAGATTTTTTTCATTAAATCCAAGATTCTCAAGTCCTAAAACAACTCTTGATTTATCCAAAAGCCTTAAAACAACATTGTATCCAAAAATCGTCGGATAAAAAGAAGATCTTATGTCTATTACCTTTTTTCCTATTCTGAATTTAACCCGTCCGTCCATAGGGATTCTTGCTTCTGCAATATTAACATCCGAAAGAATTTTCAGCCTTGCAATAACAGGAGGTTGTATGGCTTTTGGTATGGTTGGACCCATTTGCATTATTCCATCAATCCTATACCTGATTCTCAAAACCTTCTCATCGGGCTCAATGTGAATATCAGTGGCTCTGTCTTTGATCCCCTTTATTATAAGCTGATCAACAAGCCTTACAATAGGAGCTTCCTCTGCAAGAGTAAGCTCCTGAGCCATTATTCCCGGTCTGCTTGCAAGATTTATACTCTCCTCTATAAGTTCATCAAGGGATCTTCCGCCTCTGTAATATATCTCAATAGCATTAGTTATTTCATCGGGAACTGCTGATACAAACCTTACCCTTGCTCCCGAAATCTCCTCTATCTCAGAAATAGCATCAACATCAAAGATATTTTCTGCTGCAACAGTTAAAACATTCTTCTCTTCATCATAATCAATAGGAATAACATTATACTTTTTACAAATATCCTCGGGCACTTTTTTTATTGCCTCTTCTTCAATAGCTGTTCTTTTAAGATCAATAAATTCAACCCCTGATTGAGCTGCAAGTGTGGTTGAGAGAACATCGGGAGTTATAAAGCCAAGGTTTATCAGTGTCTCCCCCAACATAGCTCCCGTTCTTTCCTGCTCTTTTAAGGCAAGATTAAGCTGCTCTTTTGTTATGAATCCACCCTCAATGAGACGCTGTCCCAATGGTTTTCTTTTCTTTTTCCCTTCCTTATTTACGATATCATCAGCCATAAAATAATATAATTAAAATAATAAAATATGTCAATTAAGCTGAGATTTAAGAGTTTTAAATAAAATATATTTTATTAATCGTTTGAAAGCCTTCTGATTTTTTTGTGAATTCTTTTAAGTGCCTGAAGCTTTCTTAATCTTCTTCTTTCTCCCGGCTTTAAATAGACAGAATGCTTTTTAATTTCCTTAATAATAGCTTCTTGCTGTACTTTTCTTTTAAACCTTTTTAAAGCATACTCAAATTTTTCATTTTCTTTTACCTGCACATATGCCACTCATCTCACCTCTTTTTTAAAATTGTGAATATTTATACCCTAAAATTAAATAAAAGTCAATACTTTCATATTCAGCCTAAAAGTTTAGCAATAGATTTAAAGCTGATCAATTGAACAGTAAAAAACAAAGAATCCTTTTAAAAGTTGCGAACTTATTATAAATAGTTCAAATTATTAAATTTTTTCTTTTATTATAAAAAACTTAAATAAAAATTATCTGAGAACCTGCTGCTCTCTCGTAAAATTCTCCAACAGTCAAAATACCATCAAGATCATCATAAAGATCCTCTTTTTTTAACTTAAACATTTCAACCGCCAATTTACATGCAAATATTTTCCCTCCGGAAGCTGTTATCATCTCCAAAAATTCACTTACAGGAGGAATGTCTAACTTTTCCATCTCCTTTTTCATCATAGCGGAGACAATTGCCTCAATCCCCGGAAGCATTCCGATTATTGTCGGAAAGGGAATTCCACCGGGCATAGAAAGAGCAGGATTTCCAACTGTGGCAACATGGAGTTTATCCATTTTCTTTTTTGTAATAGCATCAAGTCCGAAAAAGGTGAAAAACATATCAACCTCTATTCCCTCCATCCTTGCCCCATTTGCAAGTATAAGAGCAGCATAAACACTGTCAATAGTCCCTTTTGAGCATATAATAGATACTTTCTTAAGTTTTTCACTCATTGTAAAACCTCACACACAACCTGCCGGTTTAGGCACACCGGCAATTAAAGAAGCCTTTTTTAAAGGGCCATCAGGAAATAATTGATAAAATTCCTTAATGGAAACTATTCCGGATTTTCCTATTTTCCTGATAGAGAGGGCTTCTCCATTTTTAATTTTTTCCCTGATAAATTTAATAACTTTAAAATGTTTGTCAGTAAGTTCAATTCCAACCTCTTTGGCAATTTCCTTCGCAAGTTCTTCACTCCAATCATCCATATTTACAAGATAACCATTTTCATCAACTTCCACTGTAAAATTCCCGAACTTTTTCTCAGGCATGGCAAACCTCCTCTTTTAATTAGATAAAATTTTAACAAATTAAAGATAAAATATCAAATATTTTAACTGAATTTAATTTAATAATTTATACCAGAGATTTTTGATTCGTTATTTTTTTAATTATTAAAAAATTTAATCGTATGCCTTTCTAATTTCCTCATTATCGAGGACCGGTTCCAATATTTCTTTCCACCAATCCTCCTCCCAAGTGCCCAAATTTTTGTGGGTTTTATAATATTTTTCGGGAATCGGATGGGTACCATAAATAACCTTAATCCCATATTTCTCTTCAATAAATTTTTTAAAGCATCTTATATAGGGACATGGAGGATAACCCACTATAAAACCTGTTGCAAGGTGAATTACGGAAACACCATTTTTTTTCATCTCTTCGGGAGCATACTCAATATTTCCTCCGGGACATCCTCCACAGCTTGTAAACCCTGCTACAATAACATTATCACTTTTGTCATAGATTTTAAATGCGCCCTCTCTATTCTCCAGTGCTCTGAAACACTTTCCACCAGCACAGCTTTTGTAACGATCACAGATAAATATTCCGATTTTTATTGTTTTACCCATAATAACCTCCTTTTAATTTTTACGGAATGAAAAAACTTTTGTTTACTCACTTTCCAAGAAATAAAAAAATGTTATAATTAAAAATGAAAAATAAAGAATACTATATAGACCCTCATTTTCATCTTGAAAGCAAGAAGTTTTCAGAGGATAGAGAAGAAATAATAAAGAGAGCAAAGAACTCAGGATTAAAGTATCTTTTATCTCCCATAGATTTTACCGATGAAGATGCAGAGATTGAGCCCGTAAAAGCTATAGTTAAGAAAACAGAAGATTATTATCTTGCATTTGGCGTTCATCCTCACAATGCAAAGTATTGGAATTCGGAAACAGAAAAAGAACTTTTTATCTATCTCAAAGACAGCAAAGTAAAAGCGGTCGGGGAAATAGGACTCGATTATTATTATAATTTTTCCCCTAAAGAAGAGCAAATTTCCGCATTTAAAGCCCAAATAGAAATTGCAAAGGATTTTGATCTTCCAATTATAATTCATTTAAGAGATGCCTTTGATGATGCTGCAAAAATACTTTTTGAAGAAGGTATAAAAGGTGTTTTGCACAGCTACACTGGAAATCCTGACTTTTTAATGGAAGGTTTGAAATTCGGATATTATGTTTCCTTTTCAGGCATGATTACATTTAAAAAAGCGGATAATATAAGAGAATCTTTTATGGAAACTCCCCTTGAAAGGCTTCTTCTGGAAACAGATGCTCCCTACCTTGCTCCGGTACCAATGAGAGGAAAGAGAAATGAACCATCCTTTGTAATATATACATACAAAAAAGCTTCGGAGCTTTTAAGCATTGATGAAGAAAAGATAAAAAAACAATTGGAGGTTAATTTTGAAAAAATATTTTTATCAAAAGTCTAAACAATTTTTTATTTTATTATTAATTATTGCTTTTACCTCCCCCTTATTCTCTTATGAAGCGGGGATAAGCGCTGATGAGCCTCTATCTGTTTTGGCAGGAAAGAGAATAATAGAGAAAGGCGGAAATGCTGTGGATGCAGCTGTCACCATAGGATTTGTAATGGCTGTAACCTATCCTCAGGCCGGAAACATAGGAGGCGGAGGGTTTATGATAATTAAGATGAAAGATAAAGAGCCGGTTTTCATAGATTACAGGGAAACAGCCCCCTCAAAATTTGATTTGAAAGCCTTTTTTGATGAAAAGGGAAACTTTGTAAGGACAAGGTCCCTCTATGGATACCTTGCATCGGGAGTTCCAGGAACTGTAAAAGGCCTTTACAAAGCATGGAAAATGTACGGGAAACTTGAGTGGAAAACCCTGATACAACCAGCAATAGAGTTAGCTGAAAACGGATTTATTATTAGGCCGTACCTTGCAAAATCATTTAAAAGATATGAAAAACTATTCAGATACTTTCCTGATTCTGAGAAAATTTTTCTGAATAATGGAAAAGGTTATATAGCCGGTGATATTCTTATCCAGCCTGAACTTGCACACACTTTAAAACTAATAGCGGAAAAGGGGCCTGATGGGTTTTACAAGGGAGAAACAGCTGATAAGATAGAAAAGGATTTTACCTCACACGGCGGATGGATTACAAAAAAGGACCTTCAAAATTATAAGGCAATCATAAGAAAACCGGTGATTGTTAACTACAAAGGTTACAAAATCATTTTACCATCTTTACCATCTTCCGGAGGTCCGGTTATTGCCGAAATTTTAAATATATTTAAAAATTTCAAAATACCAAAAGATGATGTTTCTTATTATAATTTGCTTGCCGAAGCCATGAAAGTTTCATTTTTCGATAGATCATACTATATGGGAGATTCGGATTTTCATAAGGATTTGCCATCCAAAGCATTTTTAAATCCTAATTATGCAAATGAAAAGGCAAAATTAATTAAAATAGGAAAAGTTTTAAAAATAGAAAAAGAGAAAATGCCAACACCTTTCAACTTTGAAAAAAATAATACCACCCACTTTTCAGTTGTGGACAGAGAGGGGAATGCTGTATCAAACACATATACACTTAACTCTATCTTTGGCTCGGGAGTAATTGCAAAAGGCACAGGAATTATAATGAACAATGAAATAGATGATTTTGGATTCGGTGAAAAAAATGCCAATCAGTTCGGTCTTATCACATCAAAGTACAATCTTGCAGGTCCGGGGAAAAGAATGCTGAGTTCAATGAGCCCGGCAATAGTTTTAAAAGATGGAATACCCTACATAATTTCCGGAGCAGCCGGAGGGCCTAAAATCATAAGTGCAACCATTCAGATAATATTAAATATAGTGGAAAGAGGAATGGGACTAAAAAAAGCGGCTGAATATCCCCGAATTCATCATCAATATCTTCCTGATATTCTGTTTGTGGATAAAAATATGCCTGAAAATTATGTAAAGGAACTGGAAAAAATCGGTTATAAAGTTAAAAGGAGAAATTCAATTGCAGTGGCAAACTCTATTTTAATAAAGAAAGATAAAACATACACAAAACCCGACAGGAAAAAGGTTGGTTACGGGGTCTCATTTTAAATGCAAATTTTAGCGGCTTTCACTGTTATTCTCTTTATAATGGCAGTGGGAGACATAGTATCAATTAAAACAAAAGCCTATATACCTTCCGTATTTATCTCAGCTCTTATATTTTTAATCGGCTTCTGGACAATATTTCCAAAGGACCTGATGGAAATAGCCGGCTTTTCAAAAGCTCTTATTAAGTTGAGCATATATTTGATTCTGGTTCACATGGGAACATTAATGAGTTTAAAGGAGCTTTTTGAGCAGTGGAAAGTGGTGGTGATTTCACTTGCCGGTATTTTAGGAGTGATTGTGATGACAATGAGCTTTGGGATATTACTTTTTGGAAAAGAGCTTTCCATAGTTGCGACCCCTCCCCTTACGGGCGGAATAGTGGCTTCCTTTATAATGTCAGAAGCAGCTGCTTCAAAGGGGCTTGAATCCCTTGCCCTTCTTGCAATTATAATATACATAATGCAGGGTTTTGCCGGTTACCCACTTACAGCTATCATGTTAAAAAAGGAGGGAAAAAGATTACTTAAAGAATACAGAAAAAACAGGAATGATAAAAAAAAGGTAAAAGAGGAAAGTTCAAGAGCCTCAAAATTAAAAATTTTCCCACCACTTCCCCAAAAGTATCAAACAGTTTATGTGCTTTTGACAAAAACCGGCTTTGTTGCCCTTCTCTCAATAGGCTTTGCTTCCATCACAAATGAATTCATATCAAGTTATGTTGTATGCCTTGTATTCGGAGTAATTGCAGCTGAAATAGGATTTATTGAAAGAAAGGTTTTAAATGCTTCATCCTCTTTCGGATTTATAATCACTGTTATAATGGCATATATCTTCTCTCAGCTTTCAAAATCAACTCCGGCGATGATTGGAAAACTTCTTATTCCGCTTTTTGGGATAATTGCCTTCGGTGTTATAGGGATGTGGATATTTTCAACAATCACAGGAAAACTTTTGGGCCTTACCAAAGAGATGGCATTTTCAGTCTCATTGACAGCCCTTTACGGATTTCCCCCTAACTATATTCTTACGGAAGAAGCAGCTAAGGCTCTGGCAAAAAATGAAGATGAAAAAGAATACCTTATGGATATAATGCTTCCCCAAATGTTAGTCGGAGGCTTTACAACTGTAACCATAGTATCCGTAATATTAGCGGGAATTTTCTCTAAATTATTATAGGAGGTAAGAAATGGATATTAAAAAAGAAGTGAGCTCTATAAAAGATTATATAATTGAACTAAGAAGGCATTTTCACAAAAACCCGGAGCCAAGCTGGAAAGAGTTTGAAACTTCGGAGTTTATAAAAAGGGAATTAAAAAAACTGAAAATCCCTTTTGAAAAAATTGCAAAAACCGGAATCATAGCAAAAATAGGAAAAGGAAACAGGAAAATTGCACTGAGAGCTGATATAGATGCCCTTGAAATAGAAGAGCTTAATGATAAAGAGTATAAATCAGAGAAAAAGGGACTTATGCATGCGTGCGGGCATGATGGGCATATTGCTATGCTCCTTGGAGCCGGAAAAATACTCAAAAAGTATGAAAGTGAGCTTAAAGGTGAGGTAAGACTAATTTTCCAGCCTGCCGAAGAGCTTGGAGACGGAGCAAAGGAAATTATAAAAGATGGAGGCCTTGAAGGAGTTGATAATATCTTTGGCATTCATCTCTGGAGCGGACTAGAGACAGGTAAGATTTCAATTATTCCGGGAGAGATAATGGCATCCGCTGATTTATTTTCAATAAAAATCAAAGGAAAGGGAGGACATGGTTCAATGCCCCATCAGGGAGTTGATGCTGCTGTTATAGGCGCATCTGTTGTACTTAATTTGCAAACAATAGTCAGCAGAGAGATAAGCCCTCTTGAGCCAACAGTGGTAAGTGTGGGTAAGATAGTCTCAGGAACAAGATACAATATAATAGCCCACGAAGCTTTAATAGAGGGAACAGTAAGAAGTTTTAATGATGAAATCAGACAAACCATACCCGAAAGAATAAAGAGAATCTCGGAAAATATTGCAAAAGCCCACAGAGCTGAGGCAGAATTAGAATATATATGGGGACCTCCTCCTTTGAAAAATGATACTGAATCAGCGGAAAGAGCCAAAAAATGTGCAAAATCGCTCTTCGGAGGAGATTCCATAAACAATCCGATTGGAAAAATAATGGCCGCAGAGGATTTTGCGTATTACCTTAAAGAGGTTTCCGGCATTTTCGTATTTGTAGGCTCGGGGAACAAAGAAAAAGGCACGGATTTCCCCCATCACCATCCTAAATTTGATATTGATGAGGATGCACTTTTTGTGGGAGCTTCACTTCATATTAAATACGCCCTTGATTTTTTGAACAAAAATTAAGTAAATCTCACAAATTAAACCATCTTTTATTTTGCCAAATCAATTTTTATTTGCTATATTATTTGTTGGGAGTTTGATATGAGAAAAGAATCAAAAGTTGGTTTATTCATTATAATCGGTTTAATACTATTCTTTTATATGATTGTCAGAGTCGGGCAGATAAACTTAAGTTTTAAGAAAAAAGGCTACACTATCTACACTACATTTGATCAAACAGCTGCTCTTTTAAAAGGTGCTCCTGTAAGGCTCGCAGGAGTTAAGATAGGAAAGGTTCTAGATATCTATCTAAAGGAAGGTAAGGCAGAGGTTGAAATGTTCATTACTCACGATATTAAGATAAGAAAAGATTCAAAAGCCACCGTATCCTCCTTTGGAATAATGGGAGAAAAGTACTTGGAAATAATTCCCGGTAAAAATGCGGAAAGTTTTTTAAAAGACGGAGACAGAATTGAGGGAATCCCTCCTCTTTCTCTTGACCAGATAGGTTCACTCTTTTATTCAATAGGACAAAATTTAAAACAGGTAGGAGATACTATAAAAAACATTTTTACCTCTGAAGAAGGAGAATACAGACTAAAAACAATTCTTAAAAATATGGCCGAAACATCAAAACAGGTTAATATTGCTGCCCAACAGATAAAAGAAGCAATCCCCGAAATGCTAAATGATACAAAAAGCAGTATGAATGATCTTAATCAAATAGTTTTTGACATAGCAAAGAGAATAGACAGGTTAACAAAATCTCTTGAGACCATTGTTAATAACAATCAGGATAGTGTGAAGGGTGGCTTAAAATCATTTAAAAAACTGAGCAATGACCTTGAAGAAATTGCCGCCGAAGTTTCAAAAATGGCAAAACTAATAAACTCTGGCGAAGGAACAGCAGGAAAACTTTTGAAAGACGATAAGCTATATAAAGACATAAAAAAAACAGTAATATCACTAAAAGACAGTGTTGAGAGATTAAAAGGGATTGTTAACACAAAGGATTCCGTAAAATTTTATTATGGATTTAGCTCTTACTATTATGGAGATTCAAAATTCAGAAATCTTTTGAAAATGGGGATAAAAAAAGATGATAATTTCATCGGAATGGCCCTAACCCAGGATCCTTATAATGAAGATTTTTTATACTCCATTTACGGAGCAAAGAGAATGGGGGTATTTACTCCAAAAGTGGGAATAATAGATTCAAGTTTTGGAGTGGGGCTTGGAATTTCTCCTGAAAAACATTTTACCCTTGATTTCACATTAAAAGATTTTAACAAAGGCTCCTTTCCATACTGGCGAATCACAGGATTTTACAAAGTTTATTATGGCTTCAGTTTAAGCGGGGGGTATGAAGATAGAAGAGAAGGGAAGAAATTCTTTTTCGGAATTAGCTATATTGATTAAGATGAAAGAAAAAAAATACTTTGTTTGCTCTGAATGCGGATTTAAGACAACAAAATGGGCAGGAAGGTGCCCCCAGTGCGGAGCATGGAATTCGTTTGTGGAAAAAAAAGAAGAAAAAACTAATAAAATTTTGAAAAGGGACATAGAAGAGATTGAAATTTCATCACTTTTCAGTGTAAAGCACAAAAAGGAAATTAGGTTTTCTTCGGGTATTTCAGAATTTGATAGGGTTCTCGGAGGAGGTCTTGTGAGAGGAGAGGTAATCCTTTTGGGAGGAGAGCCCGGAATCGGCAAATCAACAATACTTTTGCAGGTAGCTGAAAAAGTATCTTCAACAAAAAAGGTACTTTATGTATCCGGTGAAGAATCCATCGGACAGATAAAACTGAGAGCAGAAAGACTTGGTCTGAAGGGAGAAAACATTCTAATCCTTTCAACAAACTCTGTGGAGGAGATTTTAGCAATAGTGGAAAAAACAGAGCCGGAACTTTTGATAGTGGATTCAATTCAGACCATTTTCTTTGAGAGCATGAATTTTTCTGCTGGCTCAGTGGCTCAAATAAGAGAGGTTGCTTCAAAATTAATCGAGATATCCAAAAAAAATGAAATCACAACATTTATAATAGGACATATAACAAAGGGAGGGGAAATTGCAGGCCCAAAAATTCTTGAACACCTTGTGGATGCAGTTTTATACTTCGAGGGAGACCGTTTTCACCAGGGAAGAATCCTAAGAGCAATAAAAAACAGATTCGGAGCATCCTTTGAAATAGGTCTTTTTGAAATAACATCAAAAGGATTAATTCCCCTCGATGATCCTTTTAATTTGTGGAATGGAGAAAGCAAAGAAAGAGAAAGCGGAATTTCCATCTTTGCAGCAATAGAGGGTTCAAGGCCCTTGCTTGTTGAAATTCAATCTCTGGTAACAAAATCCCCTTTTATGGGAAATCCGAGGAGAATGTTTGCAGGAGTTGACAGAAACAGAGCCACCATGCTTATAGCAGTCATGGAGAAAAAGATAGGTATAAAATTTTATGAGGATGATGTTTTTGTTAAAGTCTCCGGAGGGCTCACCATACAGGATCCTGCAATAGATCTTGCCCTTGCCAGTTCACTAATTTCCTCAAAAACAGGTATAAAAATTGATAAAGATAGTATCTTCATCGGGGAAATTTCTCTCGGAGGAAAAGTGATGCCACCTTTTATGCTTGAAGCAAGGGTAAGTGAAGCCAAGAAATTTGGCTTTAAAAATATTTATACATCTGATATGATAAAGGGGATTGAAAAAAAAGGCATTAACATACATAAGGTTGGAAATATAAATCAATTAAAAATTATTTTTAATATTAATAATAAAAGAGGTTAAAAATGTTAGGCTTAATATTCGGAGTAATAATTACTTTAACAGGGGCAGCAGTAGGCTATTTTTATGCTCCCTCTCAGGAGCAAAGAATCCTATATGCAATTATAACCTTTCTAATTTCAGTTATACTTCTATTCCTAATCAAAAAAATAGAAAAAACTGAATTTCAACACTTCTGGGGGGGATTAATAGGATTCATATTAGGTGTTTTCATATCATATCTGCTTATAAAAATCTGCCCTATAAACAAATTGTGGATTAAGAATTTCATATCAGTGATACTTCCACTTACCGGATTGTACTTTGGGATAGACAAAAGTGAATGGTTCAGGCCATCAACAATAAAATCAATATTTAAAGAGAGAAAAGAAACAATAGCTGTTAAAATCCTTGACACATCAGCAGTAATAGACGGAAGAATAGCTGATCTATGTGAGACAGGCTTTTTGGAAGGAAAAGTTCTTTTACCTTCTTTTATAATGAATGAATTACAGCAGGTAGCTGACTCTTCTGATTCACTAAAAAGACAGAGAGGAAGAAGAGGGTTTGATTTTTTGGAACAGCTTAAAAAGTGTTCAAATATTGATTTTAAAATAATAGAAAGAGATTATCCTGATGTAAAAGAAGTGGATCACAAACTTCTTCAGCTTGCAAAAGATCTAAGAGCAAAGGTTATCACCACTGATTTTAATCTTAATAAACTTGCTAAAATTCAAGGTATAAAAATTTTAAATATAAATGAACTTGCAAATGCTCTCAAACCAATAGTATTACCTGGAGAAAAGATAAAAGCGTATATTTTAAAAGAGGGTAAGGAAAAGGATCAGGGGGTTGCTTATCTTGAAGATGGAACAATGGTAGTTGTGGATAATGCGAGAAAGATGATAGGACAAACAATAGATATTACGGTAACATCAGTATTGCAAACAGTAGCCGGTAAAATGATTTTCGGAAGATATGAGCCTTAAGACCAAAAAAATGTTTTTTCAATTATCAAGTGTATTATTTTTCTATCATTTTTTAAGAAGCTTACATAATAAAAACATCGGAATTACAGCCTTCCCCTTTTTGGCATAATATTTGATTATTTGTTTTACTTTAAAGAAAAGGAGGATAAAATGAAAAAAAGAGTGTTTCTTTTCACATTAATCTTAATGTTTATACTATCAATACCAGCTCAATCCGGTATTTTCTGGATAAAGTACGGGCTTTTTTATCCAAATTGTAATAGTGATCTGTGGGAAACAAATTTTAACAATTTACTGCTTCAGAAATCAGACTTTAATACTTCCCAGGTATTTCTAACCTATGAAATGCCCATAAACAGACATTTCGGAATATCTCTTGACTTTGGAAGCATTGAAAAGAAAGAGGTGGATTCAGAATATAGGGATTATGTTTATGAAGATGGAACAACTATAAATCAAGCTATTAGCTACAAAATGGGAATCTTCGAAATCAATGCAAAATTTTATCCTATGAAAAAAAGAGAGATGATAGCTCCTTATTTACAGATAGGTGCAGGTTTTTACTCTGTTGAATATAATCAATGGGGAGAGTTTATTGATTTTGATGGAGGATATGTTTATGATGGAGATTTTCTATCAAAAACCACTTCAATGGGCGTAAATGGCGCTGTAGGAATAATTATAAGACCAACTGCAAGATTCTTGTTGGGAGTTGAGGGAAGATATCAGATGATAAAAACGACTCTTTCAAGTGAGTTTGAAGGATTCGAACCTCTTGATATGTCAGGAGCATCCTTTTCCTTTATGATTGGTTTTATTCTTTAAGAGCAAATAAACATTAAAGGCGGAAGATAATATCTTCCGCCTTTTTTTATTCATCTTTTAGAAGATCTTTAAGTTCTTCCACAGAGGGTAAATCTTCAAGACTTTTAAGACCAAAAATTTCAAGAAATTTATCCGTCGTCTCATACAAAAGGGGATGTCCCGGAATCTCCTTTCTTCCTGAAATTTTAATAAGGCCCGATTCCAAAAGCTGTTTTACCATGTATGAAGATTGGGTCCCCCTGTAATAGGAAATTTCCTTTAAGGTAATAGGCTGTTTATAAGCAATCAGTGAAAGGGTTTCAAGAGCTGCTTTTGAAAATCTAAGTTCCTTTTTAAATCCAAAAAAATCCTTTATATAAGAATAAAATTCTTTTTTGGTTTTAAAAACAAAACCTCCGGCAACTTCCTCAAGATAAAGAGAGCTATTTTTTTCATAAAAATCCTTTATCTCATTAATGATAGAGTCTATTCTCTCTTTTTCGATATCTGAAAAATATGAATAAAGCTCCTCTTTTTTTACCACTGTTCTTGCTGAGAATATTATGGCCTCTATTATTGATTTTAGATTTTCCCTAACTTCAGTTGACATAAAGCGCTCTCTCTTCCTCTTTCATTCTCGCAGGAAATACTAAAATATCTCCGAAAAAGGTTTCCTGCACAGCTATCACCTTTCTTCTTTTTATAAGCTCAAGGAGTGCAAAAAAGGAGAAAAAAGCATCATCAATACTATCGAATGATTCAAAATATTTATTAAAATTCAAAAATCTTTCTTTTCTCACAATTTTCAGAATACTATCCATAACCTCTTTAAGATTATATTTTCTCTCTTTTAACTTGAAATTTTCATCCCTTTCCCTTACTTTAATCAGTTTAAAAAAGGTTTCAGCTAAAAGGAATGTGCTAACCGGATATATTTCATACTCTCTCTCTCCCGTGTAAGGGAAATTTACTTTAAGGCCCTTTGTTTCTTCTCTATAATTATTTTCCAAAATCTTCATAATCTCTTTTACTCTTTCAAATTGCTTTAATTGATCCAGAATATTAAACTCATCCTGCCTCTGCTCTTCCTCTTCCTCTGTTTTTGTATAAGGTAGAATCGCTTTTGACTTTAAAAGTATTAAAGTTGCCGCAACTGCAATAAAATCAGCTTCTCTGTCAAGATTTATACTTTCTCTTGATTTTAAAAAGCTAAGATAATCCCCAATGATTTTGGTAAGGCTGATCTCTTCAATCTCAAGCTCCTGTCTCTTTACCAAAAAAAGCAGAAGATCAAAGGGGCCTTCAAAATACTCTGTTGATATTACAAACTCATCTCTATTCATTTTTAAACCCTATCGCAGTAAAAACTTCATCCATTGTTTTTTCAGCCACCTCTTTTGCCTTTTTATTACCTTCTCTTAAAACATCATCAACAAATGATTTATCCTTCTCAAGTTTGTCCCTTTTTTCTTTAATTGGAACCAAAACCTTTTCAAGATTTTTTATCAGGATTTTTTTACAGTCAAGGCAACCTATAGTGGCAGTTGTACACCCTTTTACTATCTCATCCACTTCCTCCTGCGTTGAGAAAGCTTTGTGATAATAAAAAACAGGACAATCTTCAGGAACACCGGGATCAGTTCTCCTTTTTCTTCTTGTATCTGTCATCATAGGGAAAATCTTTTTTTTCACCTCATCAAAATCCTCTTTCAGGTAAATAGCATTATTATAACTTTTACTCATCTTTCTTCCATCAAGACCAGGGAGCCTCGGAACTTTTGTTAAAAGAGGTTGAGGTTCAGGAAAAACCTCTGTATAAAGATAATTAAACCTTCTAACTATCTCCCTTGATAATTCAATGTGAGATACCTGATCCTCTCCTACCGGTACAAGCTCCCCTTTGTATAAAATAATGTCCACAGTTTGAAGAACAGGGTATCCCAGAAATCCATAGGTATCTATATTCTTAGCCTTTAACTGCTTTATCTGTTCCTTGTAAGTCGGGACTCTTTCAAGCCAGCCAAGTGGAGTTATCATTGAAAGAATAAGATGGAGCTGATAGTGATGTTCAAATTTAGAGTGATCAAATATAACGGATTTTTCAGGATCTATTCCAACACTGAGCCAATCAAGCACTATCTCTTTTGTATATTCGGGAATCCTCTCAGAATTTGCATACTCTGATGTTAAAGCATGTAAAGAAGCTATTAAAAAATAGGTATTATACTTTTCCTGAAGAGAAACCCAGTTGTTCAAAGCTCCAACAAGATGCCCTATGTGAAGAGGACCTGTCGGCCTCATTCCACTCAAAACTATTTTCTTTTTCTCCATTTTTTACCCCAATAATTTTAAAAATAATCTAAAAAAAGGCATTATAAAAAAAGAATAAACACCTGTATAAATCAAAAACAGCAAAATAAAAAACCCGTAAGGCTGAAGCTTTTCATATTTAATTGCAGCCTTAGGAGGAAGAATACCTATTAAAATATTTCCTCCGTCAAGGGGAGGAATAGGGATTAAATTAAAGAGTCCCAAAAAAACATTTATTATAAAAAGTTCAAACAATATAAATGCAATACCAGCCAAAAGACTTGAAGGCATCGGAGTATTTGTAAAAATAAGAAGTTTTACTGCAGGATCAAAGTGAAAAATAATTCTTAAAAGTATTGCAGAAAGTATTGCAACAGAAAAGTTTGAACCTGGGCCTGCAAAAGCAACTGCAGCCATTTTTTTTCTTACACTATTGTAATCCCCATCAAAATTTCTCGGATCTATCATAACAGGTTTTGCCCAACCGAAAACCGGCATTTTGAAAATTATCAAAAAAGCGGGAACAATAATTGAGCCTACAAGATCAAGGTGGGCTATCGGGTTTAAAGTAAGTCTTCCGTCCACCTCAGGAGTAGGATCTCCGAATTTATAGGCAACATAACCATGGGAGGCTTCGTGAATTGATACAGCAAAAAGCAAAACCACAATATCTATAATAATCTTTACTATATTAAAACTCATCAACTAAATAGTAGCAGATATAGTATCTTTTGTCAAATTTTTTTAATGATTAACACAATATATTTGGTGATAATATTACCATTATAATTTATTATTTCTTTTGTCCTTGACATAAACTAAAAAATACACTATTTTATTATGTTAGTTTTTTAACAATATAAGGAGGATAAGAAATGGAAAAAAGAACGATTGTAGCACTCATAATTTTAAATAGGGATGATGTTGCAGTTAAAGTCCAAAAATTGTTGACTGCCTGGGGCTGTATGATTAAAACAAGACTTGGAATTCACGATGGGGTTCTTGATAATTGCACCCAAACAGGACTTCTAATCCTTGAGATAGTCGGGGAAGATGAAAAGATAAATGAGTTTGTAAGAAAGTTAAACTTAATAAAAGGAGTTGATGCGAAAGCTTTGACATTAACACTTAAAACCAATTAGTTATTTTTTTAACATTATAACTCTGCCTGTTCCCTAATATAATTCAAAACATTTGCATTTTTTTTTCGTATTCTCTTATACTTTAACAAAATCAAAAAATATGTTTTAATAAAGGAACTATAGTTCACGGAGGATCAAATGAAAAAAAGAGTAATGGTTCTTTTTTTGCTTTTTTCCATACTATTACCCCCCTTATTTTCCTATAATTTCTTAGGAAAAATAAATGACCAAAACGGAAAACCGTTGAAAGATGGTTATGTTTTATTAAAAAAACAGGGTGAGAAAAATTATATAAAAGCACCTTTAAATAAAAAGGGTGAGTTTATTTTCAGAGACTTAAAAGAGGGGGCTTATGAATTTAAACTTGATATATACAGCGTTGAAAAATTAGAGCAAAAAATTGAAATAAATAAAGATCTTGATAAAAAGTTTACTGTTAATCTTTCGTTTTTAGATAGAGTTTTAATTATAATAAGAAATATTTCAGATATCCTATGGGGTTCATGGATGGTAATTCTCCTTGTCGGAACAGGGATAATACTCACACTTGTTACAAGATTCGTTCAGCTCAGAAGAATAATAGCCTCTCTCAAACTCGTTTTAAAAGGAGCTTTTAAAAAGGACAAAACAGAAAAGGAGGAGGGTGATATATCGCCATACGCTGCCTTAATGACCGCACTTGCGGCAACTGTTGGTAATGGAAACATTGCTGGAGTTGCCACCGCGATTGCAACAGGAGGACCCGGCGCTCCTTTCTGGATGTGGGTTGCAGGTTTCTTTGGTATGGCTACAAAGTATGCGGAAGGTTTCTTAGGAGTTAAGTTCAGAAAAAAGAATGAGCTTGGAGAGATGGCTGGTGGTCCCATGTACTATGCAAGATACGGAATAAAGTGGAAACCTGTGGCAAAATTTTTGGGATTCCTTTTCGCCGGAGCAGGAGCCATTACTGCTCTTTTTGGCACAGGAAACATGGCGCAATCAAACTCGATGGCACTCGCTTTTAAGACCCAATTTGGTGTTCCCTTCTGGATAAGCGGGCTTTTAATCGCTGTTCTTACGGGAATTGTTACAATAGGAGGTATTAAAAAAATAGGAAGTGTATCGGAAAAATTGGTACCGGCAATGATAATCCTTTACTTCGGAGGAGCACTTATTATCTTAATAGCAAAATTCACAGCAATACCTGCTGCTTTTGCACTAATTTTTAAAGCTGCATTTTCCGTAAAAGCGGTTGGAGGAGCACTTATCGGGACCTCAGTAAAACAGGCAATTTCAATAGGTGTAAGAAGAGGAGTTTTATCAAATGAATCGGGTCTTGGTTCAGCAGCTATTGCGCAGGCGGCATCAAGATCACCGGAGCCAGCTTACAATGGACTAATAGCAATGACCGGAACTTTTATTGACACAATTGTGGTTAACACACTCACAACTTTAAGTATAGTTTTGACAGGAGCTTATTTGCAAACAGCCGCCTATGGCTCTTCAGCGGGATTAACATCCACCGCTCTTACGATGGAAGCCTTTAATCGCGTAATCCCTTACGGAGGAGCAATCATAGCTTTTTCTTCTTTTCTTTTTGGATACTCAACTCTTCTTGGCTGGAGCTATTATGGAGAAAAATGTGTAGAGTTTGTTTTCGGGAGCAAAATAATTTATCCATACAGAGTCATTTTTATCTTACTTCTTTTTGTAGGAGCAATAGTTCAGGGAGCTCATCTTAATATAATTTGGTATACAGGTGATTCGGCAAATGCAATCATGGCATTACCCAATCTTATAGCACTACTTCTTCTTTCCCCAATCATTGCCAAAGAGACAACAGAAAAACTTTACAAAAAGAAATACTGGTAATTCTTAAAACATAAAAGCAGAAGATTTTATTAACAAACAGGAGATCTTCAAAATTAACCATTAACTTTTAAAAATTCTATGTTGACAAAATCATCTCCTTAAAATAAAATTTGTACTAATTTAATATTAAATTATTTAGGAGGTTTTTTATGGCTTCATACATAGAAGTTGATGTAAAAAAGTTGGGTGATTTTGTAACAGAGGTTTTTAAAAAGCTCAATGTTGATGAAGAAGGGGCAAGAGTAATTGCGGATGTACTTATCGAAGCTGACAAAAGAGGAGTTGAGTCCCACGGAGTTGCAAGACTTAAAAGATATGTCGATGGAATCAAAAATGGAGTTATGATTCCGGATGCAAAGCCAACAATTGAGAAGGAAACACCTGTTTCCATAGTGGCTAATGGGAATGGAGGACTTGGGCAGGTTATAACCTATGAAATTACTAAAAAGTGTATTGAAAAAGCCAAAAAAAATTATATGTGCTTTGCTGTTATCAGAAACTCCAATCACTACGGTATAGCTGGTTATTATCCTCTCATGGCTTTAAAAGAGGGACTCATTGGAATTTCAATGACAAACACATTTCCTCTTGTGGTTCCGACCTTTGGTAAAAATGCCTTAATTGGTACAAATCCTATTGCAGTCGGAGTTCCAGCAGATAAAAACCCTGACTTCCTTCTTGATATGGCAACTTCAACCGTCCCAAGAGGAAAACTCGAGGTATATGCAAGAAAAGGAGAAAAGATTCCAAAGGTCTGGGCAACCGATGAAAATGGGGTTCCCACAGATGATCCACAAAGAGTCCTTGATAATTTAAAAGAAAGAAGAGGTGGCGGACTTCTTCCATTGGGAGGAGGTGAAGAACTTACCGGCGGACACAAAGGGTATGGACTCGGAATGATAGTAGAAATATTTACGGGAATTTTTTCAGGCGGTTCTTTCGGACCTTTTGTTTATGGTAAGAAGGGACAACCTGCAGATGTTTGTCACTTCGTCGGAATAATTAATCCGGATGCTTTTATAGGGCTTGATAAGATAAAAGAGGGAATGGACAAATTGCAGGATACAATGAAAAACTCTGAAAAAGCAGCAGGTAAGAATAGAATTTACATCGCAGGAGAAAAGGAATATGAACTTGAATTAAAGTATAAAGATAGAGTTCCTGTGCAGGACAAAGTTTATGCAACAATGGAAGAAATTGCCAGGGAAGTTGGCGTGAACTTTGACATAAAATAATAAAAGTTAGAAAACGGAGGTTTTTTGAAAAGAAAAGACAATAGAAAAAATAATGAACTAAGAGAGATAAGATTTACCCCAAATTATCTAAAATATGCGGAGGGCTCATGCCTTGTGGAGGATGGAGATACAAAGGTAGTGTGCTCTGTTTCAGTCGAAAAAAAAGTGCCTTTTTTCCTTAAAGGAAGTGGAACAGGATGGCTAACCGCAGAATATGGAATGCTCCCCCGTGCAACAAAAAAAAGAAATATCAGAGAAAGAACAAATGGGAGGATATCCGGAAGATCCCAGGAGATTCAGAGATTAATAGGCAGAGCTTTAAGATATATGATTAACCTTGATGAGATTGGGGAAATCACACTTTATATAGACTGCGATGTAATCCAGGCAGATGGGGGAACAAGAACCGCTTCCATAAACGCAGGAGCAGTTGCACTTGCAATAGCTCTTAAAAAACTTACATTTAGAAATCAATTTGCAAAGGAACCATTAACGGGACTCGTAAGTGCTATTTCAGTAGGAATTATAAATGGTGTTCCCATGCTTGATCTTGATTTTGAAGAGGATTCTGAGGCTGAAGTGGACCTCAATATTGTTGAAAATGAGAAAAAGGAGCTTATTGAGATACAGGGAGCAGGAGAAAAAAGAGCTTTTACAATGAGAGAGCTCTATGATTTAATTCTACTTGCTGAAAAGGGAATTGAAAAAATCTTAAAACTTCAAAAGGAGGCAATCGAAAAAGGTTATGAAGAGTTTCTTCAAACAATTTAATCTTTTAACAGTGCTTTTGATAATAAGCACATCTTTTTCTTTTTCATATAGGGAGAATTTATACCCTGACAATATTCTTCTTTTGAGTAAAACAAATTATGCTTTTTTAGTTGAGAAAAAGAGTCAGAAAATGTATGTTTACAGAGGTGAGGATATTGACCCTATAATGATTTTCACAATAACGACAGGGAAAAATAATGGAGACAAGATAAATGAAGGGGATGAAAAAACCCCTGAAGGTGTTTATTTTTTTACAAAAATTTTAGAAGGGAAAAAGCTCCCGCCTCTTTACGGGATTAGAGCCTTTGTAATGAATTATCCCAATCCTTTTGACCTTTATGAGGGAAAAAGCGGCTCAGGTATCTGGCTTCATGGTACAGAAGACCCATTCAAACCACTCACTCCATTTTCCACAAAAGGTTGCGTTGCTATGAGAAATGCAGATCTCATTAAGGTTTCCCCACTTATTATTCTTGAAAAAACACCGATTATTAATGTGGAAGAAATCAGATTTCTAAAAGTTAACAAAGTTAGAGAGATGAGAGATTTTTTTAAAGATTTGGTTTACTCATGGAAAAAAGGATGGGAAAGTAGAGATATAGACAGATATATAAGATTCTACTCTAAAAAGTTCAGAAATGGAAATATGGATTATTATGCCTATAAAAATTTTAAAGATAGACTCAACAAAATATACAAATTTATAAAAATAGATATTGAAGATCTTGAAATTTTCAAAACAGATAAATATGTTGTAACAGCATTTTATCAAAAATACAGATCTGATAGGATGAAATTCAGAGGAATAAAGAGACTTTACTGGATAAAAGAGGAAAATTCATGGAAAATCATAAGGGAAAAAGCCCTTGCTAACAAAAAATGGGAAGATAAGAAAATTGTAATTAAAGGGAAAAAGATTTTAAAAATAGAAAATTTCTCCTGGGAAAATGATCCTCTCAACGCAAACTTTAAACTAAGCTTTAGAATAACAAATGGACTTACCACCCCAACAGCAGGATACCTTCTCGTTAAAATCCTAAATGAAGATAATTCAGGCTTTGCTTTTCTGAGAAACAGAGTAAAATATTTTGATGAAAAAATAAAGTTTAATCCAAAAAAACAGGGAAAATTTTTCAAAATTTTAAAAAGCAAAAATATAAAACTAAGCTTTAAATACGGGAAAAACTTTTTCCCCAAAGCAGTCTCAGTGGAAATTTATGATTTGACAGGAGTCTTAGTTTATTCAGAAAGAATAAACCTATGAAAAGAATTTTCATTTTCACTCTGCTTTTAATCTTTTTTCATTCTTTTTCCTTCTCCACTCTTTACTATGAAAAAATGTTTCTCATTAGCACTGATTTTCAATTTCCTGTAGTAAAGATAGAGGCGGAAAAGGATAAATCTCCTGTTATGCTGATTTTCGGAGGAATTCATGGTAATGAACCCGGAGCATACCTTACAGCCGAAAAGCTAACCGAATTAAAACTAAAAAAGGGTACTGTGATAATCGTTCCAAGGGTTAATTTTTATTCCATAATGAAAAATGTTCGCGGTTATTTTGGAGATATGAACAGAAAATTTAAAAACTGGAAATCAAAAAAGAAAGACCCTGATACAAGAATAGTTAAGATTCTTAAAAAACTTATGGCACAAGCAGATATTTTCATAAACCTTCACGATGCCTGGGGATTTCATAGAAAGTATCATAAAAATTTCGGACAATGCATAATTGTGGATGCAGCAAAGGTTATCTCAAAAAAAACAAAAAAAGAGATAGACCTTGAAAAAATAGGGAAAGAGGTTGTTGAGAAAGTGAATAAAAAGATAAAGAACCCGAATCACCTCTTTGCTTTCTGGAATACAGAAACAGAAAAAACCCACAAGGAAAAGAATCTTGAGCAAATGAAATTCACGGCAACTTTCTATGCTTATAAAGTTTACGGGATCCCTGCTTTTGGGGTTGAAACATCCAAAAATATTAAATCAGACGAATTAAAGGTAAAATATCACCTCTTAGTATTAAACGAACTTTTTAAAGTTTTTGGAATAATTCCAGAAAACAAGATTAGACCTAACCTAAAAAAACCGGTTTTCTATTATGTAAAAATTTTTAATAAAGAGGGAAAGGAATTCATAGTTCCTGAAAAATCTGTTTTGCTATTAAAACAAGATGAAACAATTACCCTCAAAAGTATTCACGGAAGCAGAAAATTTGGTTGGGCTGCTGATATCCTCGGTTGGGGAGGTGAAAATGACAGAAACAAAAGATATCTTATCACGAAAAAAACAACAGTTCTCATAAGACACGATTATCATAAAATAACAAGTTTTAAAATTTATCCTTCAAAAAAGATTCCCCGGTTTATTATAAAGATTAATGGAGAGGAGAAAAAAATTCCTGCAGGAGAGATTTTAAAGCTAAAGGAAAAAGATATTATTATTCTTAAAGAGGCCAAATTTAATGGAAAAGAACTTTCGATTGATTTCAAAGGATTTGCCCTAAAAAATAGAATAAACAGAGGGGATGATAGAAATGTTAAAATAAAGTATGGTGAACTTCAAAAGAACTTCTCTTTGGAAGGAAAAGGGAGATTTTACAAGATAGAAGCTAAACTTAAAAGGAACCCCCTCTTCTACTTTATTGTCAAATATGAAAGGTAGGAAAAAGCTTTTTCTTGCTCTTGAAAAGTATTTGGTATATAATTTTTTTGGAGGTTAAGATGTTTGGATCATTAGGTTTACCGGAATTATTGTTAATCGCTTTTATAATCGTTCTTCTTTTTGGAGCTAACAAAATACCTGAGGTTTTCAGGGGTCTTGGAAAGGGTATAAAGAGTTTTAAAGAAGAGATGAAAAAGGATAGTACTGAGGAGAAAAAAGAGGACAAAAAACTTGAGGATTAATGCAAAGATACATAGAAGGCCTTGAGAAAGAAGAAAGAGAATTAGAGAAGAAGATAAAAGAGATAGATAAAGAATTAGAAAAATTTAAAGGGATAAAGGCGTTTTTTTCAATTCCAGCCATTATTCAACTTTTTAAAGAAAAAGAAGAACTTTTATTAAAACTAACAGATATAAAAGATAAAAAATGGGATGCTCTTTCTAATAATCATTCAACATTACACTTTAAAAGCATAATATGGCAGCTGGATAGACTTTCATCAATTTATAATGATGTTAGAACCCTTCTTTTAGAATTCAATGAAATAGGAGAAATCCTTGACAAGCTTAAAAAGGGGAAAGAAAATCTTACAGAGGAAGAGCAAAAAGAAATCAAATCAATCATAGAACTCGCAGGATACCCATCTTTTGAAAGAAGATTCAGAAAAGAGGAAGATGTAAAAAGCTCTTTTGAGAATTATCTTAATCTTTTCCCTGAAAAAGGACTGATCCTTGACCTTGGTTGCGGAAGAGGAGAATTTTTGGAACTCGTTGAAAGTACAGGTAGATTTGGTATTGGAGTTGATATTGACGAAGGAATGTTAAAAATTGCAAAAAGAAAAGGTTTGAAAGTTTTTCACGGAGATCTTATTGACTTCTTAAAAAAGAAAGAGGATGAGTCATTTGATGGAATATTCTCCTCTCAGGTAATAGAACATCTTGATTTCTCGATAGTAAAGGAACTCATCTCCATTGCATTAAAAAAATTAAAAAAAGGAGGGGTTCTAATTTTAGAAACAATTAATCCTCTCTCATGGTTTTCATTTTCTCAAATTTTTTTACTTGACCCCACCCACAGATTTGCTGTCCATCCGGAACTTATGAGATTTCTCTTTGAAAAAAGCGGTTTTTCTGAAGTTGAAATAATATTTTCTCAACCACCGGATATAAAATTAAAAGAAACTGATAACCCAATAATAAATTACAATATCGATCTCATTAACAAACACCTTTTTGCTGAAACGAACTTTGCAGTAAAAGGGATTAAATTATAATAAATTTAAAATAAAAATAAAACTATAATATGTTTGATAATTAATTTTTTTTATTTTATAATCCCTATAATTTATTATTTTTTTGGAGGAGGTCTGATATGGAAATAAAAGATATGGCTCTAAATCTTTTAAAGAGCCATAAAAATGTAAAAGAGGATTTATCCAGAAAAGAATTAATTAAAGCAAGTGTTGAAAAAAAGGAAGCAGTAGTCAGTAAAAATGGAGCTCTTGCTACCTGGACTCCACCCGAGTCAACCGGAAGAAGTCCCAAAGATACAGTTACCGTAAAAAGAAAGGAAAGTGAGGGTAATATAGATTGGGATTCCCCTTACAATATTCCAATTTCAGAAGATACCTTTGATATGCTTCTTGAAGATGCATTGGCCTTATTAAAAAATAAAAATGAAATTTTTGTAACTAATAGAGTAATAGGGGCTGACAGCAAGTATGCTTTGCCCGTAAAAACAATAACAGACAAAGCTCTTACGGCTCTCTTTACGGACAATATGTTCAGACCTGTGCCTGAAGATATCTCAAAAAGTATTTTTTACGATAAGCCTTTCACACTTTTCGTCTTACCTTATGATAAATTGAAAAGAGAGAGATACGAAGGAAGGCTGAGAAAATTACCTGATGGTAAAACAACAAATATGGCAATAGCAATAGATTATGACAGAAGGGCAGGAATAGTTATTGGCTCAGCTTATCTTGGCTCAGTGAAAAAACTCATGTTTACAGTTATGAACTATTATTTACCCGAGAATGGTATTCTACCTCTACATGCATCTGCAAATGAAGGAAAAGATGGAAGCTCTGCTCTATTTTTAGGACTTTCAGGTACAGGTAAAACCACACTTTCAGCTGATCCTTCAAGGGCGCTTTTGGGCGATGATGAGCATGGATGGAGTGATGATGGAATTGCCAATTTTGAAAATGGCTGCTATGCAAAAATGATAAGATTGAGCGCAGAAAAGGAGCCGGAGATTTACAATGCAGTGATGCATAAAGATGATTATCTTAATCATGGAGCAATAGTAGAAAATGCTATGATTTATCCAAATGGAGAATTTGACTTTTATGATGCGCGGCTCACAGAAAATTCAAGATCATCATATCCTCTTGTCTATCTTTCAAATATTAAAATGTCCTCCACATCAGGACATCCCAAAACAATAATTTTCCTGACTGCAGATGCAAATGGAGTGCTTCCACCTGTGGCAAAATTAAATGAAGAGCAAGCTATGCTCTGGTTTTTAATGGGCTATACAAGTAAACTTGCCGGGACAGAAACAGGAATAGTTGATCCAGTATCAACATTCTCAAGATTTTTCGGCGAACCTTTTATGCCAAGAAATCCCAATGATTATGCGGAAATGTTAGGGGAAAAGATGAGAAAACACAACACAGATGTGTATCTCATAAACACAGGATGGACAGGAGGTCCATATGGAGTGGGAAAAAGGTTTGACATAAATATCACAAGAAAGATAGTTGAAGCAGCCGTAACCGGGAAATTAAGAGATATAGAATACTATGAAGATAAAAGATTCCACATTAACATACCAAAAAAATGCATAGGAGATGTTCCTTCTGAAATTCTTGACCCCAAACTTACATGGAAGGATAAAGATGAGTTTGAAAGAAGAGCTAACAAATTAGCAGAAGATTTTAGCAAACACTTTGACAAAGCTTACGGAAATAAAAATCTCCCTGAAAAAATCGTAAAACAGTGTCCAGGTAAATAATGAAAGGAATAAAGATAGGTTTAACAGGTCCTCTCGCTTCAGGGAAGGGAGAAGTTTCAAAATACCTAAAATCAAAGGGTTTCAAATATATTTCCCTTTCGGATATGGTAAGAGAAGAGCTCAGAAAAAGAGATCTTGAAGAGACAAGGGATAATCTTATGATGATTGGAAACAGCCTTAGAAAAGAAGAGGGAGCTGGAGTTTTTGGTAAAAGAGTTAGGGAAAAAATAGAAAATGGAGATAAAGAGTTAAATTGGGTGATAGATGGAATCAGAAATCCGGCAGAAATAGAAGAGTTAAGAAAAATGGAAAACTTTTTTCTCCTTGCTGTTGCTGCACCAAAAGAGACCTTGATTGAGAGAGTAAAGAATAGAAAAAGAAGCTCTGATCCCTTGTCAGAAGAAGAAATAGAGAAAAAACTTATGAGAGAATGGGGAATAGATGAGCCCCCCGACGGCCAACAGGTCGGTGCCTGTATGGGAGAAGCTGATTTTTTTGTAATGAATGATTCAACCCTTAAAGAATTACATAATTTTTTGGATTCTCTCCTTGAAGCAATAGGAAAAAATACTTAATATGAAACCCTGGAATTTTTTATCTCTGATTTTAATCGGAGGTTTAATAATGGGCAATTTATCATGCGGAAAAACTGATTATGATAAAAAGGGAGAAGAGCTGGTGCATTCCATAGAAAAAAAAATCAAAAAAATTGAAAGGGACACGAGTCTCTCTTACTGGAATGCAATGGTAACAGGCAAAGATGAATATTTTAGAAAATATGAAGAATTAAATAAAAAAATTGCTGATATTTATTCTGACAAGAATGAGTATGAAAAACTAAAAGAAATCTATGACAGCGGGAAAATAACAGAACCTGAATTAAAAAGAGAGATAGAATTACTCCTTTTAAACTTTAAAAGAAATCAAATTCCAAAAGATTTAAGAGATGAAATAATAATTTTAGAGACAAAGTTAGAAAAAGAATTTTCCACTTATCGTGGAAAGGTAGATGGGAAAGAGGTAAGTGCCAATGAAATATCGGAAATTTTAAAAAAATCAAAGAATTCCGAAGAGAGAAGAAAGTATTGGGAAGCATCAAAAAGTGTGGGAGAGCTTCTTTCCAAAGATTTTCTCAAATTGGTCAAACTCAGAAACAAAGCTGCCCGTATACTGGGTTTTAAAAATTATTATGTAATGTCTCTTGAACTTTCAGAGCAAACAGAGGAGGATATTCTTGAGATTTTTGATAATCTGGCAAAAAACACTGAAGAACCTTTTAAAAAAATAAAATCAGAAATAGATTTTAAACTATCTCAAAGATACGGAATCTCTCCTGATGAACTTATGCCCTGGCACTACGAAGACCCATACTTTCAAGAGGGTATTTCCATTAATGAAACAAACATTGACTCTTTTGTAAAAGGAAAAGATATAATTAAAATAGCGGATAATTTTTATAAAAGCATAGGAATAGATCTTTCGGATGTAATAAAGAGAAGTGATTTTTACGAAAAAAAAGGAAAGAACCCCCATGCTTTTGAGATAATGATTGGAAGGTCCGGAGATGTCAGGGTATTGATGAATATAAAAGATAATAGTCAATGGCTTGAAACCACGCTTCATGAATTTGGCCATGCAGCATATTCAAAGTATATTGACAAAAAGCTACCCTATTTCTTAAGAGAAGAAGCACATATTTTTGTAACAGAAGCAATTGCAATGCTTTTTGGAAGATTAGCAAAAAACCCATACTGGCTACAAAAAGCCTTGAATATTAATGAAGATGAAATCAACAAAATAAAGATAGCTCTTATAAAAGAATTTTTTGAATCTCAGCTTATTTTCTCAAGATGGGCACAGGTAATGATGAGATTTGAAAGGGAGCTTTACTATAATCCGGATCAAGATCTCAATGAACTATGGTGGAAACTCAAAGAAAAATATCAATTCATCAAAAAGCCGGAAGGAAGGAACAAACCGGATTATGCTGCAAAGATACACATTATCTCTGATCCGGTTTATTATCATAATTATATGCTCGGAGAAATATTGGCTTCTCAATTAAACAACTATATTGTTTCAAAAATTTACAAAGAAAGAGACAAAACTTTTGTCACCTACTATGGTGAGAAAAAGATAGGAAAATTCCTCATAGATAATATTTTTAAAGAGGGAGCAAAATACAGATGGGATAAATTAATATTAAAAGCCACAGGTGAAGAGCTTACCCCTAAATATTATGTGAAAATGTTTTCCCTGTTAGATTAAAACATCAGGCTTTAATATCAACTCTTCCGCTTAAATAATCCATAACTCCGATATATTCCTCATAGTATTCAGGGCTTTCTTTTCCTTCAGTATATAGTTTAAATTTTATTTTCTTTTGATTTCCCTCTTCCTTTCCATTTCCATCCCCTTTTTCACCGGAGTTAAACTCACTTAAAGTCTGGATAATGGGCAAATCAAATTTTAAACCGAGATTTTCAATATTTGTTTTAAGTGTTTCAATACCTGAATTCAGATAGTGTTGAACTTCCGGCTTCTGGACATAAATTTTCATATCCATCTTTTTATCATTACTGAAAGAAAGCTGAATATAAATCTTCCCTAACTCCGGAGGCTCAAGATGGATTCTAAAAATTCTGTTTCCCTTGGGTGTTGTATTCTGAATTATTTTAGCAACTTCTTCAACCAAATTAGCCCTATTTATCTTTGTACCTTCGGTTTTTGGTTTGTTTATTTTAAAATTTTCAAATTTAATCTCCCTTGTTTCGGAAGAGATTTTTATCTCTTCTACCTTTGCTACTTTTGCTTTTTCAGGATCAAGCTTCTTTTTGGAAACCACCTTCTCTTCACTCTTTATATTATCAAGCTCCTTTACCTCTCTTTTACTTCCGGCTTTCTTTTTAGTCTTTTTCACATTTTTTTCTCCCATTATTTTATCAACAGCTATTTTTTCCACATCCGCTTTAACTTTTTTACCTCTCCCTTTAACAAGCTTAAGAGCTACCTCACTATTTTCAGCTTTCTTAATCTCTTTTCCTTTTAAATTCTCTTTTTTAACTCTTACTTTACTCTCTCCAATTTTCTTTTCAATATCATTCTTTATTTTCTTCACTTTTTCGCTCTTCTTCCCCTTACTTATTGTCTCTTTTTTAAGATAATGATGAACAAGAAGGGCGAGAAAATTCTTTTCATCCTTTTCAAGTTTTCCATTCTTTTTACTTCCTTTATCTTCTCTTATCCCTTTCCCTTTTTTTATCTCTTTCCCATTTTTTTTCAAGCTTTTCTTTCCTTTAATATCATTGGAATTAACGATTCCTTTCTGAATAAAATCCCCATTGTTAAGAATCACCTGATTATCCATTTCCTCCACCTCCTATCTTTTTTAATTCTTTCATTTTCTCTTTATATCCTGCCTGTTTTGCTAAAAAATCTATTAAATCTATAAAAATCTGTTTATGAGCAGTTGAAAGTCCTTGTAGAATATTTACTCTCACTCCCTTTTTCATCGTAAGGATACTTAAACCAATGGAATAAAACATCTTTTTATCAGTGTTATAATAGTGAACAATACTATCAATTGCCGCTTGAGGCTCAACTGTTTCAAGGATTTTCTTAATTCTCACATCAACCTTTTTGGCTTTTCTCGCCTCGGCTAATTGTTTCCACTCCTCATTAAGCTTTTTTCTTTCCTTCTCCAGTTCTTTTGCCTTTCTTTCAAGTTCGTTTTCCCACTGTTTTAAAGCATCCTCTTTATTTTTTAAAATTTTTGACCATCTCAAATAATACTCTTTTTCACTCTTTATCTCTTTTATTATTTTATCAATGTCAGTTGATCCATTTATTCCTTGATTTTTTTGCGAATTCAAAGGAAAGATAAAAAATAAAAGGGCAAAAATAAACATCGCTTTTAAAACCTTTATCCTGCAATCAGTTTTCATTGGCAAACCTCTTGGAGTTTAAAAAAAGATCATCAACCATCTTCTGTTCCTCTTTATCAATTTCATAAAGATACTCTTTCCATTTCTTTTCCCTGTAATTTTCCAGAACCTTTTTTGCTTTTCGAGCCTCTATCCATTCTTCAAGTTTTTCAGATTCTATCTTTTTTTTCTCTTCCACAATCTTCGCCTGAACTTTTTCAAGTCTTATCAACTGACCTATGTATCTTTGAACAAGCTGAAAAATTCTCAAATCAAGTTCTCCCTCCATTAAACTTTCAAGATACTCTCTTCTCTCCCGCTCCTCCCTGTAAATTTGCTCAAGTCTCTCCTCTGCCTTAACTCTTTCCATCTTCGCCTTAGCCCACTCTTCTTTTTTCTGTTTTTCCATATTAATTCTGTATTTCAGGAGAGTATCAAGGGAAAACTTAAACCTCTTCATCTTTAAATATCTCCTTTAACTTCCGTAAAGTCTCATCATAGCTTGAGCTTTCGTCAACTTTCTGTCTTAAGAATGCATTTATGGATTTTATTCTTTCCAGGGCCTCATCAATAAGAGGGTTACTCCCCCTTACATAAGCTCCTATATTAATGAGATCCTCCGCATCATTGTAAGCGGATAAAAGTTCCCTAACTCTGCCTGCATAATTTATGTGCTCCTCCTCAACAACCGAATTCATAACTCTGCTCACACTTTGAAGGATATCTATCGCAGGATAGTGATTTCTATTGGCAAGCCTTCTGTCAAGAACTATGTGTCCGTCAAGAATGGACCTGCTTATATCCGCAACTGGTTCTGTAATATCATCAGCTTCAACCAGAACAGTATAAATACCGGTAATACTCCCTTTGTTCTCAAAGTTTCCAGCTCTTTCTAAAAGGCGTGGTAAAGCAGAAAAAACAGAGGGAGTATAACCCTTTGTCGAAGGAGGTTCTCCGGTAGCAAGACCTATTTCCCTCTGAGCATAGGCAAATCTGGTAAGTGAATCAAGCATTATTAAAACATTATATCCCTTTTCCATAAAGTACTCTGCAATAGCTGTCCCGGCATATGCAGCTCTCAATTTTAAAAGGGGAGGCTCATCCGAGGTTGCAACAATCACTACCGATCTTTTTATCCCTGTTCCAAGATCTCTTTCTATAAATTCCTTTACCTCCCTTCCTCTCTCACCAACCAATATAATCACATTAATATCAGCCGAAGTATTTCTTGCAATCATACCCAAAAGAGTACTTTTACCAACTCCTGAACCTGCAAAAATTCCTATTCTTTGCCCCATTCCTATTGTTGTAAACCCATCTATGGCCCGTACGCCCGTTTCAACTTTTTCTCTTATAATCTCTCTTTTCAATGCTTTCGGAGCTCTCCTATATATTGGATAATAATCTTCACTGGGAATTTTCCCTTTGTCATCCATAGGATTTCCCAAAGAATCAATAACCCTTCCCAAAAGCTTTTCTCCCACTTTAATTTTCGGGTATCTTCTGGTCGCTATGACTTTGTCACCCACCCCAATGCCTGTCATTTCATCCAGAGGCATTGATATTATATTATTTTCCCTAAAACCAACAACTTCAGCAATAAGGTTTCTACCAGTAGTAGTTTTTATTTCCAAAAGTTCCCCTACCGAAGATTGCGGACCTTCGCTTTCAACCATAACACCGGCCACTCTCACCACTTTCCCGTAAAAACGGTAAGGAGAGCTCAATCTTATCCTATCAATCAAAGATGCCCCTTCACTCATTTTTCTCTTCCAAGATATTCAAAACTTCTTCAAGTTTTGTTTCAACAGTTGAATCAATTTCTCCCATATCGGTTTGAATAATGCATCCACCCCGCGTAATAGCAGGATCTTCAACAAGCTCAATCTCCTTACCTGAAAGAGAAGAGTCAACCTTATCCCTGTTCTCCGTAAGATATCTGTAATCTTCAGGGCTAACTTTTATTACTATCTTTTTTGTTTCCACAACATTTTTTATGGTTTCCTTTATAACATTTAAGATAAACTCTTCACTACTTTTGATTTCAGCAGCAACTATTTTTTTAAGAGCCTCTTTAACTATCAAAATCATTTCACTTTGAGCTTCTTCGTATATCTTTTCTCTTAAACTATTAAGTGAACTCAAGCTTTTTTTGTATTCCTCAATCAGACTTTTTATTTTATCTTCCGCTTCTTTCATTCCCTTTTCAAAACCCTCCCTGTATCCTTTTTCCTTACCCTCTTCATATGCTTTTTTTAAAAGCTCCTGTTTTTCATGCTCACTCACTACAGGTCCAGCACTAAATTTCTCAACACTCTCTCCACCATCCCTTTCAACCTCCATTTTTTTCTTTATAGAGTCCTCTTTAACATTCCTTTCCTCTTCATCGCTTTTCTTTAACTGCTCTTTAACAAAATTCTCAAAGGAAAAGTCTTCTATTTTAAACTTATCCTGTTCTTCTTTTTTAATAACTTTATACAATATACTCTTCACCACCACCTCCTCCAATGGAAACAACTCCTTCCTCTTCAAGCTCTCTTACAACCTCAACTATCTCATGCTGAGCTTTTTCAACATCCTTAACTCTTATCGGTCCCATGTACTCCATTTCTTCCTTTAACATCTCAACAGCCCTTTGAGACATATTTCTGAAGAATTTTTCCTTAAGCTCATCAGAAGCCCCTTTAAGTGCAATTGCAAGGCTTTTTTTATCAACTCTCTTTAAGATTTCAGCAACACCATGATCATCTATTAAAAGTATATCTTCAAAAACAAACATCATATCTCTAACCTGAACAGCAAGTTCAGGATTTTTAACCTCTATCTGCTCAAGAATTTGTTTTGCAACTCTTCTTTCCATTCTATTAAGAAGATCTGCTACAGCCTTCACTCCTCCGTATTCTTCAAGTTTATATGAGCCAAGCGACTGAAGCCTTTGATCTAATACAGAAGATATTTTTTTCACTATATCCGGAGATATCTCCTCAAGATTTGCCATCCTTATAGCTATCTCAGCTCTAATATCTTCGGGTAAAGATTCAAGTAGCTCTGCTGCCCTTGATGCCGAAAGGTGAGCAAGGATGAGAGCTATTGTTTGCGGATGCTCATTCTGGATAAATTTTGATATTTGCTGGGGATTGACTTTTTCAAGAGAGGCAAATCCCACGGATTTTTCGAGAAGTTTCACCAATCTATCTATTATTTTCCTTGCCTGATCAGGACCCAGTGCCTTTATCAAAACACTTTTCGCATATTCAATCCCACCTATGGCAATATACTGCTTTGCGATTGCCATATTGTAAAACTCCTCCATTATTCTCTCAGATACTTCAGCGGGAATGGGACCCAAAAGGGTAATTTCCCTGCTTATATCCGCTATTTCCTCTTCATCCAATCTACTAAAAACCTTGGATGTTATCTCATCTCCCAAAATAACCATTAAAATAGCAATTTTTTGCAAATTTGTAAGATTTTCATATTTTAACTTTCCCATTATTCCTCCAGAAGCATACTTCTGATAATAGCTACAAGATCATCCGTATTTTCACTTGCAAACTGTTGAAGCTTTTCCCTGATAATTTCAATCTTTTTTGCTTCCTTTGGTGGCTTATACTGGCTTTCAATTTCTTTTTCAAGCTGCTCTCTTTCCTCAGCTTCACCCAATTGAGGAGGCATCTCTTTTCCCTCTATCTCACCAACAGTAATCCCACCTTCCGGAAGCGCCTTGCCCTTTTCTATAGCAACTGTAACCTTTTTCATCATTGGTTTTAGAATCAAAAATATAAGAGCAAGGGCAAGAATCAAAATAACTCCATATTTAATGGCAGTAGCCATAAACTTTTTACTCTCCTGAGCTTTCATATATCTTTCGGATTCTATCTTATATGTCTCATCAAAAGAAAGATTTGCGACCTCAAGCAAATCTCCTCTCTTCTCATCAATCCCTACAGCAGCAGCAACTAACTTTTTTATTTTATCAAGTTCCTGGGGAGTTCGGGGAACTTTTTTTTCAATGATTTCCTTTCCTTTTTTTTCAATTTTCACAGCATCATCAACAAGAACAGAGACAGATAATCTTTTAATTTCTCCGGAAGGAAAGACTGTTTTTAAAACTGTTTTATTTATCTCATAATTTTTTACCTCTTTTTTTATTTCACTTGTTTTTGTTGTACCCCCGGCTGTTTGTGTCGTATTACCAGCAACATTGGAGCCAACCCCCGGTGTTCCACCCTGAGTCCCTTCGGTTGTTTTTTGAATTTCGCTCTTCTCACTTCTCTCAATCTGCACATTGGGGTCATATATCTCATCCACCTTTTCCTTTTTTGTAAAATCAAGATCAGCAACAACACTTGCCCTAACCTTGCCGATTCCAACAATCGGTTCAAGAAGAGCAACTATTCTTTTTGCCATCTCTCTTCCAACCTTTTCCTTAATTTCAAGTTGTCTGGAATTTAACTTTGCATCCTCACTTTCCGTTTCAGAGGAAGCAAGCAGTCTTCCGTAAACATCCACTATAGTTACATTCTGAGGAGATAAGCCTTCAACAGCTGAAGAGACTAAATGAACTATTGCCCCTATTGTGGATTTTGAAAGCGCTGCGCCCGGGTACACATTTAGAACTATAGAAGCTTTGGCAGGCTCTCTCTCTTCCAAAAAAACTGATCTCTTTGGCAGGACAAGGTGAACTTTAGCAGATTTTACCTCTTTAATGGATGATATGGTTCTACTAAGCTCCCCTTCAAGGGCTCTCAAATAATTTATTTTTTCCATAAATTCCGTCATTCCGAGCTTTGATTTATCAAAAACTTCAAACCCAACTCCTCCTCCTTTGGGTAATCCCATTGCAGCAAGGTTTATTCTCAGTTCATTTACCTTATTCTGAGGAACCTTAATGACATTTCCGCTTAATTTATATTTTACCTTCATATCCTTTAGCTTCTGTATAATCAAAGAAGCATCCTCATCACTGATGTTAGAGTAAAGTACAGCATACTCAGGAGTGTTTGCCCACATAACAAGCCCAACAAGCCCCCCGAAAACAATCAAAACAACAGCAACAAAAAATATTTTTTGAGATGTTGATAAATTACTAAACAGGCTTCTTATTTGAGTTAGTATGTTTGGCATTTTTCACCCTATATCCTTGTTCTCATTAATTCATTATATGCATCCATTAACTTATTTTTTATTTCCATCATAAGTTGAAAAGAAAGATCTGCTTTTTCAACCGCTATCAATGTTTTGTGAATGTTTTTCTCTTCCCCGGTAACTACCTTTTTTATCTCTTCATCAGCATTTTTTTCAACCTTTGAAACTTCATTTATAGCCTCTTTTAGAAGGTTTGCAAAATTACCTTCTTTATCCTTATCAGCTTTTTGTGCCTTGTCAATGGAAATCCCCTTCTCTATTTGTTGAATAATCTTAGAATAATCCGTTATTTTAGGATCTGACATAATTACCTCCCGATATCAAATGCTTTTGATATCATATTTTTAAGCGATTGTATTACAGTTACATTTGCACCATAACTTCTTGATGCATTCATTAAATTTACCATCTCTGTTACAACATTAACATTGGGATATGAAACATATCCATTCTGGTCAGCATCAGGGTGTTGAGGATCATACTTTTTAATAAAAGGGGAAGGGTCATTGTAGATCTCCTTTACTTCAACCCCAACGGCATCCTCTTCTGAAACAGCAGAGTTTAGAATATTTTCAAAACTATCTTTATCTATATTTGTTGCCTCAAAGATTACATCCTTTCTTCGGTAAGGTCCTCCCTCCGGGGTTCTGGTTGAATTTACATTTGCTATGTTAGTTGAAATAACTTGAATTCTCTTCAACTCAGCCGAAAGACCGGAAGCAGCTATATCAAAAATAGTAAAGTGTCCGCTCATTTTTACCTCCTATCCGAAGTTATCGCAAGCCTTATTTCCTTAAGCCGTTTACTAATCAACTGGACCCCAAGGTTATAAGTGATATTATTTTCCGTTAATTTTACCATCTCCTTTTCCATGTTTACATTATTACCATCGGGTCTTGCAGGAGCGGAAGAAATTTCCACCGCAGGTGAAAGATTTTCCACTGAATTGGCATCAGAAAGGTGCTTGGGATTTGTGGTTTTTAAGGAAACTCCGTCTTCTCCCTCTCCGAGAGCTTGTTTGAAAGCCTCTTCAAAATCCATTTCCCTCGCTTTATAGTTCGGAGTATTAGCATTTGCAATATTTGATGCTATTACACTGTGTTTTTTAAGACTCAAGTCCAAAAATTTTTCAAGTATCGTTAAACTTTCACTCTTTATTAAACTCATCTTTTACCTCTCACACTATTATTCACATAAAAAAGTATCAAAAAGCGTGCCACTATAATAGTATGGTAAAAAAATGATTCTTTGCCAAGAGGTGTCTGTTTTTTGACAAAATTTAATTTTTTATGCAAAAAAATGACTTGAGGGTTAGAAGATATATTCCAGGCCAAATCTTAAACTTCTCGGTATTTGAAGCTCAACAGCATCTCTTCTATCAGGAGTAAAAACATATTCCGAAAGTTCTGCTCCAACATCAAGAATATTAAAAAAGGAGATAAAAACATTTGCTTTTCTTTTGCCAAATTCGAGAGAATAATTAATTTTAAAACTCATATCCCAGATACAATCCTCACGAGGCCCCCCTTTTACACCTCTTTCATCCTCTGCCTGTATGTGAGGATAGTAAAGAGCAAGTCTTCCATTATCAATATAATACTTTATAAACGCAAAGGGTTCACCATCCCTGTACTTAATATTTGCTCCCAAACTAAGATTTTTAGTAAGATAGATTCCAAACAGTATTCTTCCGACAAAAGCTCTATCCCCATCCACTCTGCCATATCCATTTATCCATGTGTTTGGATTTGCCATACTTTCATCAATATAACCTATATCATTGTAAACCGGCCCATTTCCAAAAGCAGTGTATCCCATCCCCATATGCGCCATAAATGAAAATGAAAAAAACCATTTTTTCTCTTTTCTACCAAAAAGATGAAGCATAAACTCAGCATAAAACGGGTTCTTATCAAATTCATAATTTGAAAAATTATAATACGAGGCTTTTTTAGGGAAATAGAGGTTAAAACCATCTACTCTTTTATAATAACCATCATAATCTTCATAATTAACCCAGAGATTATTAAGAAATTGAACATAAAGTCCTCTTATTTTTAATTTAAAAACCTTTGATAAATTGATTATAGATGAAATAATAAACCTTTTTTCGTACGGAGTCTTTATATCACTTGAAACACTATGGTAAGAGCCGCCGGTATATGAGATAGTCTCTCCCTTTAAATCATAAAAGGTTCCGGAGGGTCTCCGTGCCTCAAGAAAAAAGTTTAGAGTCTCGTTTATATCCTGAGGTTTCCGCCCATAATAAATTAAAAACTCTGCCCTTTTCCCTTTAAACAGTATAGCTTTAAGGTCAAAAGCCCCCCCGCTAAGAACCAGATTATTTTCCCTGTTTTCAAACCCCAAAAGGGATGATTTAATATACAGTCTGCCTTGAAGGGTTAAAAAATCCGTTATTATATAATTAAAAGCAGTCCCCAATAATAATTGAGTCTTTGTATTAGAATATTTCTCTCCGGCTCTCCATACTACATTATACAAAGGAGTTCCACCAAACAAAAGCAAAGAGTTCCCATAATCTCCTTCATCTCCCTTAATAAAAGTTAATCTATTTATAGAGAAAAAATAGAAATCAAAATTTTTACTAATATCAAATCTCTTTTCCCCATCAACCGAAATTGTAAAAGCCCCAAATTTACCAAACCTATCAAAAAGATAAATTGCATCACCATCATTATCCATCATATCCTTTTCATAGTAAGAAAAATCAGGAGTCCTGTTTTCACTCTCATATAGAAATGAATTTTTAATAAAATAATTTTCTCCCTTGTAAAGAAAACCTGTTAAAAAAGAAAAATAGCTATTTCCAAAAGTTTCCGAAGGTAATCTTCCAAACTCAGAATTCAGATGATCCCTGAATCTTTTGTTTAAAGCTGTAATAATTTTCAAAGTAGAATTATCAAAGGATTTTTTATAAAGAGAGAGAAAGGAAAATAGTTCCCCCCTTTCATTAAAAACAGAATCTTTCTCTTTTGAGAAATCATTGAATTGTCTTTTTAAATTAACATAAGAAAAAGAAACAAAAAGGTTGGAGCTGTTTAAATCAATGTCTTTTGAAAATCCAATAATATTGTTTGAAAGTAGTTTTCTTCTCGTATAGTAAAGTTTATCATCCCTCGTGGAAGGATGTTTATTCATAAGAGATGTTGCAAAATCAGGAAATGAGCCAAGATCAGTATAAACAGACGAAAAATAGAATCTGTTCAAATCAATATTTTTGCTTATATCCAAATCAAAGCCGGATTTTAAATTATCCGATGTTCTCAAGTGATAATCATAAATATTAAGTAAAGGAGCCAAAATTGAATTTGTGCCTGGATTCAGAGTAGAGCTTGCATAAAAATCTTCAATGTAAAATTTAAAATTTAATGGGGATTCCCCTTCAAAGTATACCTTGCTTAAATCCAGCAAAGAGAAACCATTGCTTTCCTCTATCAAAAAAGTAGTTGTCGGGAAAAAATTTTCAAACGAAGAGTTCAGGAAATTTCCACCGGGAAGCAGAGAAAGTAATAAATTATCAATCTGATAATTTTCATTACCATTTCCTTCATTTCCATAAAAAAAAGATAAAGAAAAAAAACTGAATAATAGAAAAACAAGCAATGTTTTTTTCATCGAATTTTATAACAGAAAAAGGAAAATAAGTAAAGTTTAAGATTTACGAGGTGTTGATAAAGTCAGGATATCAATCCTATTGAATTCCAAAGGAGTAAGCGTTTTTCTTATTTCAAAAAAAGTTGCTCCGCTTGTTAGAATATCATCAATCACCAAAACATTTCTACCCTTAAAAACTTCCCTGTTTTTCAAAGCATCTTTCAAAACAAAACTACCTTTTATATTCCTGGTTCTCTCCGCTTTTGTCAAAGAAGCCTGGGGCAGCCCTCTTTTTATTCTTTCCAGAAAGGCCAATTTTTCAACATTTCGCTTCTCAAAAAGCCACTCACCTATAAGCTCCGCCTGATTAAACCCTCTATCTCTTAATCTTTTTTTATGAAGGGGTACGGGAAGATAATAATCATAATTTTTTAAAAAAGAGAGTTCATACTTTTCTTCCACCAGTTCAACCATCTTTTTACCTACAGGGATATAACCATAGTATTTGAAAAGATGAATAAAATCTTTTACAGTGTCCTCAAAAATAAAAAATGAATATAAAACAGAGTTCTCATCAAGTTTAATTAAAGGCTCTCTAAAACGGAAATGATTAAGTTTTTCAATACAATCACCACAAACAATTCGCTCTTCTGATTTTAACTTTTTTCCGCATAATTTACAATAAGAAGGATAAACAAGATTAAGAAGAGTTGATAAAATCCTTTTTATCAGATATAGCCCTTTTCTATTTTTTCCTGACATTCAACACAGTACTTGGCCCAAGGGATAGCTTCTATTCTCTTAGGATTTATCTCTTTCCCGCAGTGCTCACACACCCCGTAAGTCCCATTTTCAATTTTTTTAAGGGCTACATCAATTGCCTTATAGGTGTTAAGCTCTCTTGCGGAAAGCTGGGAAAGATAGTGAAGACTGTAATGAATAAGAGATTTATCCCCTTCATCCATTGCCATATCATTATCTGAACTGGACCTTTTAATAAGATCTTCCAATGTTTCCAAAATTTCTTCTCTTCTTTTTTCCAACTTTTTTTTCATTCTTTTAATAAAACTCTGGGAAAGGCCCATCTGAATTCTCCAATTAAAGTCCTATATCTTACTTAAAGAGAGAGAATTTGTCAATAATCTTCTCTTTAGTAAAATTAGGAGAAAAAAAGTTTTTGAAAAAATTACAATAATATTTTACAATTATGAACAAATTAATTTCGGGAGAAAAAGATGAAAAACGAAAGAGGTGGCTGGGGCTCAAAGGTAGCCTTTATTTTTGCAGCAGCTGGTTCTGCTGTTGGATTGGGAAATATCTGGCGATTTCCCTATCAAACAGGAATGAATGGTGGAGCAGCCTTTGTTTTTGTTTATTTAATAGCGGTTTTCTTAATCGGACTTGTGGTTTTTTTAGCAGAAGTCTCAATGGGAAGGATGACAAAAAAGAATCCTGTCGGAGCTTTTAAACAAATTAAGCCTAAGGGCCCATGGTT
The DNA here is from genome assembly GCA_027067555.1 of Candidatus Aminicenantota bacterium. Lineage (GTDB taxonomy): Bacteria > Acidobacteriota > Aminicenantia > JAMOAD01 > JAMOAD01 > JALXDT01. The sequence goes on along the minus strand of JAMOVU010000172.1, from coordinate 30,072 downwards.
TTTGGTGGGGATCCTTGGAGTTTTTACGGCAGTCATGATTCTCTCTTACTACGGAGTTATTGCGGGATGGACTCTCGGATATGCAGTAAAGTCTATAAGAGGAGATTTCTCCCATAAATTAACCGAAGAGTTTGTTCAAAATATGTTTGTTCACTTTTCTTCCAATATAGGACTAAATCTTATTCTATTTTCTCTTTTTATCTTAATAACTGTACTTGTCGTATCATTGGGAATAAAAGGGGGAATAGAGAAATTAACAAAAATCCTAATGCCCATGTTATTTATTATACTTATTTATCTTTCAATAAGGGCTGTACTTTTTGAAGGAGCTTCAAAAGGACTTGCCTTTTACTTAAAACCCGATTTCACAAAAATAAATTCAAGGGTTATTTTATTTGCAATCACTCAGGCATTTTTTTCACTCTCTCTTGGAATGGGAACTATTATGACTTATGGGAGTTATATATCTGATGAAGATTATTTGCCATCCTCGGCTCTATGGGTAGTTTCATTGGACACATTTGTTGCCATTATAGCAGGTCTTGTAATTTTTCCTACTTTATTCACAATTCCTGGAATGAGTCCTCAGCAGGGTCCGGCTCTGGTTTTCATTGTTCTTCCTGTAGTCTTTTCAAAAATTCCAGGGGGAGCTATTTTTGGTTTCCTCTTCTTTTTACTTCTGGTAATAGCAGCTTTAACATCAACTATCTCTCTGCTGGAGGTACCTGTTGCTTATCTAATAGATGAAAAAAAGTGGAAGAGAAAAAAAGCGGCCATTGCAGTAGGAGTTCTCTCCTTTATTTTTGGAGTTCCATCAATATTGGCAAATGTAAAGGGAAACTTTTTTTCAAACCTTCCCATCTTTAAGAAAGATTTTCTTTCAATAATGGATCTTTTATGGGGAAATATCTCACTTCTTTTAGGAGGTTTCCTAATAACTATATTTGTTGGATATGTGTGGGGAGCAGATAAAGCTATAAAAGAAATTACCAAAAACGGAAAAAAGTTTAAACTTGCCGGTTTGTGGAAGATATTTATCAAATACTTTGTACCTGTAGTTCTATTTGTAATTTTGCTAACATATGTTTTCTGAAAAGAGCACAAAATATCAATAAAACAGGCAGAAAAATTGACAAAAGCATTAATTAAGTTTAAAATACTTAGCTAATGGATATTGCAATACTTGTTTTTTATTTTATACTCTTGTTGATTTTATCTGTATTTGGTGCGCATAGATACTATTTACTCTACCTTTACTGGAAACACCGTAATGACAGGAAAGAACCCAAAGGTAAATTTAAAGAACTTCCGGGAGTTACAGTTCAACTTCCGCTTTACAATGAAATGTATGTTGCTGAAAGATTAATAGATGCGGTATGTAAATTTGATTATCCGAAAGAAAAATTAGAAATTCAAGTCCTCGATGATTCCACGGATGAAACAAAAGATTTAGTTGCGAAGGTTGTAGAAAGATATAAAAAAGAGGGATTCGACATAAAACATATTCACAGAGAGGATCGAAAAGGCTATAAGGCAGGTGCCCTTGAAAATGGGATGAATATTGCAAAGTATGAATTCTTTGCAATATTTGATGCTGATTTTATTCCCCCACCGGAATTTTTGAAGAAAACCATACACTATTTTACAGACCCCAAAGTAGGTATGGTCCAAATAAGATGGGGACATATAAACAGAAACTACTCTCTTCTCACAGAGGTTCAATCAATTCTTCTTGATGGACATTTTGTACTTGAGCATACAGTAAGAAACAGATCGGGAAGATTTTTTAATTTTAACGGAACCGGAGGGATCTGGAGGAAACAGGCTATAATTGATGGTGGTGGCTGGCAGCATGATACTCTAACAGAGGATCTTGATCTAAGTTACAGGGTTCAGATGAAAGGCTGGGAATTTGTTTATATCCCTGATCTAATCTCACCGGCAGAGCTTCCTGTAAGCATAAAAGCTTTTAAAACACAACAACATCGTTGGGCTAAAGGAGCTATCCAAACAGGTAAAAAACTTATGCCCAGGATTATAAAATCAAATCTTCCATTAAAAATAAAATTGGAAGCTTTTTTTCATTTATGCGCAAATATAGCTTATCTTTTTATGATTCCCCTATCAATAGCCATTTTCCCAACCGTAATAATCAGAAGAAATCTCAACTGGGACCAAATGATTCTAATAGATATTCCATTTCTCTTACTTGCAACATTTTCATTTTCAAGTTTCTACTTTTTTGCTCAAAAGCAGGTATTAAAAAAGTGGAGTAGAAAAATTAAGTACCTTCCATTTGTTTCTGCAATAGGAATAGGCTTATCTGTTAATAATGCAATAGCAGTTTGGCAGGGATTGTTTGACAGCAAAGATTCAGAATTCGTGAGAACACCTAAATACGGGGTGAAAAAATCAGGAGAAGACATTACAAATAAAAAATACAAATCCAAAATGGGTTACCTTCCATTCATAGAGCTTCTCTTTGGAATATATTTTACAATAACAGTCATAGTTTCAATTCAGAAAGGAATCTATCTTACAATACCTTTCCTTTTAATATTCCAATTTGGTTATTTATACATGGCACTTTTGTCTTTTTCAGAAGATATAAAGCTATATTTATTACGAAAGAAAAGCCTTAAATTAGCAAAATAAAGGAGGTATTATGCCCGAAATTTATCTGGATGGGGAGCCTTTTCAATTCAATGGCAATTTGGAAAAGTGGGATGAGCTTTTGCAAGCAATCTACGCAGAAGCCGGGAAACACCTACGAGGAATAGCAAAAATTACTGCGGATGGGGAAGATATAACATCTATTATTTCCGGAACACAATTTGACAAAACACCTGATAAAATATCTAAAATAGAAATTACAACAAGAAAAATCTCAGAAATAGCGGAAAGCGGAATTGATAATGTAAAAAAATTCATACCGGATCTTATAAAAATCTTAAACGGAGCAGCGGAATTTTTAAGAACAGGGGAAACAGAGAAAAAGAATCAAGCCATAAACGGAGGACTTGAAGGGATTAAGTTAATTATTACTCTTTTTATAAACCTACACAATCTTTACAAATTTGATCTAAACAAACTTACACTAAGTGATGGAACAACTGTTGCGGAAAAATTCCAAAATTTAAATAAAATTTTTGAAACATTCAATAATGCCCAGCAAAGAAGAGATGATGTGGAAGCAGCTGATATAATTGAGTATGAATTAATACCTTTAATTGAAAGCTTTTCCGATGTTTTCGAACAGATAAGAAAGGTTATAGAAGAGAATAAATCGGTTAACTAATTTAAAATTAAAAACATTTTATGAAAGAGATTCCCTCACAATTACCGAATCCGTATGATTACAGAGGAGTCTGGGTTATAAAAAAAAGTAAAAAAATAAAATTAAAAAATGAAGAATACCTTGAAATTATAAAAGAATTAAACAAAGATAACTTAAAAGGCGGGATAATAGAACCTCCCTTGTCAGAGGGGAAGCAGTTAAAATTAAATACTTCAAATGGTATTTTCTTAGTAAAAAGAGAAATCTATGAAAGCTTTGATAAAACAAAAGAAAAAATTTTTCAGTGCACTGAGAAACCAAGCATAACTTTTTCCTTTTTTTCCTCTATTTTTGACTCAAGATGGAAAGATATGCCTTATCCCTCTTCAATTCTCTATCTTGGAAGTAAAACTTTAAAATCAAAAATACCAACAAAACTATCAATTCTTGACCTTGAAATATCATCCATTCCCCAAAATAATAACAAAATCTGGGGATTTACACTTTTTGATGATCTTATTCCAAAAGCTTTAAATTATTTAAAAGAACTAAGAAAAACATACAAAGGAATTATCGGAATCGGAGGCCCTTTCCCAACTCTCTCCCCTATTCCGGCAATCGCACATTTTGACTTTATTAATTTCCTTTACAGAGGAGAGGCAGAGGAAAAAATAAGCAAACTATTAAGATTTATTGTTAATATAGACAAAAATACTCTGCTCTCAATATTCAACAAAGCTTCCGAATTTGAAGGTTTTTTTTATAATGATGATAATTATTTTATTCTATCAAATATAGAAAGAACAAATAGATTAGCAAATATTAACTCAATAGAAATAGATTTTAGTTTAATAGAAAAGGGAATGCTCAAAAGAGGATTGGAGCTTAACCTTTCAAGGGGATGCCCCCGCTCCTGTATTTTTTGTTCCCATGTTCACGGAAGAAATTTTAGGATTATATCTCCTCAAAGATTGGATTTATTATTAAAAAAACACAAAAAAACAATAGAAAAAGAAAAAATAAAAGAACCCTCTGCTTTTTTTATTAATATAAATGATGATGATATACTTCTGGCTGATAAGAAAATAAAAGAGATTATAAATACAATTAAAAAAAATAATTATAAAATTTACGGGTTTCAAACATCATTAAGCAGTTTTGTAGAAAAAAACGGAGAAATAAAAGAATCTCTAATTAAAATAATAGGAGACAAATCATTATATGTTAGCTCTCCCCTTCTCTGGCTGGGGACAGATGCTTTTTCGGAAAAGAGAAGAAAAAGATTGGGAAAACAAAAATTATCCTCAAAAAATTTCAAAGAAATTGTAAAATTATTCGAAGAAAATGGAGTTTTAAACTATCACTATTGGATAATTCTTGATAGAGATTCAACATGGGATGAATTTTTTGAAGAGTTTTTTATTCTGTGGGAATTAGTGAAGGAATTCAAACTATTTGAAATTTTGCCAACAAGCTCTTATCTTATACCCTATCCATATACGCCCTCTTACTTAAAAGTAAAAAAGAAAAATTTTAAAGGATTGGTTTTAAGGGGCATTCTTAAATCAGAAATTAACAATAAATATAATTATCCACTGATAAAAATAGAAAGGCCCGAGGATGAAACTCTTACCGGGGCTTTTAATCCTGAAAAAAATTATAAAATAATAGAAAACATAAAAAACAGAAATTTTCTCTCAGCCTTTCAGGAGTTATATTTTTTATTCAAAAAAAGTAATTATTATAATTCCCTTAATGAACAATCAAGGAGAGAAAAAATTTTAAAACTTGAAGATTCTGTTTCCATGCTTTTGGATTAAGCTATTCTTTTACCTCTACCTCAAGATAGAGAATTCTTCCGCAATTCTCACAGGTAACTATATCCTTACCTTTCTTCAATTCAACTATTACATGGGGCCTTACTTTCATATAACATTCGGAGCAAAAACCATCAACAACCTTAGACAAAGGAATGCCGCCTTTGGTTTTTCCCAGATCTTCATAAAGTTTAAGGTATTCTTCATCTATTTCAGAAGCAATCTTTTTTCTTTTTTCTTCCAACTCCTTTAAGTAAACTTCCACATCTTTTTGTTTTTGGATAACTTCTTCTTTTTCTTTTTCATAAACGCCTTTTACTTTGGCTCTTTCCTCTTCCGCTTTTTTTATTTCTTCCTGAATTTCATCTGTCTCAAGTAAAGAAGCAATTACTTTCTCCTCAGCCTCTTCCTTTTTCTTCTCCAAAAGTTCAATTTCACTAATCATAGCAGTATATTCTTTGTTCGTCTTTATTGAATTAAGCTCTGTTTTTTTCTTATCAATTTTTCCCTTTAAATCTTCAACTTCAAGCTCCAATTTATCTCTTAATATCTGGTTTTTCTTTAATTTTTCTTTGGCCTCTTCCACTATTTGTATGCTTTTTTCTATTTTGTCATTAATTTCTTTTAAAATTTTCGGGAATTCTTTTAATTTTTTTTTGGTCTTTATTATTTCCTTATCAACATCTTGAAGCTTAATCAACTCACTGATTTGACTGATCAATTTTTCTCTCCTTGATAAATGGGCCTGACAGGACTCGAACCTGTGACCGGCCGGTTATGAGCCGGCTGCTCTAGCCAACTGAGCTACAGGCCCGCATATTTTATATCAAATTTTTACATAATAGTCAATCTAAAATTGACTACTTTTTAAATCTTGCCAATATATCTTTTACTGCATCTTTGTGTAGCATTATAGTTAGCATTTTTAATTTAACATAATCTTCTCTGTAAAAAAGATAACCTTTAAACTTGCCCCTTCTTGCTGCTCTTGCAGAATCCTTAATAAGAAACCAATCTCTCCCCCCAACTCTTGTATAGCCAATCAGATGAATACCATGATCATCTCCTGTTGTACGGTTATATATTCTGAACTCTCTGGAATCCTGGTTAATGTATTCATATGGTATATCAAATGTTGGCACAACAGCTATATCTTCCTCTCCATAATACCCGGGTTCGGAAACATCTCCGCCAATAGTCAAAGAATATCCATTCTTTATAGCTCTTTTGATTATTTTATAAAAAACATCAAGGGGTACATTATAATAATCCTTACTATGCCACCAATTATCTTCCACTTTAAACTCACCTTTTGTATAAAATGGGATGGATTCTGTGGACATAAAACCAACATAATCATCAAGGTTTATCTTCACAACATCCTTAAGAAAACTCTTCGGAGTATATGTTTTACCTTTGTATGTAAAAGTTTTGGGAGGTTCTCCCATATACTTATTCAAAATTATTTTTATGTGGGCTACTACTTCATTTTCATCCCAATATCCATTTGATTTTACGAAATTCAAGAAATTCTTCATTTCTTTATACATTTGCGAATGATCGTGTCTTCCGTCTTTTCTGAGAACACCCCTATAAACACTCTCAGGAACAATTCCATACTTTTTCCAGATCCTTATCAAAGCATTTGACTCAGAACCCTGACCAAAAACAGAATTTCCCCGGGTTCTTACGAAACCTTTGGCTTTTTCAACATACTCATAATAAGCAGTAAACATTTCAGAAAGTTTCATCTTCTGTCCCGTAATCCTGTAAATTTCAGACTCCATAAAAGAGGTTGCAGAGAAATCCCAGCATGTACCGGTTAAATACTGCGCAACGGGGGGATTGTGCCATACCTGTTTAAAAACTTTAGGAGACGCAGGTTTTTTAATCTTTGAAACATCAAATCTTATAATTTTTCTGTTCTCTCTCTCTTTCTTCTTCTGCTCTTTAATCTTCTTAATTATTGCAGCTGTTTTCTCTCTCTCTTTCTTAGCTTTTGCTTTGTCCTGATCAATCATCTCCTTAATCACTTTGTCTGGAACATACTTTACATACTTGACCTTGTCCTTGTGGTGCCCCGCAAGCGCAAAACTTGTAATTAAGCCAAAAATTAAAAGGGAAGAAATAAATAGAGATAAAGACTTTTTCATAAAACACCTCCTTTTATTAATAAAAATTATATAGCAACTATGGCTTAAAATCAATTTTTCTCTTATTGATTTTTATTCCTTAATATTATAAATTTATTAAAATGAGAGGAATTAATTTAATACTTAAAGCACTTAATTTTGCAGCCCTAAAACATAAATACCAGAGGAGAAAGGGAGATGAGCACCTTCCCTACATAAACCATCCTATAAAGGTAGCTTTCATTATTTCAGAGGTAGGTAAAATAGATGACCCGATAATTATTGCTTCGGCAATTCTACATGATGTCATTGAGGATACTGAAACAACATCTGATGAAATAGAAAAAGAGTTTGGTAATAACATAGCATCCATAGTAGAAGAACTTACCGATAATCAAAACTTTGAAAAACAAAAAAGGAAAAAAATTCAAATAAAGAATGCTCCTTTTCTAAGTAAAGAAGCTACGATAATCAGGATTGCAGATAAAATAGAAAATATTGAAGATATCACTATATCTCCTCCAATAGGGTGGTCTTATGAAAGAAAGGAAGAATATTTGGAATGGGCAGAGAAAGTTGTAAGAGCATGTAAAAATGTAAACAGTGAGCTAAAAGATTATTTTTTTGAGAAATTAAAAAAAGCAAAGACAGAACTTCAAAAAAATCATAACTAAACTCAATTATTTTCGTAAAAGATATATCAGGAGGTCAAAATGAAAAATAGAGTAAAACTTTTTTTAATTACTACTACTACACTCTTGTTTTTTGCCGTAAATTACCTTTTACCGTGCACATCAATTCTTGTTACAAAGGGAGCATCAAAGGATGGCTCTTCCATAATTTCATATTCCTGTGACGGAGAGATGCACCCTCACCTGAGAATCACCCCGGCAGCTAATTACAAAGAAGGAAGTACTGTACTCATCAGAAATTGGTATGGAAAATCAGCAAAAATCCCGCAGGTTCATCATACCTATAAAGTAATCGGATTAATGAATGAGTTTCAACTTGCGATAGGTGAAACAACCTTTGATGGTAGAAGAGAGCTTTTAAATAGAGACGGTCTGTTTAATTATTTCACTCTTATGAAAATAGCGCTTCAAAGAGCAAAGACCGCAAGAGAAGCAATAAAGGTTATGACATCTTTGGTAGAAAAATATGGATACGGAAGCACGGGGGAATCCTTCTCAATCGCTGACAAAAATGAAGTCTGGATACTTGAAATGGTCGGAACTGGTAAAGGGGGCAAAGGAGCTGTCTGGGTAGCAGTAAAAATTCCTGATGGCTATATTTCAGCCCATGCAAATATGTCAAGAATAGGTGTGTTCAGCAAATATAATACTGAAGTTCTACATTCAAAAAATGTGGTATCTTTCGCAATAAAAAAAGGTTATTATAATCCAAAGAAAGACGGTCCCTTTAATTTTTCAAAAGTTTATAATCCCCCAACAGAGGAACAAACAAGATATTCATTAAGAAGAGTGTGGAGTATATTCAGAAGATCAGCTCCATCAAAAAATTTCTCCCCTGACTACAGCTCCTCCGTAAAAGGGGCAAACCCCTATCCTCTCTATATAAAACCCGATAAAAAACTCAGTGTAAGGGATGTAATAAATCTCCACAGAGACCATTACGAAGGGACAAAGTTTGATATGACCAAAGACTTAACAGCCGGACCTTTCGGGGCCCCTGACAGATGGAGACCGATTAAATGGAAAGTAAACGGAAAACTCTATACATGGGAAAGACCAATAGCAACCCAGCAAGCCTGTTTTGTATTTGTATCCCAATCAAGAAATTATCTTCCCGATGAAATCGGAGGTGTTTACTGGTTTGGGCTTGATAATCCTTATACAAACTTTTTTGCTCCTTTCTATACTTCAATAACTAAACTACCCAAAAGCTATACAGTGGGAACATTAAGAAAATTTACACGAGATTCCGCCTGGTGGGCCTTTAATTTTGTGGCAAATTACGCGAATCTCAGATGGAGTTATATGATAAAGGATATTCAAAAAGTCCAGAAAGAGATAGAAGACACAGAATTTGAGCTTCAACCCTATATTGAAAAAACAGCTCTGGAGCTTTTAAAAGCCGGGAAAAAGGAGCTCATGAAAAAGTACCTTACGAGGTATTGTGTTGAAAATGCAGAATCCGGTATAAAAAAGTGGTGGAACCTTGCTGATAAGCTTGTTACAAAATACAATGACGGATATATACAGGATGAAAAGGGAAGACCACATTCAGTAGGCTATCCTGAATCATGGCTCAAAGAAGAGATAAAAAAACATCCTGAAAAATTCAAATTAAAAGAAGAGAGAAAAGGTAAAGGTGAGCTCTAATTAATAAAACATTTTATTGATTTTAAATTCTTTTTTACTTTTCTCCGTTTTTGTGGTATAAAAAAATAATTTATTTTGGAAGGTTCTGATGAGTTTTATACCTCAATTAAAAATTGGAGAAAAGATAGCGAAAATCCCCATAATTCAGGGAGGAATGAGTGTTGGTATTTCCCTTTCTGGTTTATCCTCAGCTGTTGCAAATGAAGGTGGAATAGGGGTAATAGGTGCCGCAGGTATCGGGATGATGGAACCTGATTTTGGCAAGAACTACAGTGAAGCAAATAATCGCGCCTTAAGAAAAGAGATTAGAAAAGCAAGAGAGAAGACAAAGGGATTAATAGGAGTAAACATACTTATGGCTCTTACAGATTACAGTGATCTAATAAAGGTCTCAGTTGAAGAGGGGGTTGATTTTGTCTTTTTAGGAGCAGGTTTACCATTAAAGATGCCCAAAGAATTAACAGAAAGTGAAAACACCAAAACAATTCCCATTGTTTCTTCTGGTAGAGCTGTCAAAGTTATTTTCAGACACTGGGAAAGACACTACGGAAGAATTCCCGATGCAGTCGTTTTAGAAGGACCACTTGCAGGTGGACATCTTGGCTTTAAAATAGAACAAATAAATGATCCCAAATACTCTCTTGAAAACTTGCTTCCCGAAGTTATTGAAAATGTGAAGATTTTTGAAGATAAGTACGGAGAAAAAATACCTGTTGTTGTCGCAGGAGGAATATATACCGGGAGGGACATCTACAAATTTCTAAAAATGGGAGCCGACGGGGTTCAAATGGCAACAAGGTTTGTAGCAACACACGAATGCGATGCCTCGGAAGCTTTTAAATTAGCTTATGTAAAGGCAAGCAAAGAAGATATTATAATAATAAAAAGTCCGGTAGGGCTTCCCGGAAGAGCAATAAAGAATGAATTTTTAGAAGCAGTTGAGAAGGGAATGAAAACTCCTTTTTCCTGTCCCTGGCAATGTTTGAGCCATTGTGATTATAAAAGTTCTCCTTACTGCATTTCTTTGGCATTAACAAATGCCAAAAAAGGAAAGTTTAAGTATGGATTCGCCTTCGCAGGTGCCAATGCTTATAGGGTTGACAGGATAATAAGTGTAAAAGAACTTATAAACACTCTGCTTGAAGAATATAAAGAGGCTGTTGAAAAAAATCAAAAAAACCAATAAAATAGTTTATTCAGGAGGAGGAGTTTCTTTATGGAAAAAAAGTTAACACAGGATCAATCAAAAGTAGAAGTAACAGGGTTTGAGGCAAAGTATTATGATTTGTTGATGAACATTATTACACTTGGAACATATCCCTTTTTTATAAGAAAAGCTATTAAAAGTATAGGTTTAAAAAAAGGAGAATCAGTTCTGGATTTTGGAGCTGGGACAGGAAGAAATGATTGCTTAATGCTCAAATATATAGGTCAAGAGGGAAAGATAACAGGGCTTGAAATCGGAGAAGAGATGTCAGAAAAGTTTAGAAAAAACTGTAATTACCCTAATGTAAATCTATTAAATAAAAGGATTGATGAGCCTCTTGATTTTGAAAAAGAGTTTGACACTGTCTTCATCTCTTTTGTTTTACACGGATTTGTTCAGGAGAAAAGAGAAATTATAATTAAAAATGCTTATAAAGCTCTGAAAGATGGTGGGAAATTTGCGATACTGGATTACAATGAATTTGACCCTGACAGAGCATTCTTTATTGCAAGGTATGCAATAAAAAATATTGAATGCCCTCTTGCTGAAGATTTTATAAAAAGAGATTGGAAAACAAAACTGAAAGAATTTGGCTTTAAAACCTTTAAAGAAACTTTTTTCTACAAAAAGTATGTAAGGTTATTAATTGCATATAAGTAATTTTTTAGAACTTTTTAAAAACAATTCTCCACTTTTAAATACTTTTTATGCAACTCTCTTTACATGGGCCATGACAGCAGCAGGAGCATCACTTGTATTCTTTGTAAAAAAGGCAAATCAGAAACTTCTGGAAACAATGTTAGGTTTTGCAGCAGGTGTTATGATAGCCGCAAGTTTCTGGTCACTTCTTGCACCATCAATAGAAATGTCAAAAAATTTACCTCTTCCTCTATGGGTTCCCCCGGCAATTGGTTTCCTCCTGGGAGGAATCTTTTTAAGAATTATGGACGCAATAATTCCCCATCAACACTTTGGTGCGGAAGAGGGAAAAGTGGAAGGTATTCAAACAAACTTTAAAACAAATACCTTACTTTTGTTAGCCGTAACTTTGCACAATATACCAGAAGGGCTTGCCGTCGGAGTAGCTTTTGGTGCTTTGATTAAAAACAATTCTATCGCAGCTTTAAGTGCCGCACTTTCTCTTGCAATAGGAATCGGAATTCAAAATTTCCCGGAAGGCACTGTAATCTCCCTTCCTCTGAGAACAGGTGGGATGTCAAAGTTTAAAAGTTTTTTTTACGGACAGCTCTCCGGAGCAGTTGAACCTATTGCTGCAATAGCAGGTGTGCTTTTTGTGACAACTTTTCAAAAAATCCTTCCTTTTGCATTAAGCTTTGCGGCAGGAGCTATGATATATGTAGTTGTGGAAGAAGTTATACCCGAATCTCAGAAAGGAGACAACACTGATCTTGCTACAATGAGCTTAATGTTAGGTTTTGTTGTTATGATGATTTTAGATGTTGCTTTCAGTTAAAACTACCCTTCGGTCCTGACTTCTATCTTCTTAACATAAGGCTTTGCTATTTCCGCAAAATGAAATAAAACCTCTTTTGGATAAGGAGATATTTCCATAAAAGAAGGATCTATTGTTTTAACAGGTCTGAACTCCTGAAGAGCATACATCTCGGCTCCTTCGATCATTTTTACCATAGGAATAATATCCTCTTCCTCCACAATCTTAGGTGCCACTGTGGTTCTGAATTCATACTCCTTTGCTTTGTTCATTATCAAAGAAATAGAATCTTCTATCTTATTCAAATCAATTTCAATTCCACATGCATAGCTGTACTTTTCAGGAGATGATTTAATATCCATTGCAATAAAATCCACCATTCCAGAATCAAGGATTTCCTCAAGTTTTTCGGGGAAATACCCATTCGTATCAAGTTTTACTTCATAGCCAAGCTCTTTAACTTTTTTTATAAAATCAAGAGTATCATTGTAAAGTAGTGGCTCTCCCCCCGTAATTTCGACTCCGTCAATAAAGCCCTTTCTCTTTTTTATTTTTTCAAGAATTTCATTCTCTGTTAAAGTAGGAAGGTTTTTGTAATCCAGAACCAGATCCGCATTATGGCAAAAAGGGCACCTGAAATTACACCCTCCCGTAAAAACTATTGAAGAAATTCTTCCAGGAAAATCTATTAAACTCGTTCCCAAAAACCCCTTTATCAACATCTTCCTGTTTAAAATAGAGAGAGCGGGAAAAGGAAAACCTTTTCCCGCGGATTAAAGTTTTTCAATATTTAATTAAATTTCTATTCTCTTTTTTGTAGGATGATTAGGATCTATGATTGCTCTGTGCTTGAACTCTTCCGCTTTTCCTTTGTTCCAATTCTGAACAGGCCTATAATACCCCACTACCCTTGAATAAATTTCTGTAGGCACTACTTTAACCCTAACTTTTTTCTTTGAGGTTGTTGTTTTAACCTCTTTTGTCTCCTCAATTCTTTCCATTTTATTCCTCCTTATTAAATTTAATTCAATTTAAGATTAAGCGTAAGTTTTTTATCTTCATCTTTTTTATCTTCATCTTTATCTTCTTCCTCTACTATTATGTATGAACCTTCCGGAAGATTTTTAAGCTCCTCTTCCGTAAGCTCAATCTCCACTCCAAATTTCTCTATATCCTCTTTACTTCTCACATTAGGATCAAAATCGTGCTTACCGGGAATATACCCTGAAACAGGGGAAATTGAGAAAGTAGGCGTGAAAGAGAAATAGGGAAGTCTGTATTTAGAGGTAATTCTCTTTGTAAGTTCTCTTACAACCCTCCAATCTTTTATATTCTCTCCAAAGAAAAGATGAACAACCGTTCCTCCTGTGAATTTTATCTGCAAATCATCCTGATGCTCCAAGATTTCAAAAGCATCATCATAAGCATCAACAGGAGGATGTACTGAATTTGTATAATAAGGCTCACTTGTACCGGCAGTAATAATATCAGGATATTTTTCCTTATCCAGTTTCGCAAGTCTGTATGTTGTACTTTCTGCAGGAGTAGCTTCAAGATTATACATATTACCCGTTGCTTCCTGTATATCCTGAATTCTCTCCCTCATGTAATCCAAAACTTTGATAGAGAAAGCTTTTGCTTCAGGGTCAGTAATCGGTTTTCCCATAAAATTAAGCATTGCTTCATTCATTCCCACAAGTCCGATGGTAGAGAAATGGAAATTCCAGTACTTACCATGAGTCTTTTTTATCTCTCTTAGATAAAATTTCGTATATGGATAAAGGCCTGCTTCTGTAAATCTTTCAACATTCTTTCTCTTTATTTCAAGGGCCTCAACAGCAAGTTCCATCATTCTTTCAAGCATATTAAAAAACTCACTTTCATTGTTTGCAAGATAACCTATTCTCGGAAGATTTATAGTCACAACTCCTATTGAACCTGTAAGAGGATTCGCTCCGAAAAGTCCTCCTCCTCTTTTCCATAGCTCCCTGTTATCAAGTCTGAGTCTGCAACACATTGATCTTGCATCTTCAGGATTCATATCAGAATTGACAAAATTTGCAAAATACGGAATTCCGTATTTAGCAGTCATTTCCCACAGAGGTTTTAAATTATCATTTTCCCACTCAAAATCCCTTGAAATATTATAAGTAGGAATGGGAAAAGTAAAAATTCTGCCCTTGGCATCACCTTCCATCATAACTTCTGCAAACGCAGAATTTATCATATCCATTTCTTCCTGAAAATCTCCGTATGTTTCCGGCATCTCCTTTCCACCTATCACAACAGCTTTATCCTTTAAAGTGGATGGGGGAACAAGATCCATTGTTATATTTGTAAATGGAGTCTGAAATCCGGCTCTTGTAGGAACATTTACATTAAAAACAAATTCCTGCATTGCCTGTTTAACATCTTTATAGGACAATCCGTCATATCTTATAAAAGGAGCTAAAAGTGTGTCAAAATTTGAGAAAGCTTGGGCTCCCGCAGCTTCCCCCTGAAGAGTATAAAAAAAGTTTACTATCTGGCCAAGAGCGGTTCTGAAGTGTTTTGCAGGCTTGGATTCAACCTTCCCTCTTGCTCCTGTGAAACCTACTTTCAAAAGATCTTCAAGATCCCATCCAACACAATAAGGGCCAAGAATACCAAGATCGTGTATGTGGAAGTCTCCTTCCTGATGAGCCATTCTCACCTCAAGGGGATAAAGTTTTCTTAACCAGTATTTGGCAACAAGGGTGGAAGAAATGTGAAGATTAAGCCCCTGAAGAGAATAAGACATATTGGAATTTTCCTTAACTCTCCAGTCCCGCATACTCAGATATTCATCAATTACTTTAATACCATCAAGAAAATTCTGCCTTATGTCTCTAAGCTCTGATCTCTTCTCTCTGTAAAGGATATAGGCTTTTGCAACAGAAGCTTCATTCTTTTCAATAAGCACACTTTCAACAATATCCTGAATCTCTTCGACATTGGGAACTATCCCATAATTAAAGAATCTTTCTTCCAATCTTTTAACAACTTCCTTAGAAATATAAAGGACTACATTTTCATCCTTTTTCCCTACCGCCCTAAAAGCCTTATAAAGTGCGTTAAAAATTTTTGTTTCGTCAAACGCTGCATAGCGACCATCTCTCTTTTGAATCATTCTTTCATTAAAATCCATTTTTTCCTCCTTGCGATTTAATAATATAAAAAAAAAAGAGGAGAATGTCAAGAGAAAAAATACAATATTTCGTATTTTTTTTCAAGACCATACTACATATAGTATGAATCTAATAATATCAAGGCTTTTCATAAATCATATTTTTAAGAAAAAAAACCAGAAAAAAGATACTATTAACTTTTCAAATTTTCCTTATAAAAGGCGGGAGCCCCCTGTTTCCAGGGGGCCGTTTGAAGTGGGCTATTTATTTGATCAAGGGGGGTAAGGGGTCAAGTGTTAGCCGAAGAAACAGCCCTTGTTTCTTCGGGTTTTGTTTTTTTATTTTCTTCCTTTTTAAGTTCTTTTTTATCCTCTTTTTTCTCAGATGCCTCTTTATAGCTCTTTTTAGAATAATCTGTCACATACCAACCGGATCCTTTAAACTTGAATGCAGGTGCGCTTATTTTTTTACAAACTTTTCCTCCACACTTAGGACAAACTGTTATTGGGGGATCGTTAAACTTTTGAATCTCTTCAAATTCATACCCACATTCACTACATTTATACTCATATATCGGCATCTTTAAACCTCGTGCTTTAATATACCAAAATAAAAATCAAATGTCAATAGATTTTTTCAAATTTCTGAATTTATTTTTTAGATACAATCGTTTCAAGTTTATTTTTTAACAATAAGAGTTTTACCGCGCCATCCCTATCCGTCCTAAAAACAGTTGTTCCTATTTTCTTCAATTTTTCCAGGGTAAATTTTGATGGAAAATTATACCTGTTTCCCCTTCCGACCGAAATTATGGCAATTCGAGGGGAAACTGCTTTTAAAAAATCAATGGTAGAGGATGTTCTGCTTCCATGGTGAGCAACCTTTAAAACATATGAATTCAAATTTTTCTCCCGCCCCACAATTTCTTCCTCGGCCTCTTTTTCAATATCTCCGGTGTAAAGAATCCCATATTTTTTTAAAGAAAGCTTTAAGACCATAGAATCATTATTGGTTACTTTTTTAATTATTTCTTTTTTAGGGTGAATCACTCTAAAATTAGCCTCTCCTATTCTAATTTTATCCCCATAGTTCAATTTCACAATTTCTACCCCTTTTTCTTTTGCCGCATCAAAAAGCTCATTTAAGTTTTCTTCCTTCATAGTATTGTAATAATACAATTTCTTTACCTTAAAGTTTTTAATAACTCTTAAACAACCATAATAGTGGTCCGGGTGGAAATGCGATATGAAAACAGCGTCAATTGTCCTGATTCTATTTTTAAACAAAAAAGATGAAACAATATATTCTCCTATGAAATTATCTTTTTTATAACTTCCCCCGCAATCAATTAACACTTTATAATTTGATGGTATTTCAATATATGAAGCATCCCCTTCTCCAACATCAAGAAAATAAACAGCAGGTTTTTTAATGCTTTTTTCTGGATAAAAGATTAAAGAAAAAAAGGAGAAAAACCATAATAAACCGATTATTCCTCTTTTTTTCCTGGTAAAAAAGAGGAATAAAAATAGCACAATATAGACACAAACCAACCAGAAGGGAGGTGTCAAACTTCTTAATGAAATAGGTTTCCCTATTTTCTCACTTAAATAATTTATTACACCTATAAGATAAGATGATATTTTAACTAAAAATGCTCCAGTGGAAGGAGTTATCCAAAATAGCAAAAGAGAACTTATTGAAAAGAAAAGTGTAGCAGGGATTATAATCATGGATAAAAAGTTTAATATTATGGAACCAAAGGAGATATAATTGAAAAAATAAAGATTCAGCGGGAAAGAGAGTAAGAAAGCAAGGAGGACTATGTATAAAGATTGCTCCACCTTTGTTGAAATATCAAAAACCCCCTTCAATTCTCTCAGCGTAAGAATCAAGAAGATTGTAATAAAATAAGTAAGGATAAATCCAATATTAACAACCGAAAGAGGGGAAAAAAATAGATAGAGAATACCCGAAATTGATACAATATGAAGAAGATCGGTGTCCTTCCACAGAAGCTTACCAATAAAAAAAAGTAATACCATAAAAGATGCTCTTATAACAGGGGGATTGTTCCCTATGAAAAGCATAAAAGTAAAAATCAGAATTATCTGAATCTTATAAATATTTCTTTTGGAAATACCGACAAAACGGAAAAGATAAAATAAGAGAAAACTTATTATCCCGATATGAGCCCCTGATATTGCAAGCAGATGGTAAATACCTGACTCTTTCCACAAAAATTTTAAATTCTCCGGGATAGATTTTCTCTCTCCTATAGTAATAGCCTTAATTATCGAAAGATTCTCAATTTCATCTACCTTAACATTTGAAACAAATTTTGAAAACATTAATTTGTATCTGGAAAGATAATAAAAGACAGGATTGTCAACCCTCTCGCTTCTTATTAATCCATCGCTTTTTACATATATGCTCCCAATAATCTTTTTTGAAAAATTATAATAGTTTAGAAAATTTTTATGAAAGTTTGAATAATCAGAGAGAGGATACAGCCTTCCATACAGCCTTACTTTCTCTCCTCTGTAAAAAACGGGAAATCTTTCTGTGTTCACATAAACATTCAAAATATAGCCTTTTATTTCAGGATATCTTTTATCTGAATTTTTTAACTCAAATCTGACCCTGTTATATTTATACTTTTCCGGATCCGAAACAATCGTACCCTCTATCTCTCTGTACCTACCAAGTCTAAGGATTCTTTCATAGCCACTTTTAGCCCTTTCATACGATTTTTTTTCACTTTTAACATAAAAATGGAATCCAATGCTAATAAAAATAACCAAAAGTACAAAAAAACCTGCATTCTTTTTGGATTTGGAAAGAAAAGCATAAAAGATTAAAGGGATAGAAAAAGTTAAAACCACGTAAAAAGATTTTATTTTAAATAATATTGAAACAAGAGCAATTACATAGATGAACACAAAAAACAAAAAGCCCCAATAGGTACGCTTTTTCCCCTCCACTAACTGAAATTAATTATTTTTTTGTTTCTGAAATAGCTTTATTAACCTGAATACTTAACCTTGACTTATATCTATTTCCTGTATTTTCTTTAATAACACCTTTTTTTACTGTTCTATCTATTATAGCGACAGTTTTTCTCAGCATATCTTTTAATTCTTCCTCAGATGCTCTTTCTTCTATTTTCTTTCTTAACTTTTTTATATAGGTTCTCATCATTGAGATATTTCTCTTATTATACATTCTTCTTCTCTGAGACTGTCTTAAAGCTTTTTCCGCATTCTTATAATTAGCCATTTCAAATTCCTCCTTTGAAAGTCGGATATTATACCATAATTTTTTCTTATTTCAAATTAAAAAAAGAGCCGGCTTAAGGAAGTACTTGTTAAACTCTTTTATCTATAATATAATTTATTTCTTTAGGAGGTGGCTATGACAATATTCTACAATCTAATTATAAACCCCGGTTCCACTTCTACTAAAACAGCTATCTTTGAAAATGAAAAGCTTTTGTTCAAAGAGACTTTAAGGCACAGTGATGAGGAAATTGCAAAATTTGATTCGATTGCATCTCAAAAGGATTTCAGGAAAAATGTTATTCTTAATTTTATAAAAGAGAAAAACTTTGATATAAAAAAGCTATCTTCAGTAGTTGGAAGAGGCGGACTTTTAAAACCTTTAAAAAGCGGGACATACAGAGTAAATGAAAAAATGCTCAGGGATTTGGAAGAGGCAAAAAGGGGAGAGCATGCCTCAAACTTAGGAGCATTAATTGCTTATGAAATAGCCTCAGAATTAAATATTCCTGCTTTTATTGTAGACCCTGTATCCGTTGATGAATACGGGAAATTAGCATATTATTCAGGCCTCAAAGGACTTGAAAGAGAATCTCTATCTCACGCTTTAAATACAAAGGCTGTTGCGAAAAGATATGCAAAGGAAATAGGTAAAAACTATAATAAACTCAATCTAATAGTTGCCCATCTTGGAAGTGGAATCTCTGTGTCAGCCCACACTGATGGACAGATGATAGATGTAACAAATTCAATGGAAGAGGGTGCTTTTTCTCCTGAACGGTCAGGCTCTGTTCCCTGCGTAAAATTAGCAAAATTGTGTTTCAGTGGAAAGTATTCATTAAAAGATGTGATAAATATGCTTTTTAGAAAAGGCGGAGTTTACTCATACCTTGGGACAAAAGATTTTTCAAAAGTTATGGAGATGGTGAACAACGGAGATGAGAAGGCAAAAGAGGTGGTTGAAGCTATGGCATATCAAATAGCAAAAGAGATAGGAGCCATGTCAACCGTTCTAAAAGGTAAAGTGGATGTAATAATATTCACAGGAGGGATGGCACATGATAAATACTTTGTTAACCTTATTAAAAATAGGGTTTCCCATTTAACCGATAAAATAAAGGTTTATGCTGGCGAAGATGAGCTTCAGGCTTTGAACGAAGGGGCTTTGAGAGTTCTAAACGGAGAAGAGGAGGTTATGAATTATGAATAATTTTGAAGAAATCCTGAAAATTATCAAAGAAGAGGAGGTAAGAAACATAGCTCTTCTTTCGGTTGATATTAGAGGAAGAATTCATCTTTTGACTCTTCCTTCAAAAATGTTTTCAGATGAATTTGTAAAAAATGGAGTTGGATTTGATGCATCTTCCTATGGTTTTGCCCCCACAGAGAGCAGTGACATGGTACTTATTCCCGATTTAAACAATTATTTTATAGACCCTTTCAGAGAAGCAAAAACCTTGAACTTTCTTACTACTGTTCATTATGCTGATAAAAAGAGAACAAGATACGAAGGAGACCCGAGATATATAGCTGAGAAAGCAGAAAAAATTCTAAAAAAATACAAAATAGCTGATTATTCTCTCTGGGGACCTGAATACGAATTTTTCATCTTTAATGATGCTCACTTTAGCACTGAGGATGGCAACTCTTATATTGAAATAGATTCGATTGAAGAGTCAAATTTTAAATCATACCACATAGCACCCCCGGAAGATCTGTACTATTGGTTTAGGGATGAAGCTGTAGCAATCATGGAATCTCTTGGAGTGGATGTAAAATACCATCACCATGAAGTCGGAATCTGGGGGCAGCAGGAAATAGAGACAAAATTTGAAACCCTTTTAAAAGCAGCAGATGATGCTATTATTATAAAATATATTCTAAAAAACCTTGCCGCTGAAAATGAGCTTAAAATTACCTTTATGCCAAAACCTCTAAAAAACCAAGCGGGAAATGGCTGGCATGTTCATCAATTTTTGATAAAAAATAGAAAAAATGCTTTTTACAAAGAAGGAGAATACGGGAATTTAAATCAAACAGCTCACTACTATATAGGAGGCATTCTCTATCATATAAATTCCTTAATTGCAATTACAAATCCTTCAACAAACTCATACAAAAGGCTTGTCCCCGGTTTTGAAGCCCCCACAGGAATAAACTTCGGAGTAGGAAACAGAAATTCTGCAATCAGAATTCCGGGGTATGTAAACAATCCTCAAGAAACGAGGATTGAAT
Source organism: Candidatus Aminicenantota bacterium (assembly GCA_027067555.1). GTDB lineage: Bacteria > Acidobacteriota > Aminicenantia > JAMOAD01 > JAMOAD01 > JALXDT01. The sequence goes on along the minus strand of JAMOVU010000172.1, from coordinate 9,185 downwards.
TCAGAACACCTGATGCAACAGCCAATCCATACTTAGCTCTTTCGGCAATGTTGATGGCAGGAGTTGACGGAATCCTTAACAAAATAGATCCTATAAAAAAGGGATACGGGCCCGCTGATAAGCATACAAAGAAAAAATTCAAAGAGATAGAAGCTGACCCCTTTAAAGTACTTGAAAACCTGAAAAAGGATAACTTATATTTGTTAAGAGACAATGTATTTGAAAAAGCTCTGCTTGACAAATTTATAAAAGAAAGGTACAAAGAATTCAGAGAGCTGAGTCTCTTTCCAAACCCTGCAGAGTTTGCATTTTATTTTGAGCTATGAAAAAAAAGAGAGTGGCACTTTTATTAGTATTTTTGGTTTTTATTACATATCTGATTTTTCTGTTTTTCATTCCGACAAAATTTTTTAGTATTCAATCAGAATTCACATTAAGCAAAACAATAGGAAAATTTCTTTCTTCTGTTCCCTACCTAAAGAGTGCTTCCTCCACTCTCATAAGCAAATATTCACTTTTAGCTGTTTTCTTCTTTATTTTGGGTGTGCTTTATGGGAAAAAGAGAACCTCAATTTTTGCCATCTTTATCCTAACTTCTTTGCTCATATATTTTCTTTTGACAAAGATTAATTCATTCATAAATTTTAATTATGGACTTAAAGAATTCTTCCCTCTCTGTTTTACTCTCTTTACCTTTTTCTACTTTTCCCAGGAGAAAAATGATAAATTAGGCTTTATCTTAATTTTTTTTATGATTTTTTCATTTTTCCATGCAATCATTATAAAAAGCTGTATATTATCAGGAATAATAAGCGGTTTTTTGATTGCTCTTTTTTTAGGGAAGATATTAATTAAGCTTAATAAAACACTGTTTTAGAGTGAAAAATTGCTTCGGATAGGAAAGATAAAAATAAAATACCCCTATTTTCCATCTCCTCTGGCAGGGCTTACGGATTTCCCTTTTAGAAAGCTGCTTGATAGTATTGGCTATGTAGGAGCTCTTTTTACAGAGATGGTTTCAACCGAAGGTTTGATAAGAAAAAACCTTCAAACACTTAAAATGTTAGAGAGCTTTTCCTCTCCCACTCCAAAGTTTGTTCAGCTTTTCGGGAATAATCCTCATAGTTTTGCAGAATCAGTCAAATACATAAATGATAATACCTCATTTGACGGAATTGATCTTAATGCAGGCTGTCCTGTCAAAAAAGTTGTAAATAAAGGTGCAGGTTCATTCTTACTTAAAGATACTGAAAACTTAAAAAAAATAGTAAAGAGTATAAGGAAAAATACGGAAAAAGCTTTTACCGTTAAGATCAGGCTTGGTTTTAAAAAAGTGAATATCTCTGAAACAATTAAAATAATAGAGAGTGAAGGAGCTGACGGAATAATTGTTCACTTCAGGACCAAAAAAGACGGTTATTCTGTCCCGGCCAGATGGGAGTTTGCTGAAAAAATAAAGGAACTTACAAATCTTCCGGTTATAGGCAATGGTGATATCTTTAATATTGAAACCGCAAAAGAAAGGCTTAAAAAAGTTGACGGGATAATGCTCGGAAGAGGTATAGTAATAAACCCCTCTTTTTTCAAAGAGCTGAAAACAGGTAAAAGGGAAAAAGATTACATAATCCTTGAAAGATTTATCAGGTTGATGGAAGATTTTTACCCTGAAGAAAAATGGTTGCCGAGACTAAAAGCATTTCTAAGATATTTTTCAAAGGGAAAGGGAATATCAAAAAAAATTAAGAGAGAGCTTTTCCTTTCAAAAGATTATGAATTTGTCAGGAATGAAAGCCTGCAAATATTTTCCGAGCTTGATTAATATCTATAAAGATACGAGATTTTAAAGAAAAAGCCTCTCTTTGTCTCTAAAAATCTATCACTTGCAATATACTCATCATCCTTCCACTCTATCTTTCTGAAAATAGAACCATAGCCTACATAAAAGACCGTACCCGGAATGTAAGTAAAAGATGCTAAAATATCCATATTTAATTTTTTCCAATAATTATTATATTCTAAGATTCCTCTGAAAAAGAAATATTTGTTAAACTGAAAAGTGGTTTTATTTCTCAAAATACTGTAATCATATATTTTTTCATCTGTCGCTTTCCTGTAAAAGTCAGAATACACAAAAGTGAATACACTTTCAAGCTGATCAAGTGGTTGAAATTGAAGGTAAAGAGAGGCACTATTTCCATAACCCTGATAGGGAGACTCGGGGTCATAAAAAATCTTACCATTTCTTCTTAAAGAAAGGAAGAAAAATATCCTTTTTGTAATCTGGCTGTTGATTCTAATACCAACACCCGATTCATCAAACTTTTTTCCTTTGAAAACTTCATTTCCCAAACTTCCTTCAAGTCTTATCTGAGTGTTTGAAGGAAGGGTAAACCTTAATACAAAAAGATTAAATGTTTCAAATGTCTTGTACTCTTTATCATATATGTGATAACTCCAATAAAAAGGCTCTATCTTTTTGAAAAAATTTGAATTCGGGTAAATTTGATAAAGTGCAAAAAAGCCAAGACGGCTGAGGCCTTTTCTAAAAACGAAGCCGGTGTCAATTCTAAAATCATCGGATAAATCCTGAAAACCCGTATCAAGTATAAATTTTCTGGTTGTGTATCTATAGCGAAGCCCCAAAGCATGACCGTAAGAAGTTTTATCTTCTCCATTACTCTCAGTAAAAGAGCCAAAATAATGATATTCAGCCACCGAAGAACTTCCCAATCTTATTCTACCATCAGAGCCAATAACCCTATTGAAATAACCGCTCTCATCCTTAGAAGTTACAAATCCCCCCACATAAGAGTCATCCTTAAATGAATGAATATACCTGAATATTGAGAAATACGGGTTTAATGTTTCCTCCCCACTTTCAATATTATCCTTTGCAAACAAACCCAAAAATGTATCCTTTCTTCCCAGCTTACCATTTAGTTTTATTCCGTAAATCGGGCTTATAATCCTTCTTGTATGAACCACTGACATCAGAGGTGCATTTTCAGTATTTCCCGCAAATTCAAAAAACTCACTTCCTTCCTGAAAAAATGGTCTTTTTTCAGGGTAAAAAAGTTCATATCTTAAGTTAATATCAATCTGACCGGCATCTGCCTCAACCTGACTGAAGTCAGGATTGTATGTTGCATCCATCGTGATATCAGAGGTTATTCCGAATTTTGTCGTAATACCAAAATCAGTATTCTTTTCCTTAGGCTTTAAAATTCCTCCCTCAATTTCACTACTGCTATTGTGAACCACTGCTGGTAAAACCTCAAAAACTCTTTTATACTTCAACCCTTCAAGTTCAACCTGAGCAGCCTGTGATATAAGGCTTCCCTTATTCGGATAAAAGGGAGGAAAGCTCATATTTTCGGAAAATCTCGTAATATTTCTGAATACCCCGACTTTCATAATGATTTTTTTGCCTTTTGGAAATCTCAAACTTTTAAGGGGTATTTTAAACTCTAATGTATACCCTTTATCATCAATCTTTCCTGCTCCATACCAGACAAAATCCTGTGTCTCATTCATTTTCCCATCAGATCCTATTGTTCCATCCCCCTGAATCCCGGAAGGGTTGAGGAAAAACACATATGCCTTTTGATTATTATTAAAAGTATCAAGCAAAATCCCCACCCAGTCATCATCAAAAATATTGTCCCTCTTTTTTAATGATGTCTTTATTTCCTGAGGATCATCGTATGCCTTTATGGCAAAATATATATTATGAGAATCATAGGCCATATAAAAAACAGTTCTTTTATGGGGAGTTTTCCCGAAGTCAGGTTTAAATGTTTTAAAATCATCGGCTTTAAATGCACTTTTCCATACTGAATCATCCAGAACACCATCTATTCGTGGAGGTACATCCGTTTTCTTTAATTTTATTATGACACTATTTGCATTAAGATAAAAAGTAAAAATTATAAGAACAAGAGAAAAAAGAATTCCGATTTTTTTTCGCATTATTATCCTCCGAATTAAATAGTAAGAGATTAACGGAATTGACGGATTTTTGTTCCCTAAGACCTTAAAGTTGCAATCAAACGCCTTTTCTCAATAAAAAAACTGAGAGCATCAATAATACTTTTAAAAAAAAGATTAGAATTCATTAAAGTATCTTTATAAGTACCCTCTTCCCCCAAAATAGAAATTCCCAGTTTAGCTTCTTTCACCATTAAACTATCATTTTTCCCATTTCCAAAAGCCACACAAAACTCTTTACCAAGTTTTTTTATATAATCTCTTTTAGCTTCCATCTGATTTTCGGAAGGTAAAATCTCCAATTTACAGTTCACCCCTTTTAACTCTTCCCCTGCCATTCCAAAAGTATCGGCAGTTATTATATGAATTTCAACATACTTCGCAAGTTTGTTTAATAATTCCTTTAGCCCTGCTATTAATTTCCCATCCGTGGCAAGAGTTCCATTATAATCCATTACAAAATATTTTATTTTTAAAATACCAGATCCCGGAATTTCTATTTCTATCATTTTAAAAAAGTTTTTCAATTACGGATACTTTTCCGTAATTCTCAAGTTTTTTTAATTGATTTTTTATCTTACTGAAATTTCCAACAATAACAAGAAGTCTATTTTTGGAAGAAAGATATTTTTTTGCAAACAGATTCACCTCACTAAGCTTAACCCTTTTGTAAGTCTCTCTCTCTTTAAAAACAAAATCATTCCCCAGATTATATCTTTCTGCAAACATCAATTTTCCAGCAACATCAAGAGGAGTTTCAAGGGAAAGGGTTAAATTCCCCACATAAAAAGATTTTGCATCCTTAAGTTCCTTATCCTTTGCTCCTTTCTCAATAAATTCACTTAAAACATTTTCGGTTAAAATAATTGCATCAACTGTTGTCTCTGTTTTGGAAAAACTTGAAACTCTGAAACTCCCTCCGTTTTTGTATGAATCAAAAGATGATGAGGTGGAATATGTAAGTCCCGCTTCAGTCCTTACCTTAAGAAGCAATCTTGAAGAAAAACCGCCTCCACCAAGAATATAATTCATTAAATTTATAACCTCGTATCTATCCGTTTCTCTCGGGAGGCCTTCAAAACCCAATCTTATTTGAGATTGGGTAGAATCCGGCTTGTCAAAAAAAATAAATTTTTTCCCCCTGTACATAGCCTTTTCGACCTTTTTTTCCTCTCCACCGGAAGGTAATTTGTCAAAAAGTTTTAGTAACTTTGCCTCAATCTTTGCGTTAAGATCACCAGAAACCACAAGATACAAAAGATTTTTCTTAAAAATATTTTCATAGAGGTTTACAATTTCACCTCGTGTTATTTTTGAAATTGACTCAGGAGTCGGGAGATTGCCATAGGGATGTGCTGAATAAATATTCATGGTAAAAATATAAGATGCAAGAGCTGAAGGAGAATCTACCATCTGATAAAGGGAAGATACTGATTTCAATTTTTCTCTATTTAGTTCATCTTCAGGAAAAGTGGGAGAAAAGAAAATTTCCTCTATAAGAGGGAAAATTTTATCAAAATGCTCTTTTAAAAACCAGAAGCTAAAAATTATTGAATCCTTATCAGCTTTAAAAGAAAAATCAGCACCAAAAAAATCAAGCTTTTCCGCTATTTCAAGAGAGCTAAACTTTTTAGTACCCTTTGACATCATCGTGGCAAAAAGATTTGAAAGACCTCCTTTTCCAAGAGGGTTAAGCTCATCTCCCCCTTTTATCATTAAACTTATGGATATACTTCCGAGTCCTCCTCTCTTTACAACAGCTCCTTTTAAACCATTGTTATCAAAAAAATCTATTTTCCCGAAAATATCATTCTTTTTCATCTTTTTCCCTCTGGTTTAATAACAACAGTATTTCTTTTAATCTCAGAAATAAATTTCTCTCCTACCTCTTTAAAATCATTTAAAGTTATGGAATCATAGAGAGTAGCTTTTTTCAAATAAAAATCGGGATTCCCCGTATAAAAATAACTCTCACCCACCAACATTCCGTGAGAAAAAGTTTTTTCAGTGGATTTAACAAGTTCTGCCTTTAATTGATTTTTAGCTTTTTCCAACTCTTCTTCCTTTATTACCCCAGAAAAAAAACCTTCCACTTCCTCAAAAAGGGCCCTCTTCATTGAATTAAAATCTTTCCCTCTATTTAAAATTCCGTAAACAAAAAAAAGCCCATAATCCAGAAATGAATAGACACCTCCTCCCGCACTTAACGCAAGCTGGGTATCATAAACGAGTTTTCTGTAAATTCTTGAACTTTCCCCCCCGGAGAGAATTCTTTCCGCAATATCAAAAACAAGAGCCTCCCTGGAACCATAAGGAGGGGTTCTATATGCGGAAAATACAAAAGGTAACTCCACTCTCATTTTAAGCTCTGTAAATCTTTCTCCATTCTGCTCAGGCTCTTTTGGAATTCTCAAATTATCAAGTTCAATTTTTTTCCACTTTCCGAACTTTTTTTCCACCAATAATCTTGCCTTTTCCCTATCAAAATTTCCTGCGATTATCAAAAAAACATTTTCAGGACTGTAAAATTTTTTATAATAGGCTCTCAAATCTTCAATGGTCCATGAAAGGATATCACTCTCCCACCCTATCACAGGCCAATGGTAAGGATGGGCTATAAAGGTTAGAGCAAAAAGCATTTCCATAGCTTTTCCATAGGGAGAATTATCGGTTCTCATCTTTCTCTCTTCATAAACAACCTGCCTTTCGGTTTGGAACTCTTTTTCATCAAGGGAAAGCCTGAGAAATCTATCAGACTCAAGAACAAGACCAAGTGACAGTTTTTCCGGAGGGAGATTATCATAATATACTGTCCTGTCATTGCTTGTAAAAGCATTAAGCTCTCCTCCGTTAGCCTGAACCAATTGAGCATGCTCCTGAGGGCCATACTTTTTTGAACCTTTGAACATCATATGCTCTAACATATGGGAAATGCCGGTAATTCCAGGTATCTCATTCCTTGAACCCGCTTTAACCCAGAGCTGAATACTGATACCCGCACTGTAATTCCTTTTTAAAAACAAAGTTTCAAATCCATTATCAAGAACAAATTTCTCAGTTTTCACCTGTCCTCCCTGAATTACCCTATTTTATGTTAGCTGAGATGGTTTTGTCAATGAGATTTTAAATCAATTATCCAGAACAGTTCTTACAAATTGGGCAAGTTCCCTGATTGTATAAGGTTTATCCAGAAAGTTTACCTTTTTCTCAATTATACCTTTTTTAACTATATAATCATCCGTGTAGCCAGAGGTATAAATAACTTTTATGTCAGGATAAATTTCCCTGACTTTATCCGCAAGTTCTCTTCCATTTATTCCCGGCATAATAATATCGGTTATCATAAGATCCGGTGCTATATTACTATTTTTAAGCAGAGGAATAACATCCAAAGGATTCAGTAAAGCTATTATATTATAGCCATATTCTGAAAGGCCATTTTTCGCAAACTTTAAAACATCCTCATTATCTTCTACCAAAAGAATTGTCTCATTTCCTCCTTCAATTTGTTCGGGAGCCATTACTTCTTCCTCACTCTCTTCAATTTCGTCAGTAGCCGGCCAATATATATTAAAAACAGTTCCCTCTCCTTTTTCACTGTACACACTTATAAAACCTTCATTTTGTTTAATAATCCCATAAACAGTTGAAAGTCCCAACCCTGTTCCTTTTCCCTTTTCTTTTGTGGTAAAAAATGGATCAAAAATCTTTTTCAAATTTTCCTTATCGATACCACTCCCGGTATCACTCACAGAAATAACAACATAATTACCGGGGTTTTTCCCTCCGTGAAGCTCTGCAAAATTCCTATCCACATCAATGTTTTTTGTTTCAATCGTTATTCTTCTCTCTTTGCTGCTTCCCTCCTGAATCGCATCCCGTGCATTCACGACAAGGTTTATAAGAATTTGCTCTATCTGTCCCGGATCAGCTTTTATAAGGCGAATATCCGGTGATAATTTCAAAGAAACAGAGATATCTTCACTAATCAAACGGGTAAGCATTTTTCTTAAATTTGTTATTAGTGTGTTAATATTTATGATTTCCGGAGAGTAAATTTGTTTTCTACTGAAAGCAAGAAGCTGTCTGACAAGTTTTACCGATTTTTCCCCGACAGCTTTTATCTCTTTGTATATTTTATAATTAGGATCATTTTTTTTACCTTTCATTAATAACAAATCAGCATATCCATTTATTACAGTAAGAAAATTATTAAAATCGTGGGCTATTCCTCCCGTAAGAGTTCCAACAGCCTCCATTTTTTGCGCCTGTGCCAATTGATCCCTTAAAACTTTTTCATTGGTTATATCCCGCTTCAAACCGGCAAAAAACTGAATTTGCCCATTTTCATCAAAGATAGGCACAATTATAGCACTTTCATAAAATATCGAACCATCTTTTTTCCTATTCTGGAAAGTTCCAGTCCATGTTTTTCCGGATAAAATAGTATTCCATAATTTCTTGTAAAACTTTTTCGAATGGGCACCACTCTGCAAAAATCTCGGATTTTTACCTAAAATTTCATCAGCCTTATACCCTGTGTTATTTTCAAATGCAGGATTCACATATAATAAATTCCCATTAACATCCGCTATCATAACAGATTCAGTGGATTGTTCTATAACCATTGCCAACCTTTTATGCTCTTCTTCTATCGCCTTTTTTTCTTTCTCAAGAAGTTTTTCTTTGGTAATATCCCTGCCGCTTCCCACAAGTCCAATAACATTACCATTTTCATCAAAAAGAGGAGCACTGGAAACATTAAAAATAAAATGCTCGCCTCTTATATAACCTTCAAGCTCATACATTATCGCTTTCTTCTCTTTGATAACCTTTTTATCATATTCTTCCGTTTCTCCGCAAAAAGTGTACCAATCCTCTCTATCAGGTCTTTCAGTCCTTATCTTTTCACAATAATAGTTATCATCTTTTCCAATTGGCTCTGTTGTATCTTCTGAGCCAAAAAGAATTTTTGCATAAGCTTTGTTTACAAATATATATTTCCCCTCTTTGTTTTTAGCCCATATAAAGTCAGAGCTATTATCAGCTATTAATCTGAATAGGGTAGCTGTCTCTTTATATTTACTTTTGCTTTCTTTTAGTTTTTCAAAAGCATCCCTTTCAGAGGTAATATCTCTTTTTATCCCAACAATAAGTTTCTTTTTACCCATCTTAATTGTAAAGTAATCTTCTTCAAG
>JAMOVU010000171.1 GCA_027067555.1 Candidatus Aminicenantota bacterium | reverse complement strand
TCTTATTTTCTCCATTTTTCGCCGATTTACAGATATTTTTATAAATAAAAATATTAATATATTAAGATACAAAGTGGAAAGTCAGGGATATTCTGACAATTCTTAAAAATATGGAGATGATTTTAGAAGATTCCGGCTCCGAACTCAGAAATATGAATCTTGTGAGAATTTTCGGAAAGGAAAGGGCATCCGGGTTAATTTACGGAAATTTCGGAAGCTCAATAGTAAATGAAAAAGAGTATGAAAAAATCTATTATGATAAAAATATGGAATTTTTAATGAATTTGGAAAAGAATGTGGAAGAGATGAAGGTCGGAAGTGATAATTGGGTTGTTTCCGGTAAAAGAACAATAAGTGGCTCTCCACTTCTTGCAAATGATCCCCATCTTCCTAACAGATTTCCGGGGTATTTTTATCAACTCATAGGAAAGGTAAAGGGAACCGATGTTGAACTTTCAGGAAATACAATAGCAGGTACACCTTTTATCATAATCGGAAGAAACAGGTATATTGGCTGGGGATTTACAAATGTCGGAACAGATGTAATAGATTATTATGTTTTAAAAACAAATCCTGAAAACAAACAATATTTTGTTGATGGAGAGTGGAAAGAATTTAAAATCATTGAAAAGAGAGTAAAAGTAAAGGGTGAGGGGGAGAGAATTGTAAAGGTAAAGACATCTGTCTTTGGCCCTATTATTGAGAGCAATGGAATAATAATGGCAAGACATTCTGTTTTCCTTTATCCTTCGAAGATTTTCAAGGCTCTTTATGGTATGAATTTTGCAAAAAACATTGATGAATTTATTAAGGCTCTCTCCCATTTTACTGCTCCCGCTCAAAATATTGTTTTTGCTGATACAAAGGGTAATATAGGTTATTATCCTTCCGGTGTTATTCCGATAAGAGCAAAAGGGGACGGAAGTTTGCCGGTTGAGGTTACGAAAACAGAGGAGAGCTGGAAAGGTTTTTATGATGAAAAATATAAACCGATTGTCTTAAATCCGGACAAAGGATACATAGCAACTGCAAACAATCCTGTTTTGCCTGAAAACAAGCTGCCTAATTTTTCAAAGCATTCTTTTATCTCCTTTAGAGCGGATGTAATCAAAGAGTTTTTTGATAAAAAGGAAAAACTTTCAATTGAAGATATGAAAAAACTTCAGCTTAGCCCTTACTCAAAAGCTGCTGAATTTTTAGTAAATTCCATAAAGGGATTTAAATTTAAAGATGAAAAGGCTCTCTTTGTTTTTGATAAATTGATTAATTGGGATTTTAAGATGGATAAAGGCATAGCTCCTTTTCTTTTTTACAAATTTGAAAAAGAACTCTCAAAAGAGATTTTTTCCGATGAAATAAAAGATAAAAAAGACAAAAGATTCATTTCTGTTTTCTGGACTTACAGAATTATGAAATATCCGAAATTCGAAGAGGATGAAAGTTTTAAGGCTTGGGTGGATGATAAAAATACTGAAAAGAAAGAAAGTTTCAAAGACATAGTGAAAAGAGCTCTTATTAAGACCTATGAAATTTACAAAAAGGATAGTGAGAAGAGGAATCTGAGATGGGAAAACATTCACAAGGTTTTTTATCTTCATCCACTCGGAAGGGTTAAATTTTTTGGATATTTTTTTAACAGAGGACCATTTTATATGGCAGGAGGCAGATCAACGATTTTAAGGGCTGATTTTAATCCGAGGAAGAATTTTAATGTAACCCATTTTTCAACTTTCAGAATGATTCTTGATTTCTCTGATTTTTCAAAATCACTTATGATTAATTCAACAGGACAATCGGGTAATTTTTTAAGTGAATTTTATGATGACCAGCTTTTGCCATATACCACTCTTAATTATAATAAGATGGAAGATTTTTCAAAGATTAAATATAAAATAGAGATTACTCCGGAGAGGTAAAAAGTGAAAAAACGGAGATTGATGTTAATTTTAATTTTGTTTACCTCCTTACTTTTTTCCGGAGGCAGGATAAGGGATTATGGGATAAAGATAGGGGTTCTGAAAACAGGAGAGTATAATGCAATTACCGATGTGAAGGGAGTTTTGGTAGGTCATAAAACAATAATAAGGGGAGAGGATATAAGAACAGGAGTTACGGCAATTCTTCCGCACAGGGGTAATATTTTTATGGAAAAAGTGCCGGCTGCAATATATGTGGGAAATGGCTTTGGTAAACTTGCAGGCTATACCCAGGTAAGGGAATTGGGAAATATTGAAACTCCCATTATCCTGACAAATACATTAAGTGTACCCACTGCCGCCGATGCTCTGATTGATTATACCTTTTCATTTCCGGAAAACAAAAATGTCCGCTCGGTGAATCCTGTTGTCGGAGAAACCAATGATGGATGGCTGAATGATATACAGAAAAGAGCAGTTAAAAAAAGTGATGTGATACATGCAATAAAAAATGCAAAAAGCGGAAAGGTAAAAGAGGGGAATGTGGGAGCAGGTACGGGGACTATTTGCTTTGGTTTTAAAGGTGGAATCGGGACATCTTCAAGGGTTTTGCCAAAAAATCTCGGAGGTTATACTGTTGGGGTTCTGGTTCAAACAAATTTCGGGGGTATTCTCCAGATAAAGGGAGTCCCTGTCGGAATTCTTCTTAATAAGTATTATCTAAATGGTAAGTTAAGCTATTCTCCCGATGGCTCATGTATGATAATTGTTGCAACGGATGCTCCTTTAACCTACAGAAACCTTTTAAGACTTGCCAAAAGGGCTATGTTAGGCCTTGCGAGGACAGGGGGAATAAGTTCCAATGGAAGTGGAGATTATGTGATTGCTTTTTCAACTGCAAAAAATTTGAGAATAAAATACAGGTCAAAAACAAAATTGAGAAAAATAGAAATTCTTAAAAATGATGCAATGAGTCCTCTTTTTGAAGCTGTAATAGAAGCAACAGAGGAGGCAATTTTAAATTCACTTTTTGCTGCAGAGACAATGAAAGGTTTTAAGGGGCACAGAGTGGATTCTCTTCCGGTAAAAAAAGTGTTAAGCTTTTTTAAAATCCATTAATCCCGGAGCCTGTCTTGTTCGGAAATTTCTTGACATCTTATAATTGTAAAGCTATATTAATAACAGGAGGAATAAATAATGTTAAGAAATGAAGAAGATATTTTAACCGAAAAAAAACTAAAAAAAATAATGAAAGAAGTGCTTGAGGAATACTTTGATCCTGACTATGGTTTGGAAGTGAGAGAAGAGTTTCATCAAATATTAAAGAAAAGTAAAGAGGAAGAAGAAAACGGAGATTTGTTTTCTCTTGAAGATATGAAAAAAGAGATTGAATAAATTGATATACGACATAAATTTCACAAAAACAGCAAAAGAAAGCTTATTGAAAATAGATAAAAGTGTAATAAAAAGAATTCTTTCAAAAATTGAATGGCTCGGGGAAAATTTTGATTTTATAAAACCTTTAGCTTTGAAGGGTAACTTGGGAGAATTTTATAAATTAAGAGTTGGGGATTACAGGGTTATCTATACCGTTGATAAGAGACTACTAAAAATCACAATACATTTTGTAGCTCATAGAAGAGAGATTTATAATATAGTTAAAAGTTAAAAGTAAAGAAGTTGAAAGTAAAAAGTTAAAAGTCAAAAGTTGCAGCTCAGCTGTTCGGCTTAGACACTGTCGGAAGCTTATAGGCTTTCTGCTTTCGGGCTTATGAGATTTGATAAAAAAAATACCTTTTGTTATACTAAATCCACTTGGAGGTTAATATGGAAATATCAGCCATAAATGAGATGATCAGGGAAAAATCAGCTTTTGTTTCCGTACTTAAAACAGAAATTAAAAAGAGAATAGTCGGACAGGATTATATGATAGAAAGAATACTTGTTGCAATTTTTACAAATGGGCATATTCTTTTAGAGGGAGTACCGGGTCTGGCAAAAACTCTTGCGGTTCGTACTATTGCCGATGCGATGGAGCTCGATTTTAAAAGGATTCAATTTACACCGGATCTTTTACCCTCTGATCTTACCGGAAGTTTGATTTTTGATCATAAAAGCGGGGAATTTTATCCTAAAAAGGGGCCCATATTTACGAATATTTTACTTGCTGATGAGGTTAACAGAGCTCCGGCAAAAGTTCAATCGGCAATGCTTGAGGCAATGCAGGAAAGGCAGGTTACAATAGGCGATGAGACCCATAAGCTTCCAGAACCATTTTTTGTTATGGCAACTCAAAATCCGATAGAGCAGGAAGGTACATACCCTTTGCCCGAGGCTCAAACCGACAGGTTTATGTTAAAATTGAAAATTGATTATCCTACGATGGAAGAAGAAAGAAAGATTCTGGAGCTTTATGAGAAAGATACAAAGATTGAGATAAACAGGGTAATAAAGGCAAGTGAAATTTTGGAAGTCAGGAAAACCATTGAGCAGATATATGTTGATGAAGGGATTAAGGACTATATATTGAGGATTGTTTTTGCCACAAGGAAGCCTCAGGATTACAAACTTGAAAATCTTAAAAAGTACATTGATTTCGGAGCATCACCAAGGGCTTCCCTCTATCTTTTAAAGGGGGCAAAGGCTCTCGCTTTTCTTAAGGGGCGGGGATTTGTGATTCCCGATGATATTAAGGATATTGGCTATGATGTTTTAAGACACAGAATAATTCCTACCTTTGAAGCAGAAGCTGAAAATCTTTCGACTGATGATATTATCAAAGAGATATTTGCCGGTGTTGAGGTTCCTTGATAAATACAGCTTGAGAGAAAGAGGGGATTCTGATATAGTTTTTTATTATAAAAAATAAAGGAGAGTAAAATGAAAAAGATTTTTCTTGTTTTTATCGCATTTACTTTTATTTTTGCATCCTTTGGGTGTAAAAAAGTAAAAAATGAAAAAAAGGTATCTCTTGAAACCACAGCAGCCAAAAGAGGCTATGCAATGGGATACAATTTTGGAAACAATATAAAGAGCCTATCCTCTGATATTGATAAGGAAGCCTTAATAAAGGGTGTGAGGGATGCGATTGAAGGTAAAAAATCAATGATGAGTGAAAAGGAAGTAGGAGAGACATTATCTTCTTTTCAGAAAGAGCTTATTCAAAAAAACATGGAGAAAAGGAAAGCTGAGGCAGAGGCAAATCTTGCTGAAGAGAAAAACTTTCTTGAAAAAAATAAAAACAAACCTGGCGTAAAAGTTACGGCAAGCGGACTTCAGTATGAGGTCTTAAAAGAGGGAACAGGCCCTTCCCCAAAGCCGGAAGATGTTGTTATTGTTCATTACAGAGGGACTTTTCTTAATGGAAAGGAGTTTGATAGTTCTTATAAAAGAAACCAACCTGCCAAATTTCAGCTTAACAAAGTAATTCCCGGGTGGACAGAGGGACTACAACTTATGAAGGTAGGTTCAAAATACAGATTTTATATCCCTTCCAAACTTGCTTATGGTCCAAGGGGAGCAGGAAATGTTATTGGTCCCAACAAACTTTTGGTTTTTGAGGTAGAACTTCTTGGAATAGAGAAGAGTAAAAAATAATTCCTTGTGTTTCTTTATTTGATATAGAGGAACTACCTAACTTTCCAGTACAAAGTTCCCCCGAAATAGTATTCTCTCCAATAGGTTTCCCCATTTTTCGTGTGAACATAATAATTTATTGTTTCTTGTCCTCCGCTGGCATAGGTTAAAATAAGAACTCCCTGTCTTCTATTTCCCCTTACTGTCCATCTGCCTGAGGAGTTTTCATCACCTGCAGCTCCCCAACCACCATTATTGCCACTGTAAGCGCTCGAGTACCTCATTGAAAATCTTCCGTTCGGGTAAAGAACAGCAATTGTTTCTGTGTTTTTTGTAACTGTTTTCCATGTCCCTGCGAAGTATTGCATAAGATTGGAGTTTTGTGTCCTGGTATATGTTATTCCTTTCGTGAGCAAAAGAGCCGCTGAAACAAGTTCTTCACCGTATTTATCGGGAGTAGTGATTGCAATTATAAAAGCTCCTCCTCCATAGGGGGAGAGTGTTCCGTATCCTTTTGCCTTTACAGTTGTGCCATTCAATGTCCCGCTGTAATCTCCCGAAAGGATGCTGCTTGAAACAGAAACTATGTTTCCCGAAAGATAAAGGTTCATACTTTCATTTGAAATTCCCTGAGCAAGATTATTTCTTACCTGTGAAATATTATTTAATATGTGAGGAAAGACAAAAATGGCTCCTGCTATTCTATTATGCCCGAGTATAATAACATTTGCTCCCTTCTTAAATTTCCATCCTTCAGGAACTCTAACTTTAAAGCCCCACGATGGATTTGAAATAGTTTTTAATGAAAGATTTTCACTATGGTTTTCTCTTATAGGATTACTATTTACTTTTGTGTTTTCAGTGTTACCTAAAACCTGTTTATTAGCCAAGGTGTTTTGTGGGGTAACTTTGTTTGCAATTTCAGTTGTTCCCGATTTTTTTATAAATGCAAGTCTTTTTGTCTTTGAATAATCCGGTTTATTGTTTTTAGTAGGCTCTATGAGATCAAGAATTAATTGATTATCTTTGAGTTTTGCTTCGAAAAAAAGTTTTAAACCTCTTCCTTTGCACTCACCTTCTGCTGTTTCCCCTTTGGCTATCCCTTCGAGAGTAAAGCTTACCCCATTGTTTCCGGAAAGGGTCCCTCTTAATAAACCATTACTGTCTTCATTGAATGTTAATTTTAATATTGTGTTCCCTGAATTGAGCTCATACTCTCCTGAAAATTTACCTTGGGAATTTCCGCAGTGCACGAAAAGCGATGCTAAAATTAGAATAAAAAATAATTTTACGAAAAGCAAATTCTCTCTTTTCCCTGCCATCTCCTTTTGCCTCCTTTTTATTTCATCTTAACAGAAAAAAAATAGTGTGTAAATATAATGAATTTGTAATAATGATAATTCGACAGACGGGCTCTTTTGATTGACAAACTTACCTCTTTATCATAAAATTTCCTACTTTCGGGCGGTTAGCTCAGCTGGGAGAGCGTGGCGTTCGCAACGCCAAGGTCGGGGGTTCAAATCCCCTACCGTCCAATTTTCAGGAGGTAAGATGAGAGTATCTGTAATAGGAGTAGGATATGTAGGGATAATAACTGCTGTTTCCCTTGCTGAATTGGGACATAATGTTGTTGGTATGGATGATAATAAGGAAAAGGTAGAGTATTATAAAAGAGGGGAGTCTCCGATATATGAGGAAGGGCTTGAGGAAGCTTTAAAAAGAAATATTAATAACGGCAGATTATCATTCACTTCTGATATAAAAGAAGCAATAGAGCATGGAGAGATTATTTTTATCTGTGTTGGAACACCTTCAAGGCCTGACGGAAAGGCTGATTTAAGCTATGTAGAGAGGGTTGCGAGAGAAATAGCAAAAAATGCAAAAGATTATAAGCTTATAGTGGAAAAATCCACTGTTCCCGTAAAAACTTCGCAGCAGATAATAAAGACTATTAACCTTTATAATAAACATGGAGTGGAGCTTGAAGTTGCTTCCAATCCCGAGTTTTTGAGAGAAGGTACTGCTCTTTATGATTTTTTCAATGCTGACAGGATTGTAATAGGAGTGAGTAGTAAAAAGGCAGAAAATATGTTAAAGGAACTTTACAAAGGAATAGATGCTCCCTTTGTGGTCACAGATCCCAATACCGCTGAGATTATAAAGCATGCTTCAAACTCCTTTCTCGCAATGAAAATTTCATATATAAATATGGTGGCTGACTTGTGTGAGGCTACCGGAGCTGATGTGGAAAAGGTGGCGGAAGGGATGGGTTATGATAAGAGAATAGGGAAGGATTTTTTAAGAGCTGGTATAGGCTATGGTGGCAGCTGTTTTCCCAAGGATGTCAGGGCTTTTAGTCAGATAGGAAAAGAAAATGGTCTTGATTTTTCTCTTCTTGATAATGTGGACAGAATTAACAGAGATAGAATTGAAAGGTTTATTACAAAATTGAAAAAGGCCCATTGGGTTTTTAAGGATAAGATTTTTACTTTGTGGGGACTTGCGTTTAAGCCTGGAACCGATGATATCAGAGAGGCTCCGGCATTAAAGGTAATGGAAAAACTTCTTGAAGAGGGGGCAATACTAAGGGTATATGATCCCAGAGCAATGGATAATGTAAAAAAGAAATTTCCTCCTTCTGAAAAATTGTATTATGCAAAGGATCCCTATGATGCAGCGGAAGGTTCGGAAGCAATTCTTTTGATAACTGAATGGGAAGAATTTAAAAACATTAATTTTGAAAAGATAAAGAAAATTGTTATGACAAATGTTATAATTGATGGTAGAAATTTGTATGATTCTGAGAGAATGAAAGCGGAAGGTTTTATCTATTATCCTGTGGGGAAACCAGAGGTTGATATAAGATGAGAGTTCTTATAACCGGTGGGGCTGGGTTTCTGGGGTCTCATATTACGGAAAAGTTTTTGAAAGAGGGGAATGAAGTAATTGTTTTGGATAATCTTATAACTTCTACGGTTGATAATATAGCTCATCTTTTTGGAAATGAAAAATTTACTTTTATTAAGTATAATGTGGTGAATTATATTTATGTAAAGGAAGAGGTGGATCTCATCTTACACTTTGCATGTCCTGCCTCCCCCATTGATTATCAAAAACATCCTATTCATACAATGAAGGTCGATTCATTGGGAACTTTGAATACACTCGGCCTTGCCAAAGCTAAAAATAGCAGATTTGTATTTGCTTCAACTTCAGAGATTTACGGTTCTCCGCAGGAGCATCCCCAGAAAGAGGATTACTGGGGGTATGTAAATCCCATTGGGGTAAGAAGTGTTTATGATGAAGCCAAGAGATTTTCCGAAGCAATGAGTATGGCGTATTTTAGAGAGTATGGAATAGATATAAGGATATTGAGAATTTTTAATACATATGGACCGAGAATGAGAGCAAATGATGGGAGAGTAGTGTCCTCATTTATTACCAAAGCTCTAAAAAACGAAGATATTACCATTTATGGAGATGGTACTCAGACAAGAAGCTTTTGCTATGTTGATGATCTTACGGAAGGTATTTATCAAATTTCTCTAAAAGAGGGGCTTTCGGGGGAAGTTTTTAACATAGGAAATCCTGAAGAAATAAGGATAATAGATCTTGCGAAACTTATAATTGAACTCACAGGTTCTTCTTCTAAGATAGAATATCTTCCCCTGCCGGAAGATGACCCGTTTAGGAGGAAACCGGACATAGAAAAAATAAAGAGAACAATTGATTGGGAACCCACTGTAAGTTTAAGAGCAGGTTTAATGAAGACCATAGAATATTTTAAATCAATTCTAAAGAAGTGAAAAAATTTTTTAAATTTACGATTCTTCCGCTTTTAATTTTTATTTTTTTAAAAATTCTCTATTTTTCATACAGAAAAAGAGTGGAGGGAGACAAAAAGATTTTGCAGCAGCAGGGCAATATTTTGGTATTCTGGCATTCAAAAATGCTTCCGATTATTCCTTTTTTAGGAAAAAAGAGAATAGTGGCTCTTGTGTCAATGTCTGAAGATGGGGAACTTATCTCCGGTGTTTTAAAAAAGTTTGGTTATATTCTTGTGAGAGGTTCTACCTCAAGAGGGGGGGCAGCTGCCCTTGTTAAACTTATAAAAAAAATAAAAGAGGGTTATTCTGTGGCAATAACACCTGATGGACCGAAAGGACCTGCAAGAGTTTTTCAAAAGGGAGCTTTTGTTATTGCTAAAAAAACAAAAGCTAATATGATTCCTCTTTCCTATGTATCATCGAAAAGTCATTTTTTTAACTCATGGGATAGATTTGAACTTCCCTTACCTTTTTCAAAAGTTGTCCTAAGGATAGGAGCTCCGCTAAGTGTTGATAGTTTAAGTGGTGAAAGTGAGGAAAAGATTCTAATAAAGATTGGTAGAATATTGGATGAGCTTGAAAACTAAATTTTTGGCTTTCTTAATATTTTTTTTTATCCTCCTGATTATTTTATTCGCTACTTTTGTAGGACCTACTTTAATCACATTTAAAAGTCTCAGGACAGATAAAATCATAAAATACATATACTTTAATATGAGAGTACCAAGGGTTCTTTTAGGCTTTTTTACCGGGATTATCCTAAGTGTTTCAGGTCTTGTTTTTCAAACTTTGTTTAGAAATCCCCTTGTTTCTCCTTTTACATTGGGGATCTCATCCGCTGCTTCCGCCGGAGTTTTCCTTTCAATTAAAATAGGTGTGTTAGGTTTTTCTCTCCTATTTTTTACAAGCGGTCAAATTTTTGCAATTTTGTTCTCTGTTTTTTCTATCTTCATGGTTTACTTTATTTCAGCGAAAAGAGGAGAGATGGATCTTAACACTGCTCTTTTAGCTGGTATTTCCTTAAACTTTCTTTTTTCCGCATTTATTCTTATCCTTCATTTTCTCTCCACTCCTGAGGAAAGTTTTACTTATTTTAAGTGGATTTTCGGAAGTCTTGAAACATCGGGTTACTCTGATGTGATTGTTTTTCTTTTACTTTCGATTGTACTTATTGGAGTCTTTATTGTGCTTTCCAGGGAATTAGATCTTTTTTCAGTTTCGGAGGAAATCGCTCTTTCAAAAGGAGTTGAGGTTAGAAAGATAAAGTTTATTTCCTTTGTGTTAATTTCTCTTGTTGTTTCTATTTCTGTCTCATTTACAGGACCGATTGCATTTGTGGGGTTGATGGTTCCCCATATTGCAAAAGCCTTTAAAAAATTTAAACATCAGGAACTAATTCTTATAACAGCTATATTGGGGGGAATAATGGTGGTTTTAGCTGATGCGATTTCCAGAACAATAGTGGCTCCAGCTGAAATCCCCATTGGAATAATAATGACCATTTTTGGTGTCCCTTTTATGATTTATTTGATAAATTCCGGGAAAAATTTTTAGTGTTGAAATTTGGTAAATATATTCTTTATTTGACAAAGACAGGTCCTTATAATATATTTTCAAAATGATGTTTGGAAAGTATAGTGAAGAAAATTTTTTTTCAATGATTTTCCTTTTATCTTTTTTTGTATACGGTTTTTATCTTTTTTTTATTGTTAATTTTATTATTTTACCGAGTATTTTAATTTTTGTGGGATTATTATCAGCTATTTTACTTAGAAAAAAAGCTATTTATTTTTTCCTCTTTATACTGCCTTTTTCAGGGGCTTTGCCCTCTCTGTTTAAAACCGGTTATCCACACAATTATCTATCCTCTTCAATCTTCTTATTCTTGGGTTTAATATCAGGGTTTTTACTGATAGGTGAAAATTCAAATCAAAGGGAAGATAGGGAAGGATGGGAAGGGATATATCTATTTTTCCTTTTAATTGTATTCATCTCAGTGTTTTTTGTATTTTTAAGATGGTCAAATATCACGCTTTCTTTAAGAGCCTTTATGAGGGATACTCCGGTATCGGTTAATAATTTAAGATTTTCCTTTGCTGCAATTTTTCCACTCCTTACCATATTGCAATTTTCCGTAGCTCCGGTATTTTATAAAAGAATAAAGCACATAGGAGTTGATGAAAGAAAAGCGATTGATTCTTTGATGGGAGGATTTATAGTTTCCCTTGGAATTGCTCTTGTTCAGAAATTCGTGAATCCTTATTTTTTTGTGGCAAGATTTGGAGATAAGGATTGGTTTTTATACCAAAAAAACGGCGGGTTTTGTGATCAGAATTCCTTTGCCTTTTTTTCCGGTGTCCTTTTATTATTGATTTTTTATCTTTACATCAAAGATAAACTTAATTATACGAAATTTATTATATACTTTATTTTGATTGTGTTAGGGGGGCTTTTATCAGGAGCGAGAGGCTTTTATATTTTTATCTTTGCATCCTTCTTTATGGCTTTTTTTAAGAGGGGAAGTTTTTGGAAAAGGATAAAAGGTTTTTTTCTTTTTTTATTGATTTTTATTTTATTGTTTTTTTTAATTGGTAAAATTTCGGGGAACAGAGCCAAAAAATCTCTTGCTAATGTGGGAAAAATCCTGAATGCTCATGAAAGCGGAAATTTATATGAGAAGCTAAATAGAGCTACCAATGGAAGAGCGGAGATGGTGCTCAATAGTTTTTATATTCTAAGTGAGTATCCTGTTTCAGGGGTGGGCTCAGGGAATTTTCTTTTTTATCTCGAGTATATGGAATATGGAAAAGAGCATCTTCATGATTTGACATTAAATGAATTTTTAAGAATTTCTGATGAAAATGGTATCATAGGCTTAACAATATTTTTTGTCTTTATTTTTACTTTTTTCCTGATTTTTGAAAGAAAGGGAAAATATATTTTTTTGGTTCTTATGCTTTCTCTTTTATTTAACAATTATTTATGGTTTCCTGAAGATATCTTTATCTTTTGGTTTGCACTTTTTCTCCTGGAAAAGAAAAATAAGTTTTTTGTCAGGAAAAAGCATATTTTTTTCCTCTGTTTTTTAATTGTTTTATTTATATTTTTTAATATTTTAAATTTTGGAAAACTTCATCCCTTAACTTTACTTTCAAAAAAGGGAATTACTTATGATTATGGCTTTTGGGGAAGGGAGGTGGATAATTCGGGCGAAAGTTTTAAGTGGTCAAAAGGAAGCGCCGGTTTTTACATAAAGTCAAATGATAAAAAAGAAGTCAAGCTGTATTGCGGAGCACCTCTTGATAAGATAAAAGAGCAAAAAGTTCTCATCTTCTGGAAGGGGAAACTCTTTAAAAAATATTCTTTTACAAAAAATGAGTTTAAGAAAATCATATTAAAGGGAAAAGGGGGCTTTTTTGAATTAAAGGTTGAACCTTCATTTGTTCCTCTTAAAATGGGGATGGGTGAGGATCCGAGGGAATTGGGAGTAAGGGTCTATTATGATTTTTCAGAGCCTCTTTCCGGCAAAACTTCCTTAGAAGTTTTGAGGGCTAAGCAGTTGACTCTTTTTCAGGGGGAGAGAATAAATTTGAAATTTAAATTAACGAACAATTATAGGGAAGAAATCAGTACGGCAAATGGATATTTTTTATCTTATCACCTGAAAGATTCCCAAGGCAATATTGTCAAGAATGAAAACAGAAGGTTTCCGATTAAAATACATGTTAGACCGGGGACATCTGAAATTGTGGAAATTCCGGTTTATTTTGATTATGAAAAACCGGGAAATTATGTTGTTGAGTTTGACATTGTGAAAGAGGGTTATTTTTGGGGCAGTTCAAAGGGGTGGGAATTACCTGTTTTAAAGTTAAAGTTAAAGAATCTTTTCTCCGAAGAGTTCAGAAAGGATTATTTGCGGAGCTATTTTAAGCATTCTGATTCTCAAATTAACAAAGAGCAATTTTTATTAAGATTGGTATTAAAAAACAATGCTGTGATAAAGAAAGGCAAAATTAAAGGCTTTTCACCGGGGACTGATTATCCTCAATTCTGGATTAGGGATATAGCGACTTTTTTGGGCTATGCAAAATTATACTATCCATTGGGGATTTTTAAAGAAAATATTATGAAATTTTTAAAATATCAGGATGAGAATGGCGGTATTCCCGATTGGTATGATCTTAATGGAAAGAGTGATAAAAACACTGTGGAAACTGATCAGGAGAGCTCTCTTGTATTATCTGCATACGAAGTCTTTAAATCAGAGCCGGATTGGGTTAATATGGCTTTCAATGGAGATAAAATTCTGAAAAAGCTTTCCATGGCTCTTGATTATGTTTGGAAATACAAAAGAAATAAAAAGTTTGATCTTATTGAAAGCGGGCTGACAGCTGATTGGGGAGATGTTGACAGCAGCTACCCTGATCATAGAGCAACAAAATTAAATAAAAAATCAACAATTGTTTTCTCTGCATATACTCAAGCAAAATATATTCAGGCAATGAAAAGATTATCGGAGATTTACGCATATTTTGGCGAGAGGAAAAAAGCTTTATTATGGAAGAGTAGAGTAGAGCGAATTAAGAGATCTCTCAAAAAATATCTTTATTCTCCTGAAAAGGGTTATTTTCTTATACACTTTTATCCTCTTAATAGGACACTTTATAATATTGAGAATAATATGTTTGCGCTGGGAGGAAATTCCGAAGCAATACTTGCCGGAGTTTTAAATAGGAGAGAGATAAAAAGACTTATCCTAATAGCTGAAAGAAAGAGAAAAGAACTTCAGTTGGCCGATATTTCTTTCACTTTGCTGCCCCCTTATCCCGAAGGTTTTTTCAAGCACCCGATTATGAAGCCATGGATGTATCAGAACGGAGGAGTTTGGGATTGGATAGGGGCAAGGTATATAAAGGCTCTTTTTAAGTATGGTTTTAAGGATAAAGCGGATAAGTATTTTAGATTTATGATTTCAAAACATCTTAAAAATTTGAATATTTATGAGTGGGAAGATAAAAATGGAGTCGGGAGAGGCGCTGATTTTTATACCGGAGCTGCAGGAATAGTGGGAGAAATTCTTTTTAAATATTACGGAGGTTTCTCGGAATTCCCGAGTTTATATGCAGTTAAAAAATTAAGGGGAGTTTCTTTTATTAGAGTTAAGATAGGCAAAGATAGCTTTTCAGTTGATTTTTCAAAACCCATACCTAAAATTTCCAAGAAAATTCCGAGTGGGAAAAGGTTTAAGTATTATAATTAATCTATATTTTAAAAAAGTCCTTCCAAAACAGAGTTAATGATTAGTAAAGATTCCCTTTTGACTTTAAGGTAATTGCCTATTTTAAAAAAGCTTTCCTTTTCATCAAAATCCGGGATAAAAGTTTCAGGAAATTCTCCGAATTTTATCTTAAATTTCTTCCTGTCTATTCCCTCTACTTTTCTCAGTCCCATCATAATAGCCTCTTTCGCTCTTTCTGAGGGAGAAAGCTTAAATATTTTGTCTGGTGGTAATTTACCTTTTTTTATGGCCTCGGCCCAGGAGTAAATCGAACTTTTGTTTTCCCATCTTTTATTGTTCAAAAGAGAGGCAGCGGAGGGCCCTATCCCTATGAAATTTTCATAATTCCAGTATTTTAGATTATGCAAAGATTCTTTTCCCTTTATGGAAAAATTGGATATCTCATATCTTAATATACCTATAGATTCAAGAAATTTCTCAAACATTAAAAAATGTTCGGCTTTTTTATCTCCTTCCAATTCCTTGAATTTCTTCCAATATTTTCCTTTTACTCCTTCCAAAATATAAATTGAAACACTATCAGGTGGATATTTTTCTATGAATTTTATGCTTTCTTCAAGATTAGACTTATTCTCTTCGGGAATACCTATTATGAAATCATAATTTAAAACAAATTTTTCTTTTTTCAGCTTCTCTACCGCCTCTAAAATATCGGAAGAAGTATGCTCTCTTCCGAGAATTTTCAAAAGTTTTTCATTGAACTGTTGTATGCCAAGACTTACCCTCGTCACTCCTGTCTTTTTTAGAATCATAATAAATTCGGAGGATACATCTTCGGGATTTACTTCTATACTTATCTCTTTGAATTCTGTATCTAAATATTTAAAAATCCATTCAATTATTTTTATAAGTTTGGCATTTATAAGAGAGGGAGTTCCTCCTCCGAAATAAAGAGTATCAAACCTGAGCATTAAAGATGCTATCAGTTTTATCTCTCCTTTAAGAGCTTCAAAGTAAAGATTCTCAGTTTGCTCTCTTTTTAAGGTCTTAATAAAGTGGCAGTAGGGACAGATTTTTCTGCAGAAAGGGTAATGGATATAGAGACCTGTGTTTTTCATGGAAAAATAATAACATAAAAAAAGAAGACTATCTATTTGGGTAATAAGCTAAGAATGAATGGTGTAATAATTTTGGTGTATTAATGTTTTTGAGCTATAAAATAAAGTGTACCGGCATGCTTAAACTCAAGATACTCTTCATAGGTTTTAATAGCATCCGAGGGAACAAACTCCTCTTTTGATTTTATTTGAGGGCTTACTGCCTGTCCGAAATCAAGAATCCTGAAACCACTCTCTTTGAGAAGGGAAGCATATTCTTCTTTACTCAGTGGATTCATAAAAAAATCTATTCTTTCGGCCCAACGCATTGATATCCTGTTTTCCTTAAAAAAATCAACGAGGAGAAGGAAAATTCCCTTTTCTCTTAAAACTCTGTTTATTTCAGAGAGAACAGTTTTAGGTTTTTTATAATAATAAAAAGATTCCATGTTAAATACAATGTCAAAAGTATTATTTTTAAATGGAAGAGAGTTAACACTGTTTTTCACTACCTGAAATGGCTTTTCTGTTTCTATTAGATTCTCGCGAGCTTTTTTAAGCATTTCTCCCGAAATATCGGAAGCAATACCCTTTTCAGCTCCCATCTCAAGAAAATATCTTAATGCCCACCCATTACCGCAGGAGAGATCAAGAATTGTTTTTCTTTCAAAGGGGAGAAGATTTTTTATTATTGTTTTTGCAACCGGCGAATGCCCCTTTGCCATACCTTCGGCTTTCCCCTTTTTTGCCCACTCATTAAAAACAGATTCTGCTTTCTTTTCTTCACTTATCATTTTAATCCCCCTCAATGAGTTTTAGAAATTCATTTTCATTGATTATTTTTATTCCCAATTTTTTGGCTTTTTCAAACTTACTTCCCGGGTTTTCTCCCACAACCACAAAATCTGTCTTACTGCTCACGCTGGATGTTACTTTTCCTCCCAATGATTCAACAATCTTTTTTGCCTCTGATCTTGTGAAATTATTTAACTCTCCGGTAAACACGAATTGAAATCCATTTAATTTATTTCCTGATTTAACTTCTTCTCTATCTTTGAAGTTCACTCCTGCTTTTCTTAATTTTTCTATAACATTAAGATTTCTCTCTTCTTTAAAGAAAATAATAATGCTATCAGCAACTTTATCCCCTATCTCATTTATTTCTATTAATTCTTCCTTTGATGCTTTCATAAGATTATCAAGACTTTTAAATTTTCTTGCAAGAAGTTTTGCCGTATACTCTCCGACAAGTCTTATACCAAGTCCATATATTAGTCTGTACAATTCATTTGACTTGCTCTTTTCGATTTCTCTCATCAAATTTTCCGTACTCTTCTTTCCCATTCTTTCTAATTTTTCCACTTTTAGGGGATCAAGATAATAAATATCAGCGATATCATTTAACATCTTTTTGTTTAAAAGCTGTTGAACCAGGGCTTCTCCCATTCCCTCTATATTCATTGCATCTCTGGAGACAAAATGAAGAATAGAGCCTTTAAGTTTTGCAGGACAGGAAACATTCGGGCATCGCCATATGGCTTCATCTTCAGGTTTGTAAAGTTTAGCTCCGCAAGAGGGACAATATTCTGGCATCCTGAAATCTTTTTCATTACCTGTTCTTTTTTCTTTTATAACTCCTGTTATTTTAGGGATTACATCACCGCTTTTAATAATCCATACCCAATCGCCTATTTTAATGTCTTTTCTTTTAATCTCATCTTCATTGTGGAGAGTTGCTCTTGAAACTGTGGAGCCTGCTATTTCAACAGGTTCAAGAATAGCTACCGGAGTTATTGCTCCCGTTCTTCCTACCTGCACTATTATATCTTTTATTTTAGTCACAGCTTGCTCAGGAGGGAATTTATAAGCAATTGCCCATCTTGGGAATTTGGATGTTGAACCAAGTTCCTTCTGAATGGAAATTTCATTAACTTTCACTACTATGCCATCCACATCATAATCAAGATTTCTTTTCTTATCCTCCCACTCTTTACAAAATTTTATAACCTCTTCAATCCCTTTGTTAAGTTTTGAAGCTGGATTTACTTTAAATCCCAACTCTTTCAGGAGTTTTAGATTCTCAAAATGGGTGCTTTTAGGCTCTTTGTCTTCAATATATATATAATAAACAAAAATATCCAATCCTCTTTTTGCCACTTCCCTCGGATCTAAAAGTCTCATGGTGCCGGCAGCAGCATTTCGAGGATTGGCAAAAAGCGGTTCTCCCTTTAATTCTCTTTCTCTGTTTATCCTTTCAAAAGCATCCTTTGAAAGAAAAACTTCTCCTCTTACCTCGGTTCTTCTTTTTTCTTTAATTTTTAATGGAATGCTTCTTATGGTTTTAACATTATGGGTGACTACATCTCCTCTTTCTCCATCTCCCCTTGTTACTCCCTGAATTAGAACACCATTTTCATATATCAGGGAAATGCTAAGCCCATCAATTTTTAACTCCGTTACATAATCTATGAAAGGTTTATTTATACTTTTCTTTATTCTATTATCAAAATCAAAAAGTTCTTCAAAGGAATAGGCATTTTGAAGGGATAGCATAGGAATTTTGTGTTTTACTGTCTCAAAGCCTTCCACTGGTTGACCGCCCACTCTTTGAGTGGGAGAATCAGGGGTTATAAGTTCCGGAAACTCTTTTTCGAGATTTTCTAATTCTTTTAATAATTTGTCGAATTCAAAATCCGAGATTACTGGATTGTTTTCCACATAATATTTATATTCGTGAAAGCGTATCTCTTCTTTTAGTTTTTCTATTCTTTTTTTAGCCTCTTCCTTTGATAGAGACATCTATTTACGGATTTAAAAGTCCGAGTCTCTTTTTGGCTACTCTCAAAAGATCTTCATACTCCTGCAAAGAAGCTTTTTCCATATTGATCATGTAATTTTTAAGAACCTTCTCCGCCTGAGCAGCGTAAATTTTAGGGCTTTTAAGAACAACAGCTTCTGCCCAGTATTGTTTTGCTTTTTCGAGAAAACTTTTGTCTTTTCCGCCACTTGCTTTGAATTTTTTATTGTACTCGACTCCAATCTTATAAGCTATTTCTGCATTCTTTCTCATATTATATAATTTTTTATATGTCGCAAGAGCTTTATCTCCCTCTCCCAATTTTACATAGGCTTTAGCCATAAGCTTAAGGCAATCATACACTTTTTTTGAGCCTTTAGCTTTCATTTTTTCATATGCAAACTCAAATGCATTAAGAGCCTTTCTATAATCTTTTTTTATGAAGTATAATTTTCCAATATCTCTAATCTTCTTTAGAGTTCTTACAGAGGGATAATTATTATAAGCCTGCTCATAGTATTTTAATGCTTTATCATAATCTTTCTGGATATATGCAACATTTGCTTTCATGTAAAGTGCCTGGCTTAGGAGAATTTGCCATTTTCTCTTTAAAGCACCTGTTGATGTTGCAATATTATTGTTTGCGAGGAGAACCACTCCATCAGCATACTCAAGTCCTCTGTTTATATCCTTTTTTGAGGAAATATAAGCATCTGCCATGTAAAGGAAAAGACTGGCTTTTTGCATATCATTGAGGCCGGATTTTTTTGCGAGCTTTTCTCCGTAATAAATAACTTTGTCAATGTTCTTATCCTGATAGTAGGAAAGAACCAAAGAGCCTAATACTGCTACCGTATTTTTGGGAACTTTATCTTCATACTTTTTTATATATTTTTCAGCTTCAGCAAGCATTTTTTTCTTTAATGTTAATATTTCCTGTGGAGATTTTTTCTCTCTTATTGCTTTTGAATAATTTGCACTTGCTTCAAAGAAAGCAAGATACTGAGTTGGTTCACTTGCAACGAGAACGCCACTTATTAAAAGAAAAAGAATGATAACACCCGCTACGATTGTGGTTTTTTTCATCAATACCTCCAAATAATTTAAAAATGATTAAGTATTTTAAACATATTATTTTTATTTGTCAACTATAAAATGAGTATCTCAAAAACTCGAGTTAGCCAGAACTAAAAAGCATCAAGCCAAAAAATGTCTCGGACAATTTCTTGTTTGAAGTTTAAGATATGAAAAGAATTCTTGTGTTTTATCGGAAAAAAGACTAAAATTATATTTCGGAAGATGATGTGGATGGGTTTTGTAAATTATTGAAAGGGGATATTTTATGAGAAGTAAGTTTTTGACAAATCGGAAAGAATTAATTAAAATTAAGGAGATTGTCACTCTCAAGGGAGGTAAAAATCAGAATAAAGTTTGTTTTTGAAAGTGAGAAAGGGGTTATTGTTTTGCCGATTAATTATCAGAGGCAACTTCAGGCATTTATTTACAAATCGGTTTCACCGAAGCTTGCGAAGTTTTTGCACGAGAAAGGCTTTAAATATGAAAAACGAAAATTTAAACTTTTCACATTTTCAAGGATTTTCGGAAAGTACAAAATAATTCAGGATAAGAAAAAAATAGAGTTTAAAACTCCTGTGTCATTTTATCTTTCAACAATCTATCCTGTGATAGCTGAAGAGTTTACTGAAAATCTTGTAAAATCCGAAAATCTTAAGCTCGGAAGAGCCTCAATTATGCTATCTTCAGTTGAAGTTTTTATGAAAAAGATAAACAAAGATAGTGTGAAAATTAAGATGCTTTCTCCTGCTGTGGTTTACAGCACACTTAAAAAATCCGATGGCTCAAAAAAGACCTATTATTACTCCCCTTTTGAAAAGGAGTTTTCAGAGCTTGCGGAAAAAAACATAATGAAAAAGTACTTTTCTTACTACGGGCATATGCCTACAACCGAAAAATTTAAAATAAAACCTCTTAAAGTTTCCGAAAAGAAAAATCTTGTGATAACCTTTTTTAAAGGCACTGTTATAAAGGGGTGGACAGGAATATATGAGCTTGAAAGCTCTCCTGAGCTTTTGGAATTTTCGTACTGCACGGGAATTGGCTCCAAAAACTCTCAGGGGTTTGGTATGTGGGAGATAGCGGAGTAGTGTATGAGATTCCCTTTGTAGCGCTTCTATTCAAAAGTTTGTTTTTTATCCGTAAAGTGCCTTATTTTTATGCTTTGAAAAGTACCGGATTTTTCAAATTAAAATTACAAACATATTTTACTCCACTCCAATTTTTTTGCAAAAAAAGTTGACTTTAGTCCAATTTTTTGGTGTCAATGATTCTAAATATAGAAGAGAGATTGATTTTTAGCCAAATTACCACCTACGAAGTGGTAATATAGAAATGGGAAAAAGGAGAAATTGTAAAATGTAAAAGTATAAACTATTACTCTAAAATCAAATGCTTTAAAATAGATAATGATCTTTGATCTTCTTTCCATTCTTCTACAAAATTCTTGTAGGAGATAGGATCTATCTGCAAATAAGGAGAAAAGTTACATACTCCCTCTTCATTCTTTCCTAAATACTCATCATACGAGGAATACTTCCAATCTTCAGGATTATCTACCAAACCAGCTGATGTAGGATTAAGATGAATATATCTTGTCAAATGAAGCAAGTATTCATCATCCTCCACTAACACACTTTTAAATCTACCCTGCCACAAAGGTCCCTTTCTGTTATTATTTATATTAAAATATCTCGTATAACTGTTTAAAAGATGTTTCATATAAATTGATATCCCCATATCTACCAATTGAACCAAAACAAAGTGTAGGTGTGTAGGCATTATACAATAAGCAACAATATCAACAAGACGCCTTTTTCTCTTTAATTCCTCTAATACTTTATCCTTGTTCTTTAATCTTTTATATATGGAATACTTAATATGAGGATTACTATACATATAGTATTCCATAAGTTCCACTATTCGTTCATAGTCTTTGTCAGACCTGAAAATCTTATATCCTTCTATACTTTTAGTAAATATATGATAAAAATATCCGGTAATCAGAGGATCTTTACGCATATGCTCTCCTTTAATTTATAATAGTTATTATAATAAATATTATATAACAGAAATTTTAATGCTTATCAATCTTACCACCATCAATCTTACCACCTACGAGATATTGTGTAAAAAAGGGAAATGATAACAAATAAAATTACCACTTACGAGGTGATAAAATGGCATTGTGTAAGATGGCACTCTTTTAATTTTCTACTCCAATACTATTAATGGAATTTCTTGTTTTTTTATCAATTTAGGATTTTGATTTCAGGCAAAGCAAAATTCATAGTAGGAACAGTTGCGGCAGAATTGATTTTTTTCGGGGGAGGGAGGTTTTTCGAGGGATATGATTTTTTTTATCTCTGATATGGCTTTTTCCAATTCCTTTTCAACCTCTTCCGTGAGCTCAACTTTAAATCTTTTCTTCTCTTTGGGAATCAAAAGCTCTCCCTTTGCAAAAATCCCTCGCTTTTTAAGCTCCCTAAGATAAAAAGCAAGCTGCATCTGAGCAGGTTTTAAAAATTTTGAGGATTTTTTTATCTCGCACACCCAGAGCTCCCCGTCTTTCTTTTTAATCAAATCAATCTTAATACTCCCGAAATTTATCTCCTTAACCTCTCTCCTATAACTCTCCTCCGCAATTATCCTCCCGATTTCAAGAAGCTGATTGTCTTGGTTGGAGTTGATTTCTCTTGACATAAGCCAAACTTCACGCTTGCAGACATAATAATACCAAATCAGAGTGCCGGTAATTCTAATTTTTTTCATCTTTAATAAAATACACTCATTTCTTTTTTTAATCCTGTTTCATTATCATAAATATCTTGAACAAAATCTTTTTTAACAATTTTTATTCCCCCTATTTCTTCAAAAGAAGTATAATAACTTGTAGTGTTATTATTTAATT
>JAMOVU010000170.1 GCA_027067555.1 Candidatus Aminicenantota bacterium | reverse complement strand
ACGGCCTTTCTCAGACGGTTATTATACCCATTCTCCTTATTTTTAAGAATATAAGGTCCGGTTCCTATAATTTTACCATTTTTAAACTTAATTATAGGGAAATTAAGTGTTGCAAGTGCCCTCAGGAAAAAAGGATAATTTCTTCTCAATTCAATACTTATTATTCTATCGGACAAGCATCTTATACCCTTTATATTATCCGCTTTACCATCAAAAAATTCCTTTTGGCCTACTATGACATCATTACCCAAAAACAAAAAACTTCCCCTTTTCAATCTATACTCCAATGATTTTTTTACATCCTCCGCTCTCAGCAAGCTACCATCGTGAAAATAAACCTTACTTCTCAAATGAAAAATGAATAGCTTTCCCCCTTTTTCCACATCCCATTTATAAGAGATATCAGGAATAACTGATTTAAAAGTTTGATATGAAACAAGTCTGCTGTAACAATTGAATTTAATCTCACTTTCCAGGTTCAAAAAACTTGTTGTTAACCTTGAGTAAAAACCTCTGTAAATAACCCTATCTTTATTTTTAACTTCTCCGAAAATAAAGCTCCCTAGCAAAAGTAGAACAAAAATAAAGCCCACTTTCAAATAAAATTTATTTGTGTATTTAAACAGCATATTTTATAATAAATTCTATGCCTTTTTTTGTCAATCTTTTATTAAATCTTTTTAATGGAACAAAATTGAGAGGGGATTCGTTATATGAATATGGAGTTTAATAAAATATATGAAGGATTGGAGAGAAATGAAAAATGGGCATGGGAAATGATTGTAGAACAATATTCTTCAAGGATTTATTCATATACCCTGAATTTTTCAGGAAGCAGGCAATTTGCCGAAGAAGCAACACAGGAGGTGTTTTTTAGAATGTTTAAAAGTATTAATAAGGTTAAAGGAAATAAGAATGATTTTGAAAAGTATCTTTACACAATAGCAAGAAATTATTGTATTGATAATTATAGGAAAAATAAGAATATAAACATTATTGAAGACAAAGACTATCTTATTCCCAAATGGGATCCTGACTTTTCCACAAAAGATCTCGTATGGAAAGGAATTAACCGATTAGACGAAGATGAAAAAGAGTTAATCATTCTAAGAGAAATAGAAGGTTTTTCTTATGATGAAATAGCAGAGATTCTCAGCATACCTATAGGCACAGTTAAGTCAAGAATAAGCAGAGTTAGAATAAAATTAGCTGAAATAATCAAATCCCTTCAAGGGAGGAAACAATGAAAAAAAATTTAAAAATTAAGATTTTAGAACTTATTGAAGAAAAAAAGTTCAAAGAAGCGGAAAAATTAGCTGAAAAGGATGGTTCTCTGAAAGAATTTTACAAAGAACAATTACTTCTTAATGAAACTTTCGGAGCCTTAAGAATAAGAAAGGTTCCGGAAAATCTAAATAAAAAAATAATGGAAAGACTATTTTCCGAAGAGGAAGCGGAAAAAGAATCAATTTTAGAGAGTATAATTAGCTTTCTTACTTTTCCCCGTCTCTCTCTCTCCACTACACTCTCAATTATTCTAATTCTAATTGGTTTTCTATTTTACTCAGTAAAACCTCTGTCTGCTAATTTTTCCTACTATACATACAAAGCTAAATCCAAACTTGAGTTTTACCTTGAAAAGATAGATTCAGCAAAGGATTTATTTGTTTTTATGTTTGATACAAAAAAAGAAGAAGTAATAAAGGATCTAATCAATAAAGAGAATAAAAAAAATAAGGAGGATAAAAAATGGGAAATAAAAACAGAGAAAAATCACCAGCAGCAGCCTTACTTCTCTCATTCGTTCCCGGCTTAGGAGCAATTTATAATGGAGAATTTTTAAAAGGACTCTCCTTTATGGGAATTTTTGTATTCTTTATCTACCTGTTGGACTCAAATCTGCCTGAATTTGAAGAAGTTTTTGTAGCTCTCGCGTTCACCGGTTTTTATCTGTATACAATCATTGATAGCTATAAAGTTGCTTTAAATAGCAATAGTAACAAACCAGAAGCTATAGAAAAGGGAAAAGAGATAGTTGAAAATATAAAAAGTGATTCTGACCCTATTCTTGCAGGTATTGTTTTATTCTTTGGTTTTCTTTTTCTTTTCATTAATCTTGACATCATAAGCTGGAAAACTGTAAGGCTTTACTGGCCATTGGCTTTAATTATAATAGGAATAAAAATAATCTATAATTATTTAAAGGAGGATAAAAATGAGGAAAAGAACTGATTCATTATTTTGGGGTGTTGTTTTATTAGTTATAGGAACTATTTTTCTTCTTAGAAATTTAGGAGTTGACATAAGCATAGGAAAAATTCTGAAATTCTGGCCATTGATTTTAATTTACTTCGGAGGAAAAGCTCTTTATGATTATTTTTCAGCAAAAAATGAAATAATTAACCATAATAAAATGGAGGAAACCGAAAATGCGGAGGAAGAATAATAATTTAGGATTAGCCATATTTTTAATTGTTCTTGCAATCTTTTATTATGAAATTACATACAAAGCGGAAATTGTAAAAGAGGAGATAATATCAAACATTGAAGGCGAAAGAGCATCAGAAGATATAAAATATGATGAAGAAAAGACATTTAATATCAAAAACATTAATTCCATAAAAATCAAAGCGGTGAGAAGCAAAATAATTTTCAAAAGGGATGACTCCTTACCTGAGACAAAGATAAGAATAAAAGGGAATAATTTAAGCGAACTAAAACTCTTGAAAAGAAATGGTTCAAAAATAGAACTTTCAACAAATTCCGGGGCAATCTCCAATGCTAAAATAATGATAGAATCTCCTGAACACCTCAACTTAGAAATATCAAACATGAATGGAGAAGAAACAATCTCAGGCGGAGGAGATATTCAAATAAAAGAGATTTACTCAAATATTTCAATAAAGAATTCAAACTCTGTAAAAATAGATACTGCCTATGGGAAAATATCAGTTAGTAATATTAAAGGTGATGCTGAAATAAATACCAGATACTCTAAAATCCATACAGAAAACATTAAAAAAGACCTGAAAATAAACACAAAATTCGGAGAAAGCATCTATGCCAAGGATGTATATGGAAGTGTTTCAATTATAACAAAATACACTCCTGTTTACTTAACAAATATCGAAGGGGACATCTATTTAAAAAATAGATACAGTGATAAAATTTTCATTAAAAATTTTTCTGTAGCAAAAGTTGAAACAAGTTATTCAAGAATATTCCCTTCAAACGGAAAAACTCTGATTTTAATTGGCAAGGAGAATGGGGTAAAATGCGAAAATATAAAGAATTGCAAAATTACAGGTAAAAACAACAAAATATCTGGAAGTGTTGAAAAGATAGATTCCACAGGAAAGTACAATACCCTATCATTCAAAACAAATGGTGGTTTTATTAAAGAGGAATCCGGAGATGTAAATCTTGAAATAGACAAACTAAAAAATAATTTATCCATAGATCTTATTGACACGCCTATCTTTATCAGAATAAATGATAAAAGCGGAGTATTCTTTGTGGTAGAAGCAATTGACAGCACCCTTAACTCAAATTTTCTTAAAATAACAAATGAGAATGAAAATATTTTTAAGGGAATCTTTGGAAATCCTAATAATAAAATTAAATTTTCTATAAAGGCAAAATATTCAAAAATTACTGTGAATGATTAAAATTCTTTTTCTATAAATAGATAATCAGATACAACCATTCCCAACCTTTTGTAAACATCGAGAGCTTTTTTATTGTGCCTGTCAACATAAAGCCTTAACCCGCAACAAAAGTTTTCTTTTGCAATTTGTTCTATATATTTAAATAAACTTGAAAATATTCCTTTTCCCCTGAACTCCGGTAAAGTGTAAACACTCTGAATCCACAGAAAATAGCAATTCCTCCAATCGCTCCACTCTTTTGTAATCATAAGCTGTCCTATAATTTTTCCATTTTTTTCAACCACATAATACTCCCCTTTTTCTGGATCTTTTAAAGCATTCTCCACACCATTTCTGACTGTACTATAATCAAGTCTTTTTCCTTCGGTCTCCTCCGCCATTTTAATATTATTATCAACTATAATTTCAAGATCTTTAATTTTCCCTTTTCTAATCTTAAAGTTAATATTCATTATAAGGTTTGCCGGTTATAGGTGACTTTTTCTCAGAGCCTGAAAAAACATCCACTATTCCAAGATCCTCTTCATAGTAAGCACCTGTCTCGGGAGGCTCTTCTCTTTTAACTTTCCAGGTTTTGTCAGAGTTTGTTATAGGATCAAAAGGGATGGCTCTGAGGTACTTATTCTCAACCAATTCTTCCAAAGATTTAGGATACCTCTTTTTATCCAATTTAAACTGCTGAATCATTTTCCTCATAATAAAAAGATTTTCCCTTAAAACACTCTCTTTTGATTTAATCACAGAATTTTTATAATATGGAACTCCTACTGTAATAAGAATTCCGATAATAGTTAGTACAACAAGTAACTCTATTAAAGTAAATCCCTTTTCACCACTCATTATAATGGGTTCCATCTAAAGCTTTTTCTTCAGACTTAGAATAAACATCATAAACATTCTCTCCCCCCCACACATTAGAATCAAAATCATCCTGATATGATCTCAATCCCCATTCTCCATCTTCAGTCATCGGATCTTTTGGTATTCTTCTTAAAAATTTTAACACTTTTCCGTTCTTAGTCTTAACCCCTTTAACAAGAGTCTCAAGGTCAGGCGGGTATCCATAGGTATCTTCATCGTATTCAAAAAGCTTTTGATCCGCCGCTTTTTTATATTCATCTATGGCAGTTCTTATCATTCTCAAAGCTCTTTTTAATTCAAGTTCTTTTTCTCTCTTTATAGTATTCTCAACCACCGGAATTGCTGATAAAGAAAGAATTGAAACTATAACAACTACTATTAAAATTTCAATATAGGTTATCCCTATATTTTTTTTCATTATCTGTGAAATTTCTTTTTGTGATGATAATCATTGTCCCTTCTATTGTATCTATCACGAGGTCTATCATTTCTATGGGGATTATATTTGTATCCCTCTACCTGAGGTGGTAAGCTTCCATCAATTACCTTCCTACTCAATCTTACCTTTCCAGTATCATCTATCCCTATTATTTTAACTTTTACCACATCTCCGATTTTAAAATATTGATGAATATCCCTTATATTCGCATCAGCAATTTCTGAAATATGAACAAGACCGAGAGTTCCCGGTAAAATTTCAACAAACATTCCATAATTTTCTATGCGTGTTATTTTACCCTCGTAAACCTTCCCCATCTCAGGAACTTCAGCAAACTCTGTTATTCTCTTAATTGCTTCTTTTTGTGATTCTTCGTTCGGTGCAACTACTGTTACCTTTCCATCCTGTTCAATATTTATTTTAGCCCCGGTCTCATTAATAATTGATTTTATAATTTTACCCCCGGGTCCTATAACATCACCTATTTTATCACTCCTTATATTAAACACAGAGATTCGAGGCGCCCATTTGGAAAGTTCAGGTCTGGGTTTTGGAATAACTTCAAGCATTTTGTTTAATATAAATAATCTCCCCTCTTTTGCCTGAGCAAGAGCTTCTTTCATAATTTCTCTTGAAATCCCTTTTATCTTAATATCCATTTGAAGAGCTGTTATCCCCTTTTCAGAACCTGCTACTTTAAAGTCCATATCTCCATAATGGTCTTCAAGCCCGGCAATATCAGTTAATATTGCATAATTATCTCCCTCTTTTATAAGTCCCATAGCAACACCAGCTATTGGCATTTTCACAGGAACACCTGCATCCATTAGCGCAAGACACCCTCCGCAAACAGTTGCCATAGATGAAGAACCATTTGATTCCAGAATTTCAGAAACAACCCTTATGGTATAGGGGAAGATTGATTCATCTGGAATTGATGGGAGAAGGGCTCTTTCAGCAAGGTTTCCATGCCCTATTTCCCTTCGTCCAGGACCTCTTAAAGGTGAAACTTCTCCAACAGAAAAAGGCGGAAAATTATAATGAACCATAAATCTTTTTGAAACATCCTCATCAACAAGATTATCAATAATCTGTACATCCTCAAAGGAGCCTAAAGTTGCAGTCACAAGTGCCTGTGTTTCTCCTCTTTTAAAAATCGCACTTCCGTGAGTTCTTGGTAAAACACCAACTTCTATACTGAGAGGTCTTACCTCATCAAAACTCCTTCCATCAGGTCTTTTCTTTTTAGTAAGGATTTCATCCCTTAAAAGTCTCTGTTTTAGCTCATGAAAAGCTTTATTATAAAGAATATACTTTTCCTTTTCTTCCTCTTCATCCACTTCTGAT
Organism: Candidatus Aminicenantota bacterium; assembly: GCA_027067555.1. Taxonomy (GTDB): domain Bacteria; phylum Acidobacteriota; class Aminicenantia; order JAMOAD01; family JAMOAD01; genus JALXDT01. The sequence goes on along the minus strand of JAMOVU010000170.1, from coordinate 16,805 downwards.
AAAAGTTCTTCTTTAACTGATTCCATAGCTCTTTCACTATTGAGCTTTCCTTCAACATAAAAAGCATCTATTAACTTTTGCCCTATTTTATTCTCAACTTCTTTTAAAAGCTCATCAGTTAGTGGATAAGGATCCACAACTTCCATCTTTTCGGGTTTAATCTCTTCAAAAAGAGCTTTTTGTGCCTGTATAAGTTTTTTAATATGCTCATGAGCAAAATCAAGTGCATTTAAAATATCCTCCTCCGGAAGCTCATAAGCTATACTCTCAACCATCACAATCGCATCCTCTGTTCCTGCAACTACCAGATTAAGTTTACTCTTTTCAAGTTCCGATGCTCTCGGGTTTATTATGAACTCTCCATTTATCATACCCACTCTTACTCCAGCCACAGGGTCAAAGAAAGGTATATCAGAAAGATAAAGAGCGGCTGAAGCGCCTGTAATTCCAAGAACATCAGGGTCATTCTCAAGATCATAGGATAGGACATTCACCACAATTTGAGTGTCAAAGTGATAGTTTTCAGGAAACAGAGGCCTTAGCGGTCTATCTATCAAACGACTAACCAAGATTTCTCTTTCGGAAGGTTTGCCTTCTCTCTTAAAAAATCCTCCGGGAAATCGTCCGGCTGCAAATGTGTGTTCCCTGTAATCCACAAGTAGTGGAAGAAAATCTATGTCCTCCCTTTCCTTTTTGCTTCGAGTGGCAGTAGCCAAAATTACAGTTTCACCGTATTCAATCCACGCAGAGCCATTTGCCTGTGTGGCAACTTTACCGATTTCAATACTTAAACTCCCCCCCCCTATTTCAAGGGTATACTTTTTACTCATTTATACCTCTTCTTACTTTCTTAATCCAAGCTTTTTAATAATTTCCTGGTATTTATCAAAGTCTTTTCTTTTCAAATAACTTAATAGTCTTTTTCTTCTATTAATAAGAGCCATAAAGCCCCTTTTGGAATGAATATCTTTTCTGTGAACTTTAAAATGCTCTGATAAATTTTTAATTCTTTCAGTTAAAATCGCAATCTGCACCTCAGCTGAACCTGTATCCTTTTCATTAATTTTAAATTCATCAATCAATTTGCTTTTCACCTCTTTTGTAATACTCAATTTTTCCTCCTGAAATTTTTGTAAGCTATGATATCATATCATTCAAGAAATAACAAGTCAAAACCCCTCTAAAATCACAATTCATCCTTGTAAGAAACTCGGTTTCTTCCATTTCTCTTGGATTCATAAAGAGCATCATCAGCAGCTTTTATCAAAAGAGAGAACAGAAAATCTTTTCTTGGAATAACTGAAATTGCACCAACGCTTACAGTAAGATATTCGGAAACGGTTGATTTTTCATGGGGAATTTTAAGATTTTCCACTGCTCTTCTTATCTTTTCCCCGACAGCTTTCACTCCCTCGGGGTCTGTTTCGGGAAGCAATACAATAAACTCCTCACCGCCATATCTTGCAACAAAATCCGCAGGTCTTTTAACAACAGATTTAATTGCATGCGCTACTTTTCTTAGAGCCTCATCACCAGCCTGATGGCCATAAGTATCATTGTACTGCTTAAAAAAATCAACATCCACCATCAAAATACCAATGTACCTCCCGTTTCTCTCTGCTCTTTTCCATTCATGATTAAAAACCTCATTAAACTTTCTTTTGTTGAAAACTCCGGTTAAACTATCCTGTGTTGCGAGTTCTTCAAGTTTCTTTTTCTGTCTTTCTATTTCAACTGTCCTTTCTTTGATAATCCGTTCAAGTTTTTCCTTTGCTCTCAAATGTCTTTTATTATTAAAAAGCAAAATAAGATATACAAAAAAAGCACCCATTATAATATAAAAGATATAAGCATACCATGTCATATACCAGGGAGGTAAAATTGTGAACTTAAAACTTGCTTCCTTTGCCACAATACCAAAAATATTTTTTGCTTTTACTCTAAAAATATAATCCCCCGGAGGAAGATTTGTATACTCTTTTTTTGTAAAACCTACCCATTCGCTCCATTCTTTATCATAACCTTCAAGTTTATAGCTATACCTGTTCCCCTCTTTGTGAGTATAAAAAGGTAAAGAAAATTCAAAATAAAGAGAATTTTTTTTATAAGGAAGAATCGGTGTTAGAGATGGGGTTTGTTCAAAAATAGGAATATTTCTTCTCTCCCCCTTAAAAAAAGTTCCGAAAAAATAATTTTCTCTGTTATTTATAATAACTCTCGTAATTAAAGTGCTGAGTTTTAAATTCAGATTCCTTTTAATATCCAAATTTAACCTGTAAATGCCTTCTGTAGTTGATATCCACAAATAATTATTTCTTCTTTGAACTTTCAAAAAAGTTTCATTTATTTCTTTTAAATAATTACCAACTTTATAAAACTTTCCTTTCTTGTCTTTTTTCAGACATAAGAAATTTCCTTTCTGACCAATCCAGACATTCCCCAACCGATCTTCATAAAGAGTTCCTATTTCATTTCCTTTTTTTAAAAAACTATTTACTCTATTATATTTCTCAAAAAATATTACTTTCCGGCCATTTTTAATTTTTTCATTTTTCTTATAAATATTATAATCATTCCCTAACACCCATATTTCTCCGTCTATGAAAAAAACCAGATTTGAGATATCTGAAGGAAGACCATCTTTTTTTCCAAAATTATAATACTCAAAATACCTAATATCCCCGTCCTTTCTAAACTTTAGATACCCAACACCGCTCTTCTCAGTGGAAAACCATAAATTTCCGTCTCTATCCTCAATTATACCTCTAACTATTGACCTGATTCTATTAAAAGAATATTTCTCAGGGTTTTTAAAATTTCCACTTAACCAATTATTCTTATGAAAAATAAATGCCTCCAACCCATTCATAGAGCCTACAAAAATAGTATTCGGCATTTTTCTTGACATACCGGCACAATAGTAGAACTTATCTCCGGCCACTTTAAAAGACCTATGTTTTACTATATGGTATAAACCTTTATCTCCTGTATAAAAAATCTGATTTTTTATCCCTAATAAACTAAAAGATACTGAGCCGCTGTTTTTTATCTTCTTAAAAACATCCCTTCTTTCCTCTCTTTTTCCGCACAAATCAAGATAAAAAACACCGTCCATTGCACTTACATACATGGTGTGTTCATTTAAGAGAATATCATTGGCAACATTTTTCAAACCATTCCTTTTATCAAAAAAGGTAAATGGAGAATTAATTTCAACATATGAGAAACCTTTATTCAAAGCAAGCCATAAATTTTTTTCTCTATCAACAAAGAATCCAAGAACCACCTCATTTTGAAGACCCATCTCTTCATTACAAACTCTTAATAATTCACCTTTTTCATTTATAAATAAGAATTTTGACTCATAAAGAGCTATTGCATAAAGATCATCTCTTATCTTAACACCAGTATACAATCTGTTTCTTCTTAAATACTTTTCAGCATTACTCTTTACCTTTATAAGAATCTGTTTATTTCTGAAATTTTTCAACCCTTTATTATGATTCTTTCTTATTTTTTTAAGGAGTGGTAAAAGATTATAAATAAAAATACCCTTTTTCTCAGTTATAATAAAAACTTTCTTCCCTTTATTTGGAATTATTTGAATTGTACCCATATTCCTATAAGTAAAAGAATTCGTATAGGGGATTGAATAAATTTTATTCTTGTACAATGCAAAAATACCTTTTTTACTTTGCAAAAATATAATATCATCGAACACATGTGCTCGTGAAATCAGATTAAATTTTATAATATTGAATTTTCCGTCACCTTTGTACCAAAAGATTCTATCTGCCAAAATAAAATAAACACCAAAAGATGTTGATAAAACATCAAAAATATCATTAAATTCTCTCTCTTTCTCAGGCAGGAATTCTTTTAAAGATTTAAATTTAGCCTGGCCTTTTTCATCATACTCCAGATATCCGATATCCCCTATTATCCCCACATAAACAGTTCCTTTGTTATCCACATCAAGAGCTCTTGCTATTGTGTCCGTTTTTATCAAATTAAAATCTGTCCCATTATATTCTATTATTCCACTATTATTCGCAATATAAACAACACCTCTTTTATCCTGAATTATACTCCAATTCTGAAGTTTCGCATGATAGTCTTTCGGAGAAAAATTTTTAATAAAATACGAACCAATCATGCAATCTTCCGAAATACCCATAGTATTAAAAATAGCCCACATCACAAATAAAAAAAGAAAAAATAATTTTTTATTTCCTCTTCTATTCATTTTGACTAAAAAAGATTGCTCCCTTTCACCTTAATGCCTATAATTTATTAAATCTTCAAAAAAATGTCAAGTATAAAATTATTATTTTTTTACTACGATTTCATTTGTTTTTATTTTTAACCAATAAAAGATAAAGAGATGGTATAACCAGAGGAGTTGCAATTGTAGAGGTAAAAAGCCCGAAAATAACCGCAATCGCAAGAGGAGAAAGAGACTCACTTCCGATTGACCTGCTTATTGCAAGAGGGAGCATTCCCAAGATAGTCGTAAATGCTGTCATCATAATAGGCCTGATTCTAAGTTTTGAACCTTCCACAATAGCCTCTTTAAAACCCATTCCAGTTTCAAGCTTTTGATTTATAAAATCTATAAGCAATATTCCATTATTAACAACAATTCCGGCAAGAACAATCCCTCCCAAAAAGGAGTTCATACTCAGGGGAGTCTCAGTAAGAAAAAGCCCCCAGAAAATTCCTATCATCGCAAGAGGAATAGTGAAAGATATTATAAAGGGTTGCAAAAATGAGTTAAATTGACTTGCCATAACAACATACACCAGAAATATTGCAATCATAAGAGCTATTCCGAGGGTTTTGAATGAATCAACTATTGCCTTTGTAGCTCCCCTTTGAGAAATCCTGTATCCCATTGGTACTTTTGTATTTGAAATTATCTTATCTATCTTCTTTTTTAATTCCCTTTGACTACCACCTATAAGATCTCCCTTAATCTCCACAAATCTCTGAAAATTAAATCTTTTTATTTGAAGAGAAGTTTCTTTGAGCTGGTATGAAGAAAAAAGCTTCAAGGGAAGAGACAGGTTTGGCAGCGGCGAGACATATAATTTTGAAGGAGAGGGTTTTAAAGAATCGGTTATCACACTTAAATCATAGGTTTCATCTCCAATATTTACCTTTCCCACTTTGAGTTCATCATACTCAGCTTTAAGATCCTGCGCCAGAAAGAGAGGAGAATAATTATAAAAGGCAAGTTTTTCCCTATCAGGTATAAAAGACAATTCCTGTTTTCCAGGTTTTATTGAAATATCAAGATTTTGAACACCTTTTATTTTTCCAAATTTATCCACAAGATTTTCAGCAATCTCTCTTAATTTTTTCAAATTATCCCCATAAACATTAACATCAACCGCTGGTCTTACCATTCCCTCGGTAGGCTCAATCTGTTTTACCTTATAATTGATAAGCCCTGGAATATTCATTTCTTTTAACAAGATGGAAGTTTTTTTCACATAATCCGATATATGAGGCCTCTTTGAATTATCCTTCAATCTTACAAAAATAAAAGCCTGATTTGAGACCTTTTCCCCGAAAAGACTACCTTTACCTATTGTAGTACTCACATTATCTATAAATTGGAATTTAGATTTTATTGCTTTCTCTACCTCTGATACAAAAGATTCGGTTGTCTCAACAGAAGTTCCCACAGGAAAATAAAGCTCAACCTTATACTCTCCCTGATCAACCTTAGGAAGCATAATAAAATCTATTTTTTTCAGGGGAATCAAAGAGAGTACAAAAATAATAAAAAACACAAAAAGAGTAAAAACAGCTCTTCTCTTTTTTTCTATCAGATAATTAAGAAACTTAGCGTAAACTTTTTCTACTTCAGAGAACCCTCTTTTGAAAAGTTCAAAAAACACCCTCCTCTTTTGCTTACCCATAAAATGATAACTTAAAGTGGGAATTAGTGAGAGGGAAACTATTCCGGAAAATACAAGGGAGAAGACAACTGTCAAAGCTAACTCTCCCAAAAGAACCGATGCAAGTCCCTTTAAAAATGCAAGAGGAAGGAAAACAACAATTGAGGTTAAAATAGAAGCAATTACCGCGGAGGTTACCTCTTTTGAAGCTTTTGCAAAAAGTCCGAAATCCTTTTTCTCCGAAAGTTCAAGATTTCTTGAGATATTCTCAATCACAACAATTGATGCATCAACAACCATCCCCACCGCCAGAGCAAGACCACCGAGTGATATCGTATTAATACTGAGATTAAAAATTTTCATAAGAACAAAGGACGAAATAATTGCCGATGGAATTGAGACAGCAATTATAAGTGTGCTTCTTAAATCCCCTAAAAATATGAATATAATAAAAGCAGCCAGAAGACCACCGTAAAGAGCATTGTTTAAAACTGTTTTCATTGATTTATTAATAAAGTTGGACTCATCCTTAATAACCTTAAAATTTATAAATGGATACATCTTCTTTAAGTCTTTCACGACCTCTTTTGCATCTCTGCAAAGATTAACAGAATTACCCTTGCTTTTTTTTCTCAAAGAGAGAACAATGCTTCTGCTTCCATTAACCCTATAAATGGAATCAGCACTTCTTATCTTAAAATTAACAGAGGCAATATCTTTTATTCTAACAGCCCTTGTTCCCGCAAACATAATGACTTTTTCCGCAATATCTTCAGGGGAGCTGAATTTTGCATTTAATCTTAAAAGAAACTCTTTATTTCCTGTTTTGTAAAATCCGAGAGGATAATCAATATTATCTCCACTTAAAAGCCTGACAAGCCTTGAAACACTGAGCCCGTATTTTTCCATCCTTTTCTTATTAACTCTAATTGAAACATACTTTTCCCTTCCACCCAAAAGTTCCACATAGCCAACATCCTTTAACTTTTGAAAGTAAATAAGGAGCTTATCCTTAATGAATTTTTTAAGCTCCACATCATTCATCCTATCAGAAGAAAAAGCGATTTCCATCGGAGGAGGAATAAGGCTCTGGACCTCATAAATAGTCGGAGTTCCGGCTTCTCTCGGAAGTTGAGCCATAATAAAGTTTATATTCTCCCTTATGCTCTCCTTACTCTCCTTTAAATCCGCCTCCCACTTTAATCTGATTAGGATAAGGGAAAACCCATCCGAACTTGTGGACTCTATCTCATCTATTCCCTTTGAAGAAGATATTGCCTTTTCAATGACCTTTGTAACATTTTGCTCAACCTGAAGGGGAGTAGCAGAGCGATAAGGAGTCATTACTATTAAAACAGGTGCTGAAAAATCAGGATAATAGCTAACATTCATTTGAGAGCTAAAATAAAAACCCAAAAACACAAGGGTTAAAAAAATCAGGTATGTAGCAACATACCTTTTTATTGATAAAGTGGATAAATTCATCTTGCCTCCTTACTTAGAAAATGACTTCTTCACCATCTCTCAATTTTTCAGCTCCGAAAGTCACAAGCAAATCTCCCTCTGAAACTCCCTCTTTTATTTCAAAGTATTTTCCATAAAGTTCACCCACCTTTACATACTTTTTAAAAGCTCTTCCATCCTCTATCTTCCAAACAAAATAGCCATTGTCAGAAGAAAAGACAGCGTCCGCAGGAGCAAGGACAAGTTCCCTTTTGCCAAGCTCTATCACAGCCTCTCCGAGAACGGATGGTACTATCTTATATTCCGGGTTTTTCACCTTTATTTTTAGAACAGGAAGCTTTGTCTTCGGATCACCTGCATTCTCCTTTGTATAAACGATACCTGAATAAGGTTTCTCAATCCCATTAATATTTATGGTAACTTTAGTCCCTATCTTAATCCTGTAAAAAACATACTCCGGAATATTTACATTAAGAATAATAGGATTATAAGAAGAAATAACTAAAAGAGGGCTTTGAGGATTTATCCTTGTGCCTTCGTAAGCATTTATTCTTGAAACAACACCTGAAATAGGAGCTGTTATCCTATTTGGTTTGAATTTATACCCCGGATCATCCCTTTTTACCAGAGCTATTATATCTCCCTTTTTAACCCTCGAATCATTTTTAACAAACAATTTTATAAGAACTCCCCTTATTTTAGGAAAAACATTAACATTCTTTTCAATAGAAAAACTTCCTTGAAATCTGTATGTCTCTGAAATTTCCTTTTTAATCACCTTTTCTGCTTCAACTCTCATCTTTGAAAAAAGACTCAGATTAAAAATAAGAAAAAACACTATAAAATAAAAGATATTTTTCTTCATTTTGCCCTCCAAAATTCAAAGCCAATAATATTAAAAATTTTAAGCTTTTCCTGTAATATCTGATTTTTTATTTTAAGAACAGAAAGTTTTGCAAATTTTAAGTTTGAGTTCGCATTTAAAACATCTATGTTTGATACTGCACCTTCTCTGTAAGCTTTTAAAACAGTACTGTAAGCTTCCTCTGCAAGTTTTAATTTTTCCTTTTCTTTTTTCAAACTCTTTTTTAATGATTCAATATTAATAATGGCTTTTTCCAAATCCGCTTTAATACTCTTTGTTATTGACTTTATCTTAAATTCAATCTCTTTTTTCTGAGTCTCAAGGATTTTTCTTTCATACTTTGAGTTAAATCCATCGAAAACTCTGAAACTTAAGAGCAAATTAATATTCCAATTGCTCCTCATCTCATCAACATCGGGAAGCATTCCATTCCTAAGCTGATAATTTGCCTGTAATGCTAATTGAGGCATAAGTGAAGTTTTTGCAATTTTAATATTCAAATCAATCAAAGATTTCTGAAGCATAAGGCTTTTAAGCTCCTCTCTGTTATCAAGAGACATTTTCAACAATTCCGAAAGCTCAAAACCAATTTTAGGAAGCTCTAAAGAGCCTTCAAAATTCACTTCCTTATCAATACCTAAAATTTGCTTTAAGGAAACTTTCAAATTTTCCAATCCTTTTTCAAAATCTATGAGTTGAGCCTCCACCTTTGAAATCTGGACTTTAGTGGAAAGAACATCATAGGAGGAGACAAGACCCGCATCATACCTTTTTTTGACAATTTTAAGATGGGCTCTTAAAGTTTCCAAATTCTCCTCAAAAATCACTTTACTCTCTTTTAAAATATCATAAGTATAAAAGAGTGCAGCAATTGTATAGGCAACTCTTTTTCTCATTGAAATATAGCTATTCTCTTTTAGCTCCTTTCCCTTTTCAGAAATCCTTTTAATATTCTTTCTCCTATTCCAGTCAAAAAGAAGATATTGAGATGTTAATCTGAAATCATAATTATTGGGAGTGCCAAACTTAAAGCTTCCCATTCCCGGTATCTCAAACTCAGGAATAACACCTATTCTCGTATACCGGCCATTTATATCCAAAGTGGGAAGGAAGAGAGAACTACTCTTTTTTATATTGAACTCAGCCTCTTTAACAGCTTCCTTCATACTTTTAAGATCAGGGTTTTTCTCAAAAGCTATATTCAAAGCCTCCTTATAGGTTAAAGAAAAAGATAAAACGACAAAAAAATTAAAAATAAAAAAATAAGCTAAAATTTTTCTCTTCATTTCCCCTCCAATCTTTTTATCACCTTTTTTGCAAGATTAAAAAGTTCATCTGAGCATCTGTAAAATTTCTCTTTATCATCATCAGACAAAAATCTTTCGCAAAAGGCTTCAAAAGCATTATCAATCTCTTTTTCCATTTTAAATAGTTCCTCCCTACCCTTTTCCGTTAATTTAACAATTGTTCTTCTTCTGTCATCAGGATCCCGTTCTGAAATGAGTAATCCCTTTTCAACCATTCTCCAAACCATCTCTGAGCTGGTATTCTGTGCCTGCCCGAGCCTTTTTGAAATCGTTTTAACATCAAGTGCTTCTGCCTCTTTCAGCAATCTTAAAAGATGATACTGCCTTATACTATGAACCCTTTCAGAATTAACCTCTCCTACCTTAATCGGAAAATGAAACAAAAAAGTTATATGAGAAATCTTTTCTCCGATACCCATTTTTTCCTCCAAAATATCGTATATAGATTATATCGTGTTACGATGTTTTTGTCAAAAGAATTTCTTTCATTTTAAAATCCGGAGTAGATTATTGAAAAATAAACCTAATTGGTATTTTTTTCTTTTTTTCTCTTCAGAATTTTATTGCATCTATTAAGAAGATCCCTAACCATAGGTTGATTCTTATTTAGAGCGAGAGATGCCCTGAAACTTTTCAGAGCTTCTTTACAATTTCCCTCTTTCAAAAAAGAAAGGCCTATAAGATTTATTACTCTGAAATCACTATTATAAATTTTATTTGCTTTAATTAAATATTTTAAAGCTTCATCAATATTTCCTTTGTAATAAAAAATTTCCCCTTTTAAAGCAAAATAATCAAACTCATATTTTTTCTTATCTTTTAACAATTCAGAGATTTCCAGAGCTTTCTCATAATTCTTCAGTTGTAAATACACTCTGCTTAAAGATTTAATTATCGGAATATATTTCTGATTCAATGAAAGTGCTTTCTCATACATCAATTTTGCTTTCTCATAATTTCCTGTTTTCTGATACTGTGATCCGAGAGTAAAAAATTGAATAAAAGAATTTTTTTGAGACAGCAATTTATAAGCAGACATAGGATGAACAACAGAACCCATGGGAGATACTATAAAATCTTTTTCTGAAACAGACATAGGAATTTTCCCCTTTAATACAGAAACCTTTACAAAATAAGAACCCGGCCCTGGATTTTCAACCTCTTTTATAAAACAGTTTCCATTATTCTTTAATAAAAAATCTTTATACTCTTTAAAATATTCCGAATATCCTAACTTATTTTTTAACACCAATGAAACATGATAATCTTTAAATTCAGGCTTTTCTATACAAAAAGAGACAAAAATTCTATCATTTACCGAAAAAATATTCTTAGGATCAATATCCACAAAATAATTATTTACCTTATACGGAAAAAGATACAAACCCGAGGATTTTTTTATTTTGTAGGAGACCAGAGGTCCCCAGATGTATTTTTTCCCTGCACTTTCAATATCTATCAGCTTTTCAAAATAGGAAAACTCTTTATTAACCGCATTTTGGATTAAAATAGTAACATCATACCTACCTTTAATTATTGGAATAAAATCCTTTATAGCTATTCCCCTCTTAACCCTACTTTTTACCTCCTCCTTTGTAAAATAAAGAGGATATGTTTTATTGTAGCTGAATATCTGCTTACCACCTTTTCTTATTACCACACTTAATTTAAAAACACAGAAGTATTTACCTGTTTCTTCATTAAAATCAAGAGAAACTCTTTTGGGAGAGATGCTAAAGTAAAGATAATTTATATTTGTAATTGGATCCTTATAAACAGAAATTGAATTATAAGAGGCTATATAATTCATAGAATAATCAACTTTTACAATTCCCTTCAAATTCAAGAAACTCGTTGCATAGCTTAAATCCACCTCTTTATAAGGTACTTCACTTATTTTTGAGAGTAATATGGAACTCCTTAAATCCGGAGAATAATTAAAAGGTATTTCATTGGGAATTAATGTTATAGCAGCTTCAGCTATGGAAGGGGCAATTTCCTTAATGTATTTGTAAACTTTAAAATTATCAAATTCATCCTTAATTTTATTTAAGGCTTCATAATTTCTAACCACCAAAGCCATGGGACCATCACTTGCCGGATCATAAAGCTTAAATTCTCCTATTCCCTTTCGTCTATAAAAAACTATCCTAAAATGTGAAGTAAGACCATATTTTTCCATTCCATAATAATTCCAGATTTGCATTGGATAGAGACCAAGTTCATCCACATGCTCCACACTTGAAGGTTTTCCTAAAATCATGTATATCCTTCCCCTGTCAGTCATCCAGCCGGGGCGGGAAGATTTAAAATATTTATTCACATACTTAAATCTCTTTTCCAACTTTTCTTTAAATTCATTTCTCGGAGTTCCGGGTGTTGGGTCCCTCTGTTTCCAGAATATCTCTATAAATGAATCCCTCTCTTTGTCACTTTTTAACTGCAGAAAAACTTTTCTTTCCGTATCTGTAATATGATAATGTACCAAATCCAACCATTTTTTATATTTAGGTGATAAATTTTTATAAATATTATTTTTTGAAAAACCATTACTCAAAAAAAGTAAAAAAATCACAATTAAAAGGATAGGCTTATTCTTTTTCATCTTTATTTTTCATCAATATACAATGAATTTCAGGATGATTTTTCCAGAGTTTTAATAATCTGCTTAGCTGTTTTAGCATTATTTGTTTCTGGAGCAATTTCAATGTACTTTTTTAAAAGCTCTATTCCTTTTTTCATTTTATTAAGCCCTATATACAGCAACCCGAGCTGATAATAGCTATCAGCAAAATTTGGGTTTACCTTTATTGCTTGTTCAAAATATTTTATGGCTTTCTCATTTTCCATATTATTATAATATATCACCCCAATATTATATAAAATAACCGCATTATCTATCTTTTGGGGGTCAACCTTATTATACCAGGTAAGAGCTTCTTCCTTTTTCCCGCTGTTAATATAACAATTTCCCATTCCTATTAATGCTTTATCGTATTCAGGATTCTTTTCCAGAACTTTTTTATAAAACTCTATGGCTTTTTCATATTCTTTTTTTTGAAAATAACAGTTTCCAATACTATAGTAAATTACATATGCTTCCGGGTTCTTCTTTAATATTTCATTATATTTTTTTATGGCTTCATCATATCTACCCTCTTCAAAAAGCTTATTGCCTTCATCCAGTTCTTTTAAAAGATCACTGGTTAAAACAACTCCTTCCATCTTCTTCAACTTTATTTCTATTTTTAAAATTTTACCATCTTCTCTTACACTAAAAGAGATTTTCTTTGGTTCGTATCCCGGCTTGAAAAAGTCAGCATGCCATTGTCCTCCGATTACCCAGAAAGCTTTCCACTCCCCCTTTTTGTCAGTTTTCTTTTCAAAACCATCATTCGCTTTTATTGAAAACAATTTAACCTTAACCCCTTCCAGAGGTTTTCCATTCTCATCATACACAAATCCGCGAATTTTCGCTTTACCACTATAAGCCTGAGAAAAGCCAAAATTTAAAGTAAAAAATAAGATAACTACCAACCAGAATCCTTTTTCCAAGCGCTCTATTTTCATATTTTATTTTAAAAAAAACAGAGCCCCCCTGTCAAACAGGGGGGCTCTGTAATTATTTTTCAGCAATTAATACTGGAATCTAATACCAAATCTTACCACCCTCGGGTTAACAATCTCATTGAGCATATAGTTCGTTCTGTTCGGAGAAAGCTTTTTAGAAATGACATCATACCTTCCGAGATAAGCATCGTATCTTCTGTTTATAATAGAATTGTTAAATACATTAAAGATATCAACCATCAGGTAAACTCTTCCGTTTTCCCCTGCTCTGAACATCTTCTGAATTCTCATATCAACATTCCAGAATGTAGGAAGTTTATCATGCTCAACAGGATACATTACTATATAATGTGACTTACTATAAGGAGTGGGAAGAGAAGGATCCACAATAGTAAAACCGTGAGGAATCATATGCCCCTCTCTTGCTCTGAATGTTCCTGCGATATCTATATCAAGTGGGAATCTGTACATCCACGACATCTTAAGTAACCACTTTGAAAAGATATACTGAGAAATTTTACCACTTGCACCACCAAGTTTAGGAGCATAAACATGTCCGTCATATGCCCAGATATTTGTAGGATCAAGATAGCTACCCTCTCCATAATGTCGTTTCTGATCTTGATATGTAAAGGATCCATTAAACATCCAGTTATTGGAAAACCTCTTGGTCACCACAAAATCAATTCCCCAATATGTATTGTATCTATTGGGCCTTACATCCTGATATGAATAATCTAACTTAGGTGCACTCGGTTTTAATACATACCAGGGCCTTCCGGCAGCATCACCAGTGCTGATTCCATTTATCTCATCCGGTACATACCCTGCAATCATATAATCATCAGCAGTCCTCTTATACCCTGTCTTTGGATCATAAGCAACAGACCATTTAAAATTATCATATTTCCTGAATGTAAAATCTATGGCTACCCCCAGATCTTTTATAATCTCTTTTTCAATTGATAGAAGAAGTTCATAGGTATTGGTAGAACTTGCAGCTGCATCACTGTAGTAATTTTGAGGCTCCGTATATTTCTGTGGGTTTTGAGGATCAAATCCGCCCCACATTCCCATCCAGTATCCTGTCTGCCAGTTTCCTATGAAACTACCGCTATCATCAAAAACTTTGTACATCTGATAATTTAGATCTCTCCAGTAAAGTTCATTAAGCTGAATTTTACCATCACCATTGTCAACCCAGTACATCCAGAACCACCCACCGACTCCGTAAGGTCTGAACATATTAGCTAAACCGACTCCCATTACATCTCCATATTTTGCCAATGAGAGCTTTAAGACCGTCTTTCCATCACCAAAGAGATCATAGGTAAAACCAATCCTCGGGGAGAGATAATTCCACCTATAATCAGGTTTAATCTCAGGAATCTCAAGACCAGGTAAAAGTTTATCAAAAGCATTGTAAACCGACTCATCAGCAACAGTAAGCCAGACATCCTTATCTGTCATAGCCTTAATGGTAAACGGATTAATCATAGGCATCTGCCTATCAAACCTTAAACCAAGAAGAATGGTAAGTTTGCCGGCGGTAATTCTATCCTGAATATAAGCTGCATAGTGATCAACATGAAGGCTTGAATAATATCCTCTCCAGAAATTAACAGCCTGAAGCCATGGAACAACATCAGGATAACCATCACCAGTTATGTCAACCTCTGGATAATTCCAATCCCTGTAAAGTATAGCATTACCATTGTAAGTAGATTTTGTATCCGCATTCTTATCTCCGTACTCAAAACCGACCTTTATTTCATGATCTCCACCTAAGAGATTTTCTTTAAAATAGGTTGCTGTAATGTTATATTGATAAACAGGTCTGCTTACAAGATAGCTATTCCAGCTATTGTAAAATCTTGATTCCGCAATATCCCATACAGCCATTTTCTCATGATTTTTATCAATCATAGGTACAAAGCCAAAACCAGCATCAGCATAAGCAAATTTTGCCGATAAGAAAAGAGAATCCCCTATCATTTGCTCATCCTGTATTTTTAACAAAGGAGAACCAAAGTGAAATTTTCCGCTTTGCATGTATCCTTCAGGCCTTGACCATGAAGCACCTCTTCCCCATTTTTTCTTGGAGCCAACATGAAGCAATGCTTCAAGTCTGTTGTTGGGAACAAGCTGTAAGTTAAGCTTAAATGCATAGTTTGTTAACAGAGTATCATCATTCGTACCATAAATAGTGGTTGTCTTAATATTCTGAACACCATAGGACATCCACCACCATGCTTTGTTCCTAATAATCGGAAAACCAAAATTAAAACCATAATCTCTTATGTCCCTTATCTTATTGGTTCCCTTAAGTCCTTCTTCCTTATATTCGGGTTTCATATTATCCGCCTGAAATTTTTCATCTTCCATATAGAATCTTCCACCAAGGCTTACTCTGTTTCCACCTCTTCTCGTAACCAAATTAAGTAATATGCCTCCTGTTTGCACTGTAACATCACCACCACCTGTAACAACATTCATCTCTTCAAAAGCATCAAAGTCATAATATGTTGGAGAGGCTCCAATTGCAGCAGGGTCAGTAATATTTATACCATCCATAGCATAAATATTATTTTTATAACCACTTGCACCCTTTGCAACAAAACCCGACTGTTGCCCTGATTCATTACCACCAATGTTTTCTCTATCCAATTCAACCGAAGGAACCATCTGAAGAACAACCCATGGGTCCCTTGCCGTGGGAAGAGATTGGAGTTCATCCCTTGTTACACTCTTTGAAACAGTAACACTTTTGGTATCAACAACAGGAACATCAGCCGTAACAACTATTTCCTCTTTGAGTTTACCAATCTTCATTTTAAGAATCACTCTAACATTAGCACCAACTGTCACAATAATGTTTTTCTTAACAGCAGTCTGAAATCCTTCAAGTTCTGCTTTTAAAGTATAATCTTTTGCAGGAGAAAGAGAAAGAAATCTGAATGTCCCCTTTTCAGTTGTAATCGTAGTCATAGGAGCAATCAAAGAACCTGTTAAAGTAACAGTTACTCCCGGTAGCGGTTTTCCGTTGGAATCCACAACCGTACCGTAGATATTACCTGTTCTTTGCTGAGCAACAACAAAGAAGGTAATTAAAAGAAGCACAACCAAAAAGGTTGTAAACTTTTTCATATACACCTCCCTTCAAACATTTCAAAAACAAAAAATCAAATTTTATGCCATTCAAAAGTTTCCTTTTATTTTTAAGCATTTTGAAACTTCAGTTTAAACAAAAGTCCAAAATTTTGGATTTTCAAATCCAATTTTTTGAATTATATTCACATTGTTACAACAGTTGCTTAAAAACAATTAATCAATAATTAACCCCTTTTTGAATTTTCTATTGAAAATTTATTATGTTATAATACTCTTTCTTTAAATAAAGATGGAAGTCAATGGAGGTAATTATGAGTGAGGAAAAAAAGAAGGATGAGCTTACTCCCGAAAAATTAGGAAAGACTGTTATAGTTGGAGGGCATCCGAGAAGTGGGACATCCCTTGCATGTCAGCTTCTTGAAAGTGCCGGAGTAAAGTTTTTATCGGATATTGGAAAGGATATTTACAATAAAGAGGGCTATTATGAATATTCCCTTGAGAAAGAGCTATCCAAAAGACTTATAGAGCAGGCTATGACAGAGGAGAACACAAGGGACTTGAACAAAATCGTAAAACTTTTAA
>JAMOVU010000169.1 GCA_027067555.1 Candidatus Aminicenantota bacterium | reverse complement strand
CGTCCGGCATATATTCCCTCTTTGTCCCAATGGCAATAAAAATATCATCATTAAACTTGTACATATATGGTTGACCGGAACTTCCCATTGTCCTCTCTCCAACTATCATAGCTCTATGATTATCTTTAAACGTAACTACAAAATCTTCACAAGCTGAGGCGCATCCTCTGTCTGAAAGAATAATCAACTTCCCTTTAAAAATCGTATTCTCTGGCTTCTTGTAATGAGAAAACCAGAGAAGATGCGAATCTCCAAAATAATCAGAAAACATCTCCAAGGAATTTTTATAATCCTTTGATAATTGATTTCCAAAAAGCCCGATTATTTTCTTATACGCCCTGAAAAGAGAGAAACTTATCTGAGTTGATTCTGTCCAAAATCTGTAAGGCCTATCCTGAAGGATATCAATAAGTTCTCCGGGAGTATTCCCTCCCCCGTTGTCCCGAATATCTACTATTAAAACTTTTGCTTTTCTATATTTTTTTACATATTCAATAGCACTTTTTTCAAAAGTGGGATTATCAAAGCCTGGTATTTTTATATATGCTATTGAACCATTTTCTATCCATCTTCCCTCCGTTTTTCTCTCCTTTCTTAAAATATTTTGTACTTTCCTATTAATTACTACTTTTTTCCCACTTAAAAGTTTCAGGGTGAATTTTTCAGGAAAAAGGAATGTCTTAAATTTAAACTTAACTCTCCTCTCTCTATCACTGGAAGCATTAATATATTTTCGCATTTTCTGATAAAACTCTTCAAAACTTTTGCCATTTATTTTGTCAATAATCTCCCCTCTCTTTAATGGAGAAATAAAGCTCTTTGTAATAATCCACTTTCCATGAATATATTTGAATTTAAAACCCAAAGGTTGACCAAACTCTTTTAACAACCACCTGTCAAAATACCAGGTGTGTCCATTTCTTAGTTGGCCGAGGAACTCCATCATTAACATATCAAAAGAAAACCTATCTTTAGTTCCCATAATCTTCTTCAAGCAGGCTTTGTAAGAAGAGTCAATTGAATAATCTGGAATTGCTTGCCAATGGGAAAAATAGAGATTGATTGAAGAATAAGTCTTAGACAATATATAAATTTTCTCTTGAAGTGAAAGATCCTTTGGAGTCCTTTGCACAGCACCCGCAAATTTCATGAAAAGAACCAGGAAGAGAAAAAATAAAGCTATTCTACCTCCTTTTAAATGCTTACGAATAATCATACGACCTCCTAATAATAATTATCATTTACTAATATTAACATATTTCTATATCAAAATCATTTTAATAAAAAAACATTTTTACTTTTTAAGGGTTTTATAACCTTCAAAAAACTCTAAAAATACTTTCAATTAAAAATGACACAAGCACAATTAAAAAAAACCATAATATCAAAGCCAAAACATAGCTTTGTCTCAAATTTAGAGAAATATTTATAAAATTCAAGCTTCTCTTTTTCCCTTTTTTTACATTAACTATTATAAAAACAGTAAGAAAAGGTATAAAAAAACCTATTGGGTTCCACCAAAGCCATGAAATCTCGGGATGTTTTAACCACAAAAAGATATTCATGGCAATTGCAAAGGTAAAACCAACTAAAGTTTCAAATTCCTCCGCTTTTGTAAAAATACCAATAAAAAAGAAAGCTGCTATAGGTCCATAAAAGGCTGAGCCTATTTTATTTACAATTTCAACAACAGTTTCACTACTGTTTACTATCATAAGAGCAAAAACAGAAGTAAAGACACCCCATAAAACAGTAATAAAACGGGAATAAAATACTTTTTTCCTATCTTCCACTCTTTTCAAGGAAGGAAAAAGTTTAATTAAAAAATCTTCCCAAGTTGCTGCACTAAGAGAATTGATAGCAGAATCAAGCGAAGACATTGAAGCTGCAAAAATACCGGAAACAACTATTCCTAATACACCAGCGGGTAAAAATGTTTTAAAAAAGACAGGCATTGCATAATCCGGTGAAAGGTTAGAAAGTTTTAAAGCAAAAGAAGAGTCTTTTTCAAGGAAAAGCAAAAACAAGAGCCCCACCGCTGAATAGGTTAATACTAAGGGAAACCTTAAAAAAGAATTAAAAACAAGGGCTTTTTTTGTTTCCATATCACTTTTTGTGCTTAAAAGCCTTTGAGCTTGACTTTGATCGCAACCATAATACGAAATATAAAGAAAAAGCCCTCCGAAAAGCATGGGTAAGAACCCAAAATTTTCCCCATCTCCCAAACCGGTTTTACTAAGATAGAACACTCTTAATCTATCAACTAATAAAGAATGAATCCCGGAAAAATTCCAACCCAAAAGATTCAAGAGGATATAAATGGAAACTATGGAAGAAAACCATAAAATTATCAGTTGAATAATATCAGAATATATATCAGCTTTTATCCCTCCTATGGAAGTATATAAAAGTGAAACAAAAGCAATTAAAATAATTGTAATTTTAATATCAAGATTCAATGCAACCGATGTAACATAGGAAGTTGCAAGAAGAGCTACACCGGAAGCAAGAGATCTTGAAATTAAAAAGACAAAACTCAAAAGAGATCTACTAAAAGATCCAAACCTTTGCTCTAAATATTCATAAATACTGATTTTTAATTTTTTCCTATAAACCGGAATAAGAACTAAAATTATTACAACCATAGATAGAGGAACAGCAAACTCATATTGAAGCCATTTAAGCCCTCCTCCTCTTTTTATAGCTATAAAAGCAGGTACTCCGACCAAACTAATTGCACTAACCTGATTCGCCACAAGGGAAGAACCTACCTGCCAGTATTTCAGAGTCTTTCCTGCAATATAATAATCTTCCTGGTTTTTCTGTTTTTTCCCTATTGCATAACTTATTCCCACAACAATAGATAAATAGATAAAAATTACAATCCAATCATAGATTGTCATTTTTCTCTAAAATACTATTTCTGATTTCCCTGTAATATTTTAAAAGTTCTTCCGCAATTTCAAAGGCTTTTTTCACATATTCGGAAGTGGGTTTATGTTTTGCAAATTTGACAAGATCCGAAAATTCAAAAAATGAAACGAGCCTTTCTTTTAAAATAGGATCTATTTCCTCTGTAAAATCTCTTTTAAATTCATAGGTTGTCTTATCTATATAATTTTTTTTATAATAAATTGATAAAAATTTTCTTATAACATCCGTAATATCATAATAAAACTCCTTTATTAATCCTTTTTCTGCATAGTTTTTTCCCTTTATTCTTTCCAATTCTCTCTCAAAAAATTCAATAGGATCTATTTCCTTTTCCCAGAGCTTTTGCTCCTCTTCTTTGATGTGCTTTCTCTTCAATCTTTTAACAATCACAATAATAAGAATTATCAGGAACAGCAGTAACAAAACTATAAAAAGTAGCGGAAAAGGCGTCCACCCTGTTTCAATACCCTTTTGAGGAGGAATAATATCACTTATTTTGTCTCCTTTGGAAATCATCTTTATCTTTATAGGTTTACCCTTTACGATAATAGTATACTCTTTTCCCTTTTTATCTTTTACTTTCACTTTTATATCCGGAAGTTTTTTCAGGTCTATTGAGAAAATCTGATACTCTCTAAAAATATCTATTTCCCTATTTGAAATTCTATGATATTTATTCCGAATATAAAGATTTTCCACTTTTTCATCTTCTATTGAAACAAATCTTTCCCCCTCGGATAATTGCAAACAAACTTTTATTTTAACTAAATCTCCGACAGCATAAGAATCTTTTCTATTTGTAATCTTATTGCTTATCAACTCTCCCGCAAATGAGACAGATAAAAAAGAGATAATAACAATAATAAAAATTAGAGATAATCTTTTTTTCATCTGATCTTCCTTTTCTCCCTGATTCTAAAAAATTTTAATAAAACAGGAAAATAATCCTCCCCTGTAAAGATTTCCAGATAATCCGCTTTTGATAAAAGAAAGGATTTTTCCACAGACTCAGAGTTTTTTTTCATCCCTTTTAAAAAACTTTCAAAAGAACTTTTTCCCATATAAGCAATTTCACCCGTTTCCATATCTTTTAATGGTAAAACTCCCACGATTTTAGGGGTTGCTTCAAATTTATCTACAACACGGATTCCTATAACATCATGCTTTTTCGAGAGAATTTTCAAACCCTTTTCAAACCTATCATTTTCATTGAAAAGAAAATCCGAGATAATAAAAATAATGGTTTTTCTTTTTAAAAATGAATTTATCTCTTCCAATGTTTTTGAAAAGTTTGTTCTCCCATCTTTCGCTTTGTAGGAAAGAATCTGCCGCACAATATTTAGAGAATGTTTTTTACCTTTATTTAAAGGTATGTATTTTTCCACTCCATTGGAAAACAAAATCAAACCTGTTTTATCATTGTTTTTCAAGGCTGCAAAAGTAAGGATACCCGCAATTTCCCCTCCTATAGCTCTTTTAGAATCCTCTCCGGAAAAAAATGTTGAATAGGAAGCATCATAAACAATTAAGACATTCAGCTCTCTTGTTTCTTGGAAAACCTTTATATAAGGATAATTCTGTCTTGCTGTAACTTTCCAATCAATGAGCCTGCTATCATCTCCAAACTGATAAGGCCTAACTTCGGAAAATTCTATACCCTGTCCCTTAAAAACAGAATGATATTCCCCACCAAAAACTTCATTAACCAATTTAACTGTCTTTATCTCAATTTTCTTTACCTTAGTGATTATATCCCCAACGGCTTCCATTTTATCACACAAGAATTTCCCTTTGATCTCCAACTCTTCGGGTGATTTCGAGATAATCCAAAAGCTCAAGAATAGGAACACTGTACTTTCTGCTTAATCCTGTAATCTCTTTAAAATCCTTAATTTTAAACTTTGGTTTGTGAACTTTCATCTTCCTTAATTCCCGTATTAAATACTGAAGATACTCATCATTAAGAAAAAATCCACCCTTAACAGGTAAAATTTTCTTCTTTTCTATTAAAATGTCAAGATATTTTTTCAGAAGCACTTTATCTATCCCCAATTCCTTTGAAAGACTATCTTCATCCATCGGGTTAAACTTTTCTTTTGAATAAATTTCTTCAAGCTCTCTCAGAATTTCTTCCTCTCTCTCTGTTAAAATATCCCCGCGACGCGTAAATACTCTGTCAGAATAAAACTCTATTTTGCCATCTTTTTCGAGTTTTTTTAATATGAATTTAAACAATCTGAGATTCTTTATCTGACTTTTCTTTTTTACCTCGGATACCTTAATTCCAAATCTTATTCCATTTTTTACCTCTCTTCTACTTATCACTTGCAATACTTTATTGTATAAAGATTCAATAAAATCCCTTCTGATGAAAGAATAATTTTTCAAAGAGAGTAAAAGGATAGCACAGGAAAGTTCATATTCTTTTATAACAATATCCAGTTTCTTTTTATTAAAATTAAGTAAAAGAAAATCTCCACCAATACCCCTTTTTCCGGAATATTTTATGAGAAAACTTAATCTTGCTTCTGTTGAAA
>JAMOVU010000168.1 GCA_027067555.1 Candidatus Aminicenantota bacterium | reverse complement strand
CGGAAAATTTTCCCATATGGCCTCTATGGTATGTAGCGTGGGCTTTCTGGTTCAACAAAAAAGCGGGAGCAATGTTTGTCAGCGGTTTATTACTCGGGGTTATTTTAAAAGTATTTATTTAGAAAAATATCCTTTATACAATTTTAAATTTTCGGAAGCTTTGACCTTGCTTCCGAGAATATAATAGAATCTTTTATTGCGCGGTTTTACTCTCAGCTCGGCTTTTTCCCATGATTTTTCAATTTCAACAAGAAGTTCGATTTTTGCATTATTATCATGTGTCCCTACCGGAATATATCCGCCTTTTTGTTTCCAGTTTTTAATTTCATCTTCCGTAAGTTCACTTTTACTATTTATCAACATTAATTTTCCAAATCCATATCGCACATCCCCACCAATGTAAATTTCATCAGGTATCTCTCTATTATCTTCCAATTCAATCACACCAACCCAGTAAATCTGTTCCTCTTTTTCATTTTTCCTATAATCTCTCTTTACCTTGGGTAGAATAATGTTCAATTCATGCAAAGACTCATCCGATGCGGTATTTGTCCCAGGATTTATAGCGGTTGAAATAAAAGTATCAACAAATTTTGCCCTGAATTTATCTTCGGAATAATTACCAAGGTAAAATTCTCCTTTATCAAATTTCGGGAATAAAATATTTTCATCCTTCCCATTATCATCAAAGCTGGGATAAAAACAGGAAATATTTTCAAATAAGTTTTGATTTTTAGACAAATCACCACCATTTTTCAAATTATACGCCTTTGTCAAAGCTCCCCACATTGTCCAGCCGGGAATAAATATTCTTGTTTCGTTTACAACACCATAGCTTCCCTTCCCAATGTGAATTGGCTGAATCTGTCTGAAAACAAGTTTATGCCATTTTTTATTACTTCTCATTCTAAACTCCCTTTTGTCCGATCATTTGTGTAATCAAATTTATAAGAGACTCTTTCTGATCCGGCCTGCTTCCTGCAACGAGGTAGCAAAGAGCGGTCAGTCCGTTATTATTAAATCTCTCGATAAGTTCGGCAAATCCCAAATTTTCATATAAGAACATTAAAAAAAGCAGTGCACCTATTCTTTTGTTTCCGTCAACAAAAGGATGATTTTTAATAATCAGATACAAAAGATTAGCAGCTTTCTCTTCAAAAGAGGGATATAATTCCTTGCCGTCAAAAGTCTGATAAATATTCTCCAATGCACTTTTGAAAAGTCCGGTATCTCTTTCCTGCCCGAAAATCTCGGATGCTTCTTTTTTCTTTACCAAATACTCTTTGAGTTTACTAATTGCATTCTTTGCCTTTTTATAGGAAATCTTTTTTCTTTCCTTAATATTTTTTGTTAATTGGATTTTACCGGAATCAAATTCTTCAATCCATTTCCATGTATTTGCATACTGCTCTATTATTTCAAGCAAGCCTTTTACTTCTGCGGCCGAAAGAGAAGGTGTATGAATGGTTTCTTTTATGAATTTTACAGTCTCTTCCAGCTCTTTCAATCTCTTCTCGGTAATCTTACTCTCATTTATCGCATAATCTTTTGTAAGGTATCTTTTCAAAACATCCGTCGCCCAAATACGAAACATTGTCGCTTTTTGGGAATTAACCCGATAGCCGACCGAGATAATAAGATCAAGATTGTAAAACTTCGTATTGTATGTTTTTCCGTCAGAAGCAGTATGTGCAAAAATTGCACATACTGAATTTTCATTTAATTCCCCTGTCTTAAAAATATTCCGAATATGCTTAGTTATAACACTTCTTTCAACATCAAACAATTCGGATATTTGTTTTTGAGTCAACCATATAGTCTCTTCCCTCAAAGAGACCTCTATCTGTTTGTCTTTGTGGCGATAGATAACCAATTCATTCGTTTTGCTCATCAATCCCCCATTGCTTTTGCATGATAACGGGCGTATATGAGAATTTTATCAAGTATTTCGCGGAAGAAGAGAAGGGAATAAATATCTTTTGAAAGCTTTTCAAAAAATTCTTGCCAATTGTCATTCTGCAGGGACACACTGCAATGTGTCTCTACAATGGGTTTGATCTTTTTTAAAAAAACATCATCAATCTTTCTTGACTTTACATAAACATAATAGGCATAAACACCATCATTTGATAAAACTCCCAACGCCTTTTCTATTTCATTTTTATATTTTGTTTTTTCATTCCCTTTTGTTTTTATCTCTTCAACAATTTCATATCCGATTTTATTTATCAATAGATCAAGATTTCTATTTTCCGGACTCATCTCCATCACCTCCGTTTTGATTTTTCTCTTCTTCACATACACCATTTTTTAAATCCGATAACACTCTCATCCTTCCGAATCCTCTTGTTGTCATTCCACCTATGCCAAGTGTTTCATAATAGTGCTTTGTATCATCCAATGCTTCAAGAATGCACTCTTTACTCGGAAGATTCTCATCTCCCAATCCATTTTTATCAAAAACACGAATCTTTCCGTAAAAAACAGTTCCTCTCGGAATTGCTTCCGATGTAAAAAGAGCCCCCTCTTTTGCCGCACCTGTTATGGGATCTATGGAAACAGATGTTCGCACTTCAAGATTAGAATTTATTATTTGCGAAATAAGAGAATCGGGAACAATGATTATGTCTTTTATTCCAAAGGGCAATTCGTGAATTACCTCTATATTTATATTGCAATCCTTTATTTCATAAGGAAGATTTAACCAACCGAGGTTTATATATCCTGCCTCTTTTCCATCTTCGATTTTCTCTTGAGCATAAACAATTTGCTGTTCATTATTATCTTCTTCTTGTTTTTTCTCCGTAGGATTCAACAATTCCGCTTCTCGCAATATCCTTTCCGATGTTATCCATTTTACGCCCAACCTTGAATAAACGGGAAAAAAGAGAATGTTCAAATCAGAAAAGAAAAGCATTCCCTGCCATGATTTGTCCTTTTTTGAATATCCGAAAGATTTACAAATTATACAATGTCCGCAGTGGCCTGTGTTAATGCTTTTACTTTCATCTAAATTTTTTTGAGGTTCTTCGTCCTGCCCTGCACATTTTATTCTTGCAAATCTATTACCGGGAAAATTTTTCATCCAATCTTTTGGCTCAATAAAAAGTTCTTCTATTGAATTCCTTTTTTCAGCTCTTTTTTTCAAATCCTTTTTATATTCTTCCTTGAAATAACTTTGTAACTCCAATGCCACATAATACCGCCATGTTCCCGCAAGAGAAGACCCCGGAATCTTGGGAATTTTTGTTATGGGATCACGGACAATCGTATTGTCCACTCTTCCTATTGTATATCCCCCTGTTCCTATGTAAATCGGGTCTGTTGCAATTGTAAAAATCGGTTTAGTAGATGTAATATTACTCATTATATTCCTCCTTAATATTTTAACAACATATGCCAGAAATCAAACATATCAATTAATGCCAATAATTTTTCTTTAAAAATTCCAGCACTTATTTCTTTTAATTCTTTAAATTTGTCAAACCCCAGAATTCCTGCAAATTGGTCTTTATCATCTTTTAATTCCAATACATTTACAAACGCGGAAAGCATAAATTGTTTCAATGATTCCGAATCATCCCAATCTTCTGTTTTGGAATAAATCAATGAAATCAATTTCTGCAATTTGGATGATGATTTTTTATCCTGTAAGAAAAATTCTTTGAATTTCTCAAAATACTGCCAATCATGCAAATCATAGGGACGCATTTGTCTTGTTTTCAAATACCGTTTTCCTGTTTCTTCATTATAGTAAATATCATTTCTTCTTGTATTTGTATCCAAAAATTCAAAATCCACCGTATTCGGATAAATCTTGAATTTATCAGTGTCTGCAACATCTTTCGTTGTATCAAGCCAAACTTTTTCCCCTTTTTCCGGATAAAGGTAAAATTCATATTTCCCTTCATTCTCAATTTTTTCAAAAAAAGAATAAAAATTTTCACAATCTTCCGTATTTTCGGGATTACTTTGATAATGGAAAACTTCTTTTTGCCTTGCCTTAAAATCTTTTGCCGGAATCTTTTTCCCAAGTTTATCCCACTCAACCCCGTCTCTTCTTATCTTGCGTAATGCTTTAATCCCCACATAAAGAGGCTTTTTGTAATTCTGAACAATAATTCCCATGTGTAAAGGAAGTTTTCCGTAAACCCATTTGAAATTTTTGTAATATTCTTTTTGGACATTTTCTATTAACTGCGGAAGGTTTTCGGCAGGAATAATAAATTGCCAGCTTATAGAGGTTGGTTTTAGGATTGTAAAGTAGGGGTTATAATTCTCAATTTGAATATTTCCTATATTGTTTGTGTCAAATTCAATAATATCATTCTCATTTTTATAATAACTTTCAATCTTCTTAATTTTATTTGTTAACCAATCTTTAATATCATTTTCTTCTCTTTCATTCAAATTCGATTTACCAAATATTTTGAATTCTTTGCCAATATAATTGGCAACTTTTTCAATTGAAGTAATTGTTCTTATTTCATTACCATTTTTCCAAAAAAGTAATTCTCCGTATTTATACTCTTTATCTTTATATTTGCTACCATCTTTTAAAGTAATAACAATTCTCTTTTTCCGTCCCTCAGGTAATATTATTAATTTATCTATTAATTTGCTTTCTAAATTCTCAAAAAACTCTCTTGT
Source organism: Candidatus Aminicenantota bacterium (assembly GCA_027067555.1). Taxonomy (GTDB): domain Bacteria; phylum Acidobacteriota; class Aminicenantia; order JAMOAD01; family JAMOAD01; genus JALXDT01. The sequence goes on along the minus strand of JAMOVU010000168.1, from coordinate 897 downwards.
TGTCTCCCAGATGCGTCTGAGTCTTGCAGGTGACGGATTTTTACGGAGGAGGAATTGGAGGAATAATGCAGTAATAAACTTATAGTTATTTTCAGAAAATCCATTCCAGTTTACTGTTCGGTTTTCAAAATTAATCAAAGAAGTATTTAATAAACTATTTATTATAAACGCTTCCCATTTTGATCCAATAGACCGTTCTAATAACCATTTTTCAATCAAATTTCTTAAACTTAATTTAGGTATATTAGCATGATAATCTTTTAATATTGTATTATTAATTTTTTTATTATTTTTTATTCCATCTAATACATCATTAAAATAATCATTATAACTTTTATCACTTAAATCAAAATTTTGCACCACCAAACTATTAACCAAATCCCCATTCAACCACTTTCCAAGCTCAAACTTCAAAGTAACAAGTGCAATTCTTCCGTTTTTATCCTGCAATTCATCAAGCCAGATGGTTTCTTTGTCCGGTTTTTCACTCCATTTTTCAACTCTCCCTTTTAATCTACTATTACAAACATCGCAAATAAGATTATCTTTATTTCCCTTATGTGCCAATCGCATTCCGCATATTTGACAGACACCGTTAGGTTCTGCATCATGCTTTAATTTTTCTTCAAAAATTTCGGGATATTCCGCTTTCAGAAAATTCTCTTTTGCCTTTTCAATAAGATGTCCGAGATTCATTAATCCACGGGAAGGTTCGGTAAGAAGTATTGCAGGATATACTTCACCTTTAAAATTATCTGAAAAAATCTCTTGAATTTTTGATTTTATATCATCCAAACCACTGTTTAAATCATAAAAATCTCCGTTTTTATCACCTTTTACATTCTCTGCAACAACAAAGTAAATACCTCTCTCATCCCTATAAACCTCATTTCCCAG
>JAMOVU010000167.1 GCA_027067555.1 Candidatus Aminicenantota bacterium | reverse complement strand
TTTACAGTGGATACAGGCCACAGTTTTACTTCAGGACAACAGATGTTACGGGAGAGATAATATTGCCAGAGGGAGTAAAGATGGTGTTGCCGGGAGATAACACAGAGATGACAATAGAGTTGATAAAGCCGATAGCAATGGAGAAAGGATTGAGGTTTGCTATCAGAGAGGGCGGAAGAACAATCGGAGCAGGTTCCGTTACCGAGATTATTGAATAAGAGGTTTTGAAGAATGGCAGATAACCGAATTATAGTCCATCTTAAATGTACTGTGTGTAAAAACAAGAATTATACAACAGTAAGAAATAGAAAAAACCAGAAGGGCAAGCTTGAACTTAAAAAGTATTGCCCTACCTGTAGAAAGCATACGATTCATAAAGAATCAAAGTAGGCCAGTAGCTCAATTGGTAGAGCGTCGGTCTCCAAAACCGAGGGCTGGGGGTTCAAGTCCTCCCTGGCCTGCTTTATAAAATAAGGAGAGAGAAAGTTGTTAAACAAGACAAAAAAATTTCTTAGTGAAATTAAGTCGGAGATTAAAAAGGTAACTTGGCCATCATTGCAGGAGGTTTACTCAACTACAATTATGGTTATAATAGCTGTTATTTTCTTCGGCTTTTACCTCTGGTCAATGGATCTGGTGTTTGGATGGTTGGTACAAAATTTGAAAAACTTTTTTAGGTGATGAAAATGGGTTCTGAAGAAAAAAAATGGTATGTGGTTCACACAATGACAGGCTCTGAGGATTTTGTTGCGAAGGCAATTCGTGAAAGAGCAGAGAAAGAAGGAATCGCTGATGATATTGGTGAGATACTTGTCCCTACTGAGAAAGTAGTTGAGGTTAAAGGCGGAGAAAAGAAAATCGTAACCAAGAGGTCTTTTCCCGGCTATATTATTATTCAGATGGTCCTTAATGACAAGAATCAGAATATAATAAAGAGTGTTCCTAAGGTTACAGGATTTGTTGGTGCAGAGGGGAAACCTGTTCCTCTGACCGAAAAAGAGGTAAAAAGGATAATATCTCACATTGAAACCACAGATAAAAAACCAATGCCAAAGTACAAATATGAAAGAGGGGAAGCCGTAAGAATTATAGATGGACCTTTTCTTAATTTTAATGGAGTTATTGAAGAGGTAGATGAAAAGAGACAGGTTTTAAAGGTTACTGTCACAATCTTTGGTCGAGCTACCCCAGTGGAGCTTGACTTTTTACAGGTTGAGAAGATTTAAAAAAGGAGAATAGAAATGCCACCGAAAAAGAAAAAAGAAATAATGGCGCAGGTTAGAATGCAAATTCCTGCGGGGCAAGCAAGCCCGGCACCGCCGGTTGGTTCAGCGCTTGGACCCCATGGGATTAGTTTAATGGATTTTGTTAAGCAGTTTAATGATAAAACATCGAAACTTGAACCCGGTATTACTGTTCCCGTGATAGTCACTATTTATAAGGATAGGAGTTTTGATTTTGTTATTAAAACAACTCCAGCTGCTGTTCTTTTAAAAAAGGCTGCTAAGATTGCCAAAGGCTCCGGAGAGCCGAATAAGAACAAGGTTGGAAAAGTAACAATGAAAGATATTGAAGAGATAGCAAAATACAAAATGCCTGACCTTAATACAGATGATCTTGAAATGGCTAAAAGAATTATCATGGGGACAGCAAAATCTATGGGAGTGGAGATAGAAAATGAGTGAAACAACGGTTAATGTTAAAAGGGATGGTTCTGTTGTTAGAATGAAAAAGAGAGGAAAGAAGTATTTAAATGCAAAATCCAGAATAGAGGATAGAAAATATGATATTGAAGAGGCTGTAAAAGTAATTAAAGAGATAGCTTATGAAACAGCAAAATTTGATCAGACTGTGGAAGTTGCAATGAGACTCGGAGTTGATCCTAAATACTCTGATCAAATGGTGAGAGGATACACTGTACTTCCCCACGGGACTGGAAAACAGGTAAAGGTTGTAGTTATTGCTACGGGAGAAAAAATAAAAGAAGCCGAAGCAGCAGGAGCAGATTTTGTTGGTGAGGATGATATTATTCAGAAAATAAGTGAGGGATGGCTTGATTTTGATGCTGTTGTTGCAACTCCCGATGTGATGAGAAAAGTTGGTAAATTGGGAAAGCTTTTGGGAGCAAGAGGATTGATGCCAAGTCCAAAATCGGGTACTGTTACATTTGATATTGAGCAGGCTGTGAAAGAAATTAAAGCTGGTAAAGTTCAATTCAAAGTTGATAAAGCTGGAAACCTCCATTCTGGTATTGGTAAAGCTTCCTTTCCCAATGAAAAATTAGTCGAAAATTTTAATGCATTTATTGAAGCTGTTCAGAGAGCCAAACCTTCAGGAGCAAAGGGGAAATACATTCAGAGAATATATTTATCAGCGACTATGACTCCATCTGTAGAAATAGATTTATCATCAATAGAGTAAAGGAAGGGAAAAATGAGAAAAGAGGAAAAATTTAAAATTGCAGAAGAGATAAGGGAAATTGTTGATAATAACAAAGGTATCTTTTTAGTGGAGTTTAACAATATTTCCGTGAGTGAGATTTCTGACTTGAGAAAGAGAATTAAGTCTTTTGAAAATTCAGGTTTCAGGGTTGTGAAAAACACTCTTGTGAAAAAGGCTATTGGAGATGATTACCCTGAGTTCCCTGTAGAGGTTTTAAATGGTCCCACTGCAATGGCATATTCATCCGAAAGATTTATTGAAGTTGCAAAGGTCCTTTTTGAGTACAAAAAGGAAACAGATAAGATCAATGTTAAAGCAGGCCTTGTTGAGGGCAAAAAGCTTTCGCCGGAAGAAGCGGAAGCTCTATCAAAGATACCTTCAAGAGAGGTTTTGATGGCACAATTTGCTGGATTAATGGTTGCACCTTTGAGGAAATTCCTCATGACATTAAGGGCTCCATTACAAAATTTTGACAATTTATTACATCAATTGAAAAATAAAAAGGAGGAAAAATAAAATGGCAGAAATAACCAAAGAAGATTTTTTTAATCACCTTGACAAATTAACAGTTCTTGAGTTGGTTGAGTACATTAAGGAGTTTGAAGAAAGATACGGTATTGAAGCCGCAGCTGCAATGCCTGTGGGGATGATGCCTGCTGCAGGTGCTGCTCAGGGTGGACAGGAAGCAGAGGAGAAAACAGAATTTGATGTTATTTTAAAGAATGTTGGTCCCAAAAAGATCAATGTTATTAAAGTAGTCAGAGAGGTAACAAGTCTTGGTCTTAAAGAGGCAAAGGCTGTTGTTGATGAGGCACCCGGTAGCAAGATTGCAGAGGGAGTTTCAAAAGAAGAGGCAGAAAAAATTAAAGCCAAATTTGAAGAGGTGGGAGCTGAAGTAGAGATTAAGTAAGGGTTAAAGATTTACACTTCATCCTATTTTTCTATACTATTTTGTAAACTTAAATTTTTTTAAGAGGAAAAATGGAAAAAAATCCATATTTAGAAAGAAAATCTTTCCAAAGAACTAAATTTAATCTGCCTGTTGACGATTTAATGAAAGTTCAGAGGGAAAGTTATGAAAAGTTTTTGCAGATTAAACATTTTCCCGAAGAGAGAAAAAAGATAGGTATTCAGGCTGCTTTTGAAAAAGTATTCCCTATTTCAAATTTCAAGGAAACAGCAGTTCTTGAATTTGTTGAGTACAAGCTTGGAAAATGGAGCTGTAAGTGTGGGAAATTGCAGGGAGTTGAAAACGCAAGGGCAGTGTGTAAGCACTGCGGAAAACCCCTTCCTGTTGATAAGGAACCTACGTCAGAGACTGTTTGCCCTTATTGTGGTACAGAGGGTGAGTTTGAATATCCCACATGTGAAAAGTGTGGAACAAGGGTTGAGCTTAAAATTCCCCACACTCCGGAGGAATGCCTTGATAAGGGATATACTTATTCAATCCCTCTTTATGTAAAGTTAAGATTAATTATTGGAGAAGAAGAGGAAGAGGGAGAAAAGAAAGAAGTCTCAACTCACAAAGAAATCAAGGAGCAGGGAGACATATTCTTCGGGGAAATCCCTCTGATGACAGAGACAGGTTCTTTTATTATTAATGGTACTGAGAGAGTTATTGTCAATCAGCTTCATCAGGCCCCGGGTGTTATTTTTCACAGGGAGAAAAAGGGAAAAGAGAGCAAAAGCCCTTATAGGAGTGATTTGAAAGCTGTTATAATGGCTCACAGAGGTGCTAAACTTGAATTCGTAATAGATAAAAAAAGACTTCTTTTTGCAAAGATTAATGAAAAAAAGAAGATTCCTATTACAACATTTCTAAGAGCTTTAAAGATTGAAGATGATGCTGAAATTTTAAGAAAACTCTATACTGTTTTTAAAGTCAAACCCGATGGAGAAAATATACTGTGGGAATTTGGGCCTAAACTTTACAATAAGAAAAGTAAAGAGGAAAAAATTATCTCTCAGGATATTTTAAATCCTGAGACCGGTGAAATTTTAGTCAAAAAAGGTAGTCCTATAAACAAGTCTGTTTATTCCAAACTTGAAAAAATAGGAATCAAATATGTAGCTCTTTCAAAAGATGAGCTGAAAGGTGCTCATTTGGTAGATAAGGTGGATGGAGTAGATCTTAAGCCCGGTGATCCCATTGATGACAATAGTCTTGATTTTCTAATTGCCAGTGGAAAAGAATTTGAAATTTTCTTCCCTGAGAAGGATGATATAGGCGCTTATGTATTAAATACTCTCAAGAAGGATAATGTTAAGACTACAGAGGAAGCGTACAATTTTATATTTTCCCAATTAAGGCCGGGCGAACCATTTCATCATGATCAGGCAAGACTTTATTTTCACAATCTTTTCTTTAATCCGAAAAGATATGATCTTTCTCCTGTAGGAAGATATAAGATTAACTTAAAACTTGATTTGGATGAGCCCATAACTCAAACAACACTTACCGAAAGAGATATAATTGCCACCATAAAATATTATTTGCGACTTCTTGAAAACAAGGGTGGAACAGAGGATGACAGAGATCATCTTGGAAACAGAAGGGTAAGACCTGTTGGTGAGCTTGTTACCGACCAATTTGTTTCAGGCCTTCAGAGACTTGAAAAAATGGTTAAGGAAAGGCTCATTGCATCTCAGGAGCTCCATTCTATTTTCCCTAAAGATCTCATAAATTCAAAACCAATTACATCATCTTTAAAAGAGTTCTTTGGCACTTCAGAGTTATCCCAATTTCTTGATCAAACAAACCCCCTTGCTGAAATTACCCATAAAAGAAGAATCTCGGCTCTTGGACCGGGAGGTTTAAAGAGAGAAAGGGCAGGTTTTGAAGTCAGAGATGTTCATATTTCTCACTATGGAAGAATTTGTCCGATTGAGACGCCTGAAGGTCAAAACATTGGTCTTATTGTTTCTTTAAGTACCTATGCAAAGACAAATGAATTTGGTTTTCTTGTTACTCCGTACAGAAAAGTTGAAAATGGCTATGTTAAAGATTATTATGAGATAATTTCAAAGGGAGATAGTAAGTTCAATGCTGGAGATGTTGTTGAGAGGAAAGAACTTTTTAAGGAGCTTGATAAGCTTAAAGCAAAAGGGTTAAATTTACCTAAATATTCCTATAAAACTTTTTATTTAACACCGTGGGAAGAAGAAAGACACATAATTGCACAGGCTACTATAAAACTTGATGATAATGGAAAAATTTTAGAAGAAAAAGTCCCTGTAAGAAAAGAGGGAAGTTTTACCTATGTTGACAGGAAAGAGGTTGAATACATAGATATTTCACCTCAACAGCTTGTTTCGATTTCAGCATCTTTAATTCCATTCCTTGAACACGATGATGCTAACAGAGCTTTAATGGGTTCAAACATGCAGAGACAGGCTGTTCCTTTAATCAGACCCGATTCACCGGTAGTAGGTACGGGAGTTGAATATATTGCAGGAAAAGGTTCAAAAGGTGTTGTAATAGCCAAAAGATCTGGAATTGTGGAAAAGGTTGATGCCAATAGAATAATAATAAGAGTTGAAGATGAAGATGATATAGAAGGAAAGGACATTGGTGCTGACCTCTATGTTCTTAAAAAGTTCAGAAGGTCCAATCAGGATACTTTTGTAAATCAGCGACCAATAGTTAAAAAAGGAGAAAGAGTTGTAAAGGGACAGGTTATTGCCGATAGCTCAGCAACAGATAAGGGAGAACTCGCTCTTGGACAAAATTTACTTGTAGCATTTCTACCTTGGAGAGGATACAATTATGAAGATGCTATTGTTATTTCAAGAAGACTTGTTGAGGATGATTCTTTAACTTCTATTCACATAAAAGAGGTTCAGGTTGAGGCAAGAGAAACAAAGTTTGGACCTGAAGAGATTACAAGGGATCTTCCTTTAAAAGGAGATAATAAGGAAGAGAAACTTAAAAACCTTGATGAATCGGGAATTATTAAGATTGGCTCCTATGTTAAGCCAGATGATATTTTAGTTGGGAAAATTTCTCCCAAGGCACCATCTCAGTTGACCCCTGAAGAGAAACTCTTAAAGGCAATTTTCGGACACAAAGCTCTTGAAATTAAGGATTCTTCACTAAAGTGCCCTCCGGGAGTTGAAGGAACTGTTGTTGATGTAAAAGTTTTTACAAGAAGAGGTGTTGAGAAGGATGAAAGAGCTAAAAGAATAGAGCAGGAAGAGATTGCAAAACTTGAGAAAAACCTTCAGGATGAAATGGAAATTATAAACATAGAGGCAAAGAAAAGATTAAGACCTTATTACCTTGGGAGAGTTGTTGAGAAAGATTTTAAAAATGATAAGGTAACTATAAAGAAGAAAGAGAAGATAAAAGCGAAAATTTACGATAAGCTTGATTTGGATGAAATTATAAAGTTAAAACTTGTGCCCGATCCTGACAAAGATGCTATTATTGATGATATCAAGAGAAAGACAAGGGTCCAGATTGATTCTATAAAAATCAGCTTGAACAATAAAATTGATGCTATTAGAAAGGGAGATGATCTTTCCCCCGGAGTTCTTAAAGTTGTCAAAGTTAGCATTGCTATGAAGAGGAAGATACAGGAAGGTGATAAATTAGCAGGAAGACACGGAAACAAAGGTGTTATTTCAAGAATTCTTCCTCCTGAAGATATGCCATTCTTACCGGATGGTACCCCTGTTGATATAGTTCTTAATCCTCTTGGAGTTCCTTCAAGAATGAATGTTGGACAGATTCTTGAAACCCATCTGGGATGGGCTGCAAAGGCTCTTGGATGGAAAGTGCAGACACCTGTTTTTGACGGTGCAACAGAGGAAGATATTGTTAATGCCTTGAACCAGGCAGGATTGCCTGAGGATGGAAAAATTACAATCTACGATGGTATGACAGGAGAACCCTTTGATCAGAAAGCAACTGTTGGGATTATGTACATAATGAAATTGGTTCATATGGCGGAGGATAAGATGCATGCAAGATCTACCGGACCGTATTCATTGATTACACAGCAACCTCTTGGCGGAAAAGCGCAGTTCGGAGGTCAGAGATTCGGAGAAATGGAAGTATGGGCGCTTGAAGCTTACGGTGCAGCTTATTCGCTTCAGGAGATGCTAACAGCTAAATCTGATGATGTTGAAGGTAGAAATAAGATATATGAGTCCATAGTTAAAGGGACATATGATTATAGCCCCAGCTTACCGGAATCTTTCAATGTTTTAGTAAGAGAGCTTATGAGCTTGGCTATTAATGTTGAACTTGGTAAAAAAGACAGAAGAGCTAAATTTGTTGAACTTCCTCGTGAGGAGGAAGAAGATTCCGGCACAAACATTTTCTAATAAGGAGGGGAAATGATACCTAAAAAAAGTTTAACCATCCGAGGGATGAGTGTCAATGATTTTGACTATATGAAGCTATCCCTTGCTTCCCCGGAGCAGATCATCGGATGGTCTTACGGAGAAGTAAAAAAAGCTGAAACAATAAATTATAGAACTCATAAGCCGGAAAAGGATGGCCTTTTTTGTGCTAAAATTTTTGGTCCTATAAATGATTATGAGTGTCTGTGCGGAAAGTATAAGAGAAAAAAATACAAGGGTATGATCTGTGAAAAGTGCGGAGTTGAGGTTACAGAGAGGAAGGTTAGAAGAGAAAGAATGGGCCATATTGAGCTTGTTTCTCCTGTAACACATATCTGGTATCTCAGGGGACCGGGTAGTAAAATAGCTTTGACACTTGGAATAGATCAAAAGGATCTTGAAAGGGTAGTTTATTTTGAAAGATATATAGTTGTGGATCCGGGGGAAGCCTCCTCTGAAGTTGATGAGAGAGATGTTTTGACTGAGAAAGAATATCAAAAATTGCTTGAAAAGTATTCTGAAGATGAGTTTGATATAAGAATGGGAGCTGAAGCTATCCGGGATCTTCTTAAGAAAACAGATCCTAAAAAAGAGGCAGAAAAGCTCAGAAAAGCATTGAAAAAAGAAAAATCAGCTCAAAATAAGCTTAAGCTTTCAAAAAGATTAAGAACAGTTGAGGCTTTTATAGAATCAGGAAACAGGCCTGAATGGATGGTATTGGAAGTTTTACCGGTTTTGCCACCGGATCTCAGACCTTTGGTAAGACTTGATAGCGGAACTTTTGCATCTTCTGATCTTAATGAACTTTACAGAAGAATTATAAACAGAAACAATAGATTGAGAAAACTCATAGATCAAAATGCCCCTGAGATTATCATTAAGAATGAAAAGAGAATGCTTCAGGAAGCTGTTGACGCACTTTTTGAAAATGGGGCAAGAGGAAAGTATTACCTTGCTTCAAATAACCGACCATTAAAATCACTTTCGGATTCTCTTAAAGGGAAAACAGGAAGATTCAGACAGAATCTTCTTGGAAAAAGAGTTGATTACTCAGGAAGATCAGTTATTGTTGTTAACCCCAATTTAAAGTTACATCAATGTGGTTTGCCTAAATTGGTAGCTCTTGAACTTTTCAAGCCTTTTGTAATAAGGCTCTTGGAAGATAGATATGCTGTCTCAATTGCAGGAGCAAAAGATATGATAGATGAAAGGGCTCCTGAGGTATGGGAATGTCTTGAGGATGCTGTAAAATATCATCCAGTGCTATTAAACAGAGCTCCCACACTTCATAGAAACAGTATTCAGGCATTTGAGCCAATCTTGGTTGAAGGAAAAGCTATCCAGATACATCCAATGGTATGTCCAGCTTTTAATGCAGATTTTGATGGTGACCAGATGGCTGTTCATGTTCCTTTATCAATAGAAGCACAGGTTGAAAGTAGAGAGCTTATGCTGGCTCCATTAAACATACTTTCACCTGCAAATGGAAAACCCCTTGCCATACCCACTCAGGATATGGTTTTGGGAATTTATTATCTTACAATTAAGAAAAATAAAGCTAAGGGGGAAGGAAGGATATTTGCAACTCCGGATGATGTTAGAATTGCTTATGAGCTTGGTTATGTTGATCTTCATGCAAGGATTTTGCTTAAATGGAATGGTAAGGTTAAAAATATAGAAAAGTATATTGAGGATAATCAGGATATAGCAAACTGTCCTGTTAAAGAAATTAGTGGGATTATTGAAACAACCCCCGGTAGAGTTTTACTTAATAATGAACTTCCTCCTGAGATTCCATTTATAAATGGAATGTTGAATAAAAAAGGAGTTCAGAATTTAGTTTACTTTGCATATCAGACAGTGGGACTTGAAAAAACCGTTGAAATTTTGAATTCTCTTAAAGAAATTGGTTTTGAGTATGCAACTCTTGCCGGTTTTTCAATAGCTGCATCTGATATGATTACTCCTCCCTCAAAAGAGAAACTTATAAAAGAGGCGGAAAAAGAGGTCGATAAAATTATAAAGAAATATGAGGAAGGAGTTGTTTCTCCTGATGAAAAGCACAATATGATAACAGATATTTGGGAAAGGGTCACAAACAATATTACCAAGGAGATGAGAAAGAATATTGAAAAGAAGATGGAAGAGACAGGTGAGCTCAATTCACTTTTGATTATGGCCCAATCAGGAGCGAGAGGTAAGATGGATCAGGTAAGACAGCTTGCAGGAATGAGGGGACTTATGGCTAAACCTTCAGGGGAGGTTATTGAAAACCCGATTAAATCTAATTTCAGAGAAGGCCTTACCTCTCTTGAATACTTTATTTCAACTCACGGAGCAAGAAAAGGTTCAGCTGATACCGCTTTAAAGACAGCAGAAGCTGGTTATCTTACAAGAAGACTTGTTGATGTTGCACAGGATGTTGTGGTAACAGAGGAAGATTGCGGTACAACTCAAGGAATGGAAGTTTCAGCAATAATTGAGAATGGAGAGATTGTGGAATCTTTTTATGATAGAATTTTGGGAAGAACGTCTTTGGAAAGAGTTGTTAAGCCGGAAACAGGAGAAGTAATTGTTGATGTGAATGAAGAGATAGATGAAGAAAAAGCTAAAAAAATAATAGCTACCGGAAAAAATAGTTTAAAGATAAGAACTCTTCTTACCTGTAAGGCAAAGCACGGTGTATGTCAAAAGTGTTATGGAAGAGATATGGCAAGAGGAAGGACAGTTAGTTTAGGTGAAGCAGTTGGTATTATAGCTGCTCAATCGATTGGAGAGCCTGGAACCCAGCTTACGATGAGGACATTCCACATTGGAGGTATTGCATCAGGCCTTGTTAATGTCTCCTCTTTAAAAGCCAGAAACGAGGGAACAGTTAAACTGACCAATGTTAAATTTGTTCAAAATGAAGAAGGTGAGCATATAGTTATTAATAGAACAGGAATTATTACCATTGTGGATCACAAAGGCAGAGAAAAGGAAACTTATCCTGTTGTTTATGGTGCTAAGTTAATGGTAAATGATGGTGATAAGGTTAAGAAGGGCGATGTTTTAACCACCTGGGACCCGTATTCCAATGTGGTTTTGACAGAGTTTGCAGGTTACATTGAGTTCAAGGATATAATAGAGGATATTACCCTTATCTCCGTCAGAGATGATAGAACAGGACATGTTAAAAAGCAGATAATAAAATCAAAGGATGAGAAAAAACAACCTATGATTTTAATTAAGGATGAGGATGGGAATATAATAAGAGAGTATCATATTCCAGCGGATGCTTTTCTTGAAGTAAAGAATGGAGATAAAGTTAAAGCAGGACAAGTGATAGCAAGAATGCCAAGAGAGACTGCAAAAACGAAAGATATTACAGGTGGTCTTCCAAGAGCTCAGGATCTTTTTGAAGCTCGGAAGCCTCAGAACCCTGCAATTTTGAGTGAAATTGATGGTTATGTTAAATTTGGTCCGGTTTCAAGAGGTTTAAGGAAAATTATTATTGAAAATGAAGAAACAGGAGACAAAAAGGAATATAATGTTCCAACATCCTCATATATTCTTGTACAGGAAGGGGATTACATAAAAACAGGACAACCTCTTATTGAGGCACCTTCAGATCCCCATAAAATACTTGAAGCATCAGGAGAGGAAGCTCTTGCCAAATATCTTATAAAAGAAATTCAGCAAGTTTACAGATCCCAGGGAGTTGAGATTAATGATAAACATATTGAAGTTATTATAAGGCAGATGCTTAAATGGGTTAAGATTGAGGAGATAGGTGACTCCAAATTCTATTATGGACAGTTAGTTGACAAATTTACTTTTCAGGAAGAGCTTCAAAGAATACTTGCGGAAGGTGGTGAGCCGCCAAAAGCCAACCCGGCTCTTCTGGGAATATCAAAAGCAGCTCTTAATACGGATTCTTTTATTTCAGCTGCTTCATTCCAGCAAACAACAAGAGTTCTTGCAGAAGCAGCCTTCTTTGCCAAGATTGATAAACTTTTAGGAATTAAGGAAAATGTAACTATGGGAAGGCTTATTCCCGCTGGCACAGGGTTTAAGGAATACCAGAAATATGAAGTGGTTGAAAAGATTGTAAAAGAGGAAGAGGGGGCATAAGATGAATAGAGAGAAGATGAATAACTATATTTATGTTCTTGCGGTTTCAAAAAGAGCCCGACAGCTTTTGAAAGGAAACAGTAAACCCCTTGTTCCCTATAAGGAAAAGGAATTCAATGCTATCAAAATTGCTAAGGAAGAGATAGATAAGGGGCTTGTAATTCCAATTATACCCCGTGATGTTATAGAGCAAATAGATTCAGAGGAAACAGAAAAAGAGGAAGAGTAAGTTATTTATTGTGCAAATGCGGCTGTAGCTCAGCAGGATAGAGCATAGGATTCCTAATCCTAGTGTCGGGAGTTCGAATCTCCCCAGCCGCATGTAACTTTTTTGGAAGAAAAGAAGTGTGGGATAAATTTTACGAGAATATTGATATTAAAAGTAAAAGACTTCTTGACAATGGATATAAAAATGTTTAAACTTATTATATAATGAAACTTTAAAAGGAGGTCTTAGATGACAAAGACAGAATTGGCTGAAAAATTAGCAAAAAAAACAGGTTTGTCAAAAGCAAAAGCTCTTGAGGTAGTGAGTGTAATCTTTGATGCTCAGCCCGGTAAGGGGATTATTGCAACAGAACTGGATGCTGGAAGAAAAGTTACTATTCCCGGATTCGGAACATTCACTTCCAGACACAGAAAAGCAAGGGAAGGAAGAAATCCAAAGACTGGTGCTAAAATCAAAATTGCAGCAAAAAAATATCCTGTTTTTAAAGCAGGAAAAACATTAAAAGAAAGAGTAGCAAAATAACAACTCATTTATAATTTGTGCAAGAGAGGGAGGTTTCTCTTAAAGAAAAAATAAAGGATTTATCTCTTTCAGGGGAAGAGATAAAAAAACTTTTAGAGCGGGAAGAGGTAGTAAAAAATCGGGAATATTTAATATTATTATTGATAAAACCGGCGATGGTTTCTTCTCTTGCCTCTTCCTTCCTCCCTTCTCTTTTTCCAATGGATTTGGTAAGAGTCATTAAGGCTCCTACTACAAATATCTTTGTTAAACAAGCAGCTTTATTAAACCTTTCCACAAGATACAATAAACTTCAAAAGGGGGAAAAAAAGGTATTATGGAGGATTATCCCTCCTGAATTTGTTAAAATGGTAAAAGAGGAGGATCCTTCTGTTTTAGTTGAAATTTTAAAAAACTCAAGGTTAAAAGAAAATGATCTTTTTTATATAATTAGAAAAACAAGACTTAATACATCATTTATTGCATCAATACTTTCAAATCCCAGATGGAAAGGGAGAGAAAGGATACTTTTTGCTTTAGCATCAAAAGGTTATCTTTCCGAAATGTTTTTAATTAACATTTTGCCAAGGTTTTCAAAAGCTCATCTTAAAGAATTCCTGAAAAATTCTCTTATTCCTCCTACTGTGAAGAAAAAAATAAAAGAGATTGTAAAAAAATAACTATACTAAAAAGTTAATAATATTATTCTGTGGGAATAATGAATAAGTTTTTGTAACAAAATTTAATTGTGTAAGAGGGGATATATTTTGTTGAAAATCAATGGTTGTAGAAGGGGTCTCTTCTTTTTTAGCTTTTTCCATAGCCTTTTTTGCCTCTTCCTGCTTTTTTTTCATTAATTCTATTCTTGCTCTATTTTCCATCTGTCGTGCCTTTGCAGCTACCTGCCTGTCCTGCGGGGATGGATACTGAGGGGCGAGGGCGCATCTTTGAATTTTTTTTGCTTTTTCTATTGTGGCTTCAGGATCATTGGGAACCTCAGATGTATCAATCTTTACTTCGCCTGCTACAGCATAAAGCTGACCATCCGGTCCCCTTTTATATTGAAATTGAGCAGGTGTAACAGCGAGTCCCTGTGCAGCCATTATATGAGCCATCTCATGCTGTTTTACTTTCCTATCGGTTTCTTTTAATTTTTTGAGTTCTTCTTTCTCTTTTTCAGAAAGTTCTCCGTCCTGTTTTTTATCTTTTTTTTCTATTTTAAAGTTTTCTTCTTCAGAATTATCTGTTTGTTTAAAAGAATACCCATAATTTTTAGAAACATAAAAACTGTTTATAATCCCAACGTCCATCAATTATAAAATACTACTTTTCTATTTTTTGTCAAGTTTAATTTTTTTGTTATGATTACTAACAAGTTCTTTTAAATATTTTATCTCTTCGGAATTAAGGTTGCTTTTTAAATAAACAAATACAATTTTATTTTGAAAAAGAGGATCATCATTTTCCTTTAAAATTCCTTTTTTTATAAGCTCTTTGTAATCTTCTGTTCCCGGAATTGGAGAAAAGTAAGAAAGGCTTATAGGAACTTCGTACTGTGAGACAAAATTAATTGAAGATTCAATGATTTTTGCATTTTGGAGAGGATGACCGAATAGAATATATGTTTCCAATTGCTTTTTTGAAAATCCTGCATCAACTAAATTTTTAACAGCCTTCTCAAAATCATCTAATTTTAATTTTGGTGCCAATCTGTCTGTTAATTCTTCAACGCCTATTTCAAGGCTTAATCTTATTGTTTTAAAATTGCTTTCATACATAATTTCTGCTGTTTCTTTATCTATTTCTCTAATGTGAATTCCATTTGGAGTATGAAAAGTAAAATTTAATCCCATCTTTTTCAGCTCTTTTAACATAGGGATAAGTCTTTTCTTTTTGTTTACTAAAAGAGCATCATCATAAAAAACTATATGTTCAATACTGTATCTTTCTTTGTAAAATTTGAGCTCTTTAACTAAATTTTCAGCTTTTCTTTGAAAGAAAACAGGTGAGAGAATTTTGGTTGCACAATAGGGACATCTATAGGGACATCCGATTGAAGTCATAAAGGGAAGATAGGGGTGTTTACTTTGAAGGGCAAAGAGAGGATATGGTAGTTCATCAATATTTTTGAAAAATGGGGTGTTTTTTACCTTGAAACCGGCCTCTTTTAACAAAGGAATAATACTATTTTCAGCGTGACCCTTGAATACTAAATCTGCTTTTGAGTGTTTTTTAGCGAATTCTGTTAGAAGAGATGGGTATATGCCTCCAAGCCATACCTTTGATTTTGGAAAATTTCTTTTGATAATTTCAATTACCCTGTGAACACCCGGATACCAATAGGTCATTGTTGATGTTACAAGATAAATATCAGCTTCGCCTATCTTTTCAAGTTCTTCTTTGAACATATCTTCTGTTATTCCGTATCTTGAATAGTATCTGGGTATTTCTTTTAGTATTGAAGGCTTTTTTATCTTTTCTTTGTAGAACTTTCCTCTTCCATCTTCTTTGGATTTTGGAAATCTAAGCTTTTTCCTGACTTTTTCAGAGAACCTATCAAGGCAATCAATAAAATAAAGATCTGTATTCTCTGTGTGTTTCTTAATAATTGCAGCAAGGTAGAGTAGCCCAACCGGTCTTGCCCACAGATCAAAAGCAGTGAAATCATATATCCATGGATTTATTAAAACTATTTTTTTCTTCAATTTAAATAAATTGAATAGGTCCTTCGGAAGAACCTTCTATGAACTGTTTTAAGATGAGATTTGAGGTGTTTTTAATTTCTTCAACTGTTCCGGTTTCAATGATTTCCCCTTGGTAAAGCATTCCTATTCTATCTGCTATTGTAAAAGCACTTTTCATATCATGGGTTATCACAATTGATGTTACTCTATATTTTTCGCTTATTTGGTTTATTAATCTGCTTATTGCATCTGACATTACAGGATCCAGGCCTGTCGTGGGCTCATCATAGAGAATTATTTCAGGCTTTAATGCAATTGCCCTTGCAAGACCCACTCTTTTTTTCATTCCTCCCGAAAGTTCTGACGGCATTTTTTGTTCAACATCAAATAGGCCGACACTTTCCAGTGATTCCCTGACAATATTACTGATTTCATCTTCACTATAATCAAAAAACCTTCTTAGACCAAAGGCGATGTTTTCCCTTATATTTAATGAATCAAAAAGAGCTGCTCCCTGAAAAACATAGGCGAATTTCCTCATCTTTTTTAAAAGCTCTTTCTTACTCATTTTTACTATTGATTCTCCATCTACAAAAATATCGCCTTTATCAGGTTTGATAAGTCCCACTATATGTTTCATCAAAACACTTTTACCTGTCCCCGAACCACCTATTACAACGAATGTCTCCCCTCTTTTTACGGTTAAATTAACTCCTCTTAAAACCTTTTTTTCTCCAAAAGATTTGTGTAAATTTACGATTTCTATATGATTCATTTTAACCTTTTAAACTGAAAGGCAATATCTTGCCCCAGATAAAATCCGCGACCAAAATCAAAACACTTGAGGTAACAACTGCAAAAGTTGTGGCTTTCCCTACTCCCTCGGCACCTCCCTCTGTTCTCATTCCATAATACGAACTTACGGAGGCTATTATTGTTCCGAATGAAACGGCTTTTATCAAGCCTGTTATAATATCCCAGACTTCAAAGTGGGAGAGTATTGATTCAACAAAATTTGTGGGATTCATCTCCATCACAAGAACGTCTACAATATAAGAGCCTATTATTCCAATTACATCTCCGTATATTACTAAAACAGGAAGCATAAGCGAGGCTGCTATAATCCTTGGGGAGGCAAGAAATTTTACCGGATCTGTTCCGAGAGTAAAAAGAGCATCTATTTGCTCTGTAACCTTCATTGTTCCAAGTTCAGCTGCTATTGATGCTCCCACTCTTCCAGCGACCATAAGTCCGACTAATACGGGAACAAGTTCTTTTGTGATAGAAACACCCATAATTGATGCTGAATACGCCTCGGCTCCGAATTTTTTAAAGCCCAGGTATGTTTGAAGGGAAAAGACCATTCCTGTAAAAAGAGAAGTTAAACTTACAACCTGAAGGGAGCTTACACCTATCTCAAACATTTGCTTGAGAGTCTCCTTCTTTTCAAAGGGAGGGGAAAAGATATTTTTTATTGCTTCGAATGAAAAAATTGCCATATCACCCAATAGAAAAAATATAGAACTATTCAAAAATCTTCTTATTAATTTCATTTTTTTTAAACTATCTTAAAAACTATTGTTTGTCAAGGAAGAAAATTATTTAGAGATTTATTTCTTTAAATTCTTTAAGTAAAATCTCTTTTATTTCTGATGCTTTCTTTTGAGAATAAAAACCCGAAGCATGCATATGTCCGCCTCCCCCGAATTTTTCTGCAATTTTACTTGAATCTACATTATCCCTTGATCTTAAAGAGACTCTGAAAGTTCCATCATCATTTTCTTTTAAAAATGCTACTATTTTTACTTTTCGTATTGATCTTACTATTGTAACAATATCCTCTGTTTCAACATCCGTTAATTTGAGGTCATCCAAAAAGCTTTTATACATTGTTATAAAGGCTGCCTTATCATCAAAAAATGTTTCAAGTGTTGATAGTACTTTTGATATAAGCTTAACTTTTTGAGGGGTATAATTTTCAAATAAAAGCCTGTTTACTTCAATAGGATTGGCACCTTTCTCGATAAGTTCTGAACTTACTCTGAAAGCTTTTGCGTTTACATTTGTGAATCTGAACCCACCTGTATCAGATACTATTCCTGAATAAAGTAAAGTTGCAATTTCTTTGTCTATTTCTACATTAAGGTATTTTGATAATTCATAAATCATAATTGCTACGGCGCTTTCCTTTGGATTTACCCAATTAAGTTCAACCTGCTCTTCATTTGAAAGATGATGATCTATTAAAATTCTGAAATATTTATTTAAATTCTTTTGGCCTGATCTTTCTTCCGTGGAACATTCAATTAGTACGACAACATCAAACTCCTGGGGATAAATGTCCCCGTATTCTATTACTTCAAAATGGGGAAAAAGTGTAAGAGGGGGTTGTGGTATATCTTTATTTATATATCTAACCTCTTTCCCCATTTTTTTTAGCATTAAATATAATGCTAAACCTGAGCCTATTGAGTCACCGTCAGGGCGAATATGAGATGTTATGGCTATTTTATGGCTGTTTTTTAACTTTTCAGCTATCTCTTTTGCTTCTTTGCTCATTGGTACTCTCTCCCGTCTCCTCTGCCTTTACCTTTCTATTTAAGAAGTTTTTTTCTTCTTTGAATTTTAAAGATGGAGTATACCTTAAATTTAATTTTTTTGCAATCACTTTTCTGAAATAACCTTTCCTGTTATTTAATTCTTCAATAATTTCTGTGACACTTTTATCCCCGAAAACAGTTATAAAAAAATTTGCATTTGACATGTCGGGAGAGAGTTCAACCCTTGATAAAGTTATTAAATTATTATGCTGAAAATTTAATAATTCTGAGGAAATAATATTTCTCAGGAGATGTTCAATTCTCTCCCTTTTGATTTGTTTCCCCCTATTCATATCTAACCTCAATATTGTAGGGAGAGATCCCCACTTTTTCTTCTATTGTGTCTATAATGTTAGAGAAAGTATTATCTATTATCTTTTTTTCATTATTTATTATGGCAATTCCAAACATTGTTCTCTGCCATAAATCAAAGAACCCCACTTCAGCAATGGAAACATTAAATCTTGACTTAATCCTATCTCTTATCATGTTTATAATTTTTCTCTTTTCTTTTAATGAGTGTGAGTGGGGGAGATAAAGTTCAAAGGTATAAATACCTACAATCATATTTTTTGTTTTATTTTTTCTATTTTAAATGCTTCTAAAACATCTCCCTGTTTTATATCATTAAAGTTTCTTATTTTGATACCACATTCCTGACCATTTTTAATTACACTAACATCTTTTGTATAGTGTTTAAGACTTTCAATTTCTCCTGTAAAGATAACCACCCCATTTCGTACTACTCTTATATTGGCATCATTTTCTATCTTTCCTTCACTTACATAACAGCCTGCAACTGTTCCCACTTTTGGTACTTTAAATACTTTCCTCACTTCAGCTGTTCCTAAAAAGATTTCTTTTTCAATAGGAGAGAGTATTCCTTCAAGGGATGCTTTTATATCATCCAAAAGCTGATAAATAATTGAATAAAATCTTATTTCAACCTTTTCATTCTTTGCGATTTCTCTTACTCTTTTGTTTGCTCTTACATTGTAGCATATAATGATTGCATTTGCTGTTGATGCTAAAAGCACATCACTTTCACTAACTGCTCCTGTTGAACTTTGAATAATGTCTATTTTTACTTCCGGATGTTTTATCTTATTTAAACTATCCTCTATTGCTTCAAGAGAGCCTTCAACATCGGCTTTGATAATTAGTGGGAGTTTTTTTACTCCCTCTCCCTTCATCTTCTTAAAAAAGTCATCAAGGGAAAGTCTTTTATCAAGTTTCTTTCTTCTCTCTTCTTCAAGTTTTTCTTTTCTTAACTGGGCGATCTGTTGGGCTTTTTCAAGAGATGGGACCACTTGAAAGAGCTCACCTGCTTTTGGTGTTTCATTAAATCCACTTATCTCCACACCTGCTACCATTCTTGCTTCTTTTAATCTTCTTCCGTGTTCATCTTCAATGGATCTAACCTTTCCGTATGTCGTACCGGAAATAAATGGATCTCCAAGTCTTACGACACCCTCTTTTATAATTACATCTGCTATGCTTCCCTTTTTAGTGTCAAGTCTTGCCTCCAGGATATATCCTTTAGCGGGTATATTGGGATCTCCTTTAAGTTCATTCATCTCTGCTACAAGAAGAATCATTTCCAGAAGTTCGTCAAGGCCTATTCTCTTTTTAGCTGAAATCTCAACTGAAACGACATCACCACCATAATCTTCCACTGTGATTCCATGTTTTAAAAGTTCCTGTTTGACTTTCATGGGGTTTGCTTCAGGTTTATCTATCTTATTTATGGCTACTATTATGGGAACGCCTGCGGTTTTTGCATGGCTGATAGCTTCTATCGTTTGAGGCATAACTCCATCGTCTGCAGCTACCACCAGAATTACTATGTCCGTTACATTTGCTCCTCTAAGTCTTAACCTTGCAAAAGCCTCATGTCCCGGTGTATCAATAAAGACAATCTCTTTTCCCTTATATTTTATCTTTGATGCTCCAATGTGCTGGGTAATTCCTCCCTTTTCTCTGTCTGCAACATTTGTATTTCTTAAAGCATCTAAGAGGGTGGTCTTTCCATGGTCAACATGACCCATAACTGTGACTAAAGGAGCTCTTTCAACTAAATTGCTTTCATCCCTTTCTTCTGAAAGTTCCTCCATTATCTTTGTCTCAAAACTCTTCTTTTCACCCTCAAGACCGAATATTTGCAAAATCTTTTCTGCTTCTTCTATGGATAGACTTTTATTAACTGTTAAGAGCATTCTGTTCTGCAGAAGTTTTTGGATAAGGTCTTTTGCTTTCATGCCCATCTTTTCAGCTAATTCTTTTACCGTAATTCCTTCGTAAATTACTATTTTCCCGCTTTCTTTCCCCTTTTCAAAATATTTTTTATCTCTTTTCTTTTTCTGAATATCTTCTTTTTTGGGTTCTACTTTTTCTTTTTTAACCTCTTTTTTTTCTTTCTTTTTTTCAATCTTTTTTGTTTCGTTTTTTTTATGTTTTTGAGGCTTTTCTGAATAAAATTCTTTTAATTTTTTCTCTTCATCTTCTGAAAGACTATTGCTTGATGTCTTTTTCTCTATTCCTATCTTTTTTAAATCATCTAAAACCTGTTTATTCTCTTTACCCAATTCTTTGGCTATTTGATAAACTCTTTTTCCCATTTAGTCCTCTCTTTGTAAATCTATATGCCATCCTGTTAATTTGGAGGCAAGTTTAACATTTACACCTTGTTTTCCTATAGCTATAGCCAATTGATCTTTGGGTACATAGACAATAGCTTTTCTCTCTTTTTCACTTAAAATCTTAATTCTTGAAATTTTAGCCGGAGCCATTGCATTTTTTATAAAAATTTCCGGATTATCAGACCATATTACAACATCAATCCTCTCTCCGCTTAATTCCTTCGTTACCGCTAAGATCCTATTGCCCCTCATCCCAATACAGGCTCCAATGGGATCAATATTTCTTTCTTTTGTAAACACGGCAATCTTAGATTTTTCACCTGGCTCTCTTACTACGGATTTTAATTCTATTGTCCCATCAGCAATTTCCGGAATTTCAAATTCAAGTAATTTAATTAAAAATGTTTTTGAAGTTCTTGTTAAAACTATTTGAGGCTCCTTCCCCTCTTTGTACACTTTTCTTATTAGAGCTTTAAGCTCCATATCTCTTTTAATATTATCTGTTTTAAGTTGATCCTTTTTGGGTAAAAGAGCTTCGGCTTTTCCAAGACTTAAAACAGCATCATTTCCCAAAAATCTTCTAACTCTTCCAGTAACTATAGTGCCGATTTTTGGAGCATACTCTTTATAAATTTTATCCCTTTCTGCTGTTGAAATTTCATTATAGATAATATTTTTTGCTACATGAGCTGAAATCCTGCCCAAAATTTCTGGGGGAAGATTTATCTCAATAGTGTCTCCCAATTTAACATCAGGGTTTGTCTTTTTTGCCTGTTCCCAGGAAACCTCTTTTGATTCATCCTTGACTTTTTTTACCACTAACTTCTTGGTAAATATCTTTATATCTCCTTTTTCCCAGTCAAAGGCTATATTAACAGGCTCATTTTCTTTAAAGTATGTTTTTGCAGCTGTTTTTATAGCATCTTCAATTGCGCGGAAAAAGACCTCTCTGTCAATACCTTTTTCTCTACTTACCTGTTCAATAATTTCAAGCAAACCCTTTGGCATAGTAAACCTTCCTTATTTTTACTGCATATTATAATTAAATAATGAACAAAAAGCAACCTTACCAATTACATTGCCAGTCTATTTGATTGAAAAACAGTGGTATTAATAGTATAATTGGAAACAAAAAATCATAAAAAAGGAGTGAAAAATGATAAAACCGCATGGTGGAAAACTTATTAAAAGAATGGCAAGTGATGCTGAAAGAGAAAAGCTTTTGAACCAGGAAGGGGTTGAGCTTGAAATTACAAAAGAGCATGCCCAGGAGATAAAAAATATATCAAATGGTCTCTTTTCTCCTCTTGAAGGCTTTTTAACAGAAAAAGAGGCTGTTTCTGTTGCAAATACAATGAGACTCCCCTCCGGGATTGCCTGGACTATCCCGATTCTTCTTGACATTTCAGAGGAAGAAAAAGGGAAGATAAAGGGGGATAAGGTATTTTTAACTCTTGAAGGTAAAAGAATTGCTTTGCTTGAAATAGAAGATATTTATAAAATTCCCAAAGAGCTTATAGCTAAGAAAGTTTATGGTACTCTTGACTCCGATCATCCCGGTGTGGCAAGAACAATGGGGCTCAAAGATTATGCGATAGGAGGTAAGATTACCCTTATTCAATCTCCACCTTCAAAATTTCCTGAGTATGATCTTTCTCCTGAGCAGACGAGAGCAGAGTTTGAGAAGAGAGGATGGGAAAAAATTGTAGGATTTCAGACAAGAAATGTTCCCCATCTTGGACATGAGTTTGTCCAAAAAGCTGCTCTAACTGTTGTTGACGGACTTTTTATTAACCCTATTATTGGTAAAAAGAAAAAGGGAGATTTTAAAGATGAGGTTATCTTAAAAGCTTATGAAGCTTTAAAGGAAAATTATTTTCCTCAGGATAGAATCTTCCTTTCAATCCTTCCGACAGAGATGAGATATGCTGGCCCCAAGGAGGCTATTCATCATGCCATAGTAAGGAAAAACTTCGGGTGTACTCATTTTATAGTAGGAAGGGATCATGCAGGTGTCGGTGATTATTATCACCCATATGCGGCTCATGAGATTTTCAAGGAATTTCCTGATCTTGAAATAGAGCCTGTTATTTTTAGAGCATTCTTCTATTGCAAAAAGTGCAGAGCAATCGCAAGTGATAAAACATGTCCCCATGGCCCCGAACATCATATTAATTTTGCCGGAAAAGTGATGAGAAAGATGATTACAGAAGGGAAGCAACCTCCTGAAGATCAGATGAGGCCTGAAGTTTCTCAGGTTATAATTTCCTTTGATAATCCTTTTGTTGAATGATGAATTTAATAATACACCACTGGGATACTGATGGTATAGCATCGGCAGTAATACTTAGCAAACAATTGGGAGAAAGTTTTTCATACTTTACTCCTCCTCCTGGAAATTACTTTTTATCTGAATACGATAGGGAAGAGATAAAAAAAAGAAGGGCAGAAAAAATTTACTTGGTTGATATGAGCCTTCCTGAGGATGATTTGAAATTTTTAAATTCAATTTCTGATTTTCAGGTTTATGACCATCATTCGGGAAGGCTTATTGAAGATGTGAAAATTAAAAATCCTATCCTTTTAGGAGCAAAATCTACTGAGTATCCATCCTGTACCACAGTGCTTAAAGAAGAGTTTGGGCTTAAAGAGGATATTTTAATATGGAGTGGTGTGTGGGGAGATATTGGGTTTAAATTAAAAGAGGATGATTCTATTTTTGTTAATTTGAAAAATTTTCTTAATGAGAATAATATTGATTTTGATGATTTTAAGCTTTTTGTTTCCGCTGTTGATTATCAGTACAAAACAGGAGACAGAGAAAAGGTCTATGCTGTGATAGATTTTCTTCTGAAGAATTCCCCTCTTGATATTTTAAATAAAAAAGAGTTTACTGAGGTTATCAAAGAGGTTGAGAAAGCAAAGGAAGAGGAATTTTTGAAATTTACTGATTACGGGAAGCTTACCTTTCTTCACACAAAAAGCCCTTATTATATAATTTCGGATCTTTGCAGAATGAAATATAAGGAAACCCCTGAAAAGTACAATGTTGTAATAGGTGAAAGGGAGCACTTTTTTAATTTTTATCTAAGAACAATTTCAGAAGATCTTTCTCCACTTGTAAAAAGGGTGAAAGAGGCAGGATATTTTGGTGGTGGTAAAA